>NZ_JHQR01000359.1 GCF_014843825.1 Mesorhizobium silamurunense
CGCGGCGGCTGGCCTCGGCCAGCGCCCGCTCCAGCACCGAAAGATGGCCGCGGTGGACGCCGTCGAAATTGCCGATCGCCACGACGCCGCCGCGCAGATGGGCAGGCAACGGCGCGACCGCCGAAATGCGTTCGAAAGCTTGCGTCATGTCAGAGGCGCCCGTCATGGCCACGCTACCAGCCTATTGCAGCCGCGGGATGACGGCGACCGGCCGATAGCCGTGCTTTGCGAGAAAACCCGCCAGCCTTTCGGGATCTGGCTGCAGCGGGTCGCCATAGTCGCGTGCATGAATGCCGCCCGAGACATAGAGCACGTCGAAGCCGTTGTCGGCGGCACCCTTGACGTCGGTCATCATGCCGTCGCCGATGGCGAGAACCTGTTTGCGCTCGACCGCGTGGCCGATGAGGCCGGCGACCTCCTTCATGGCGAGGCTGTAGATCGGCGCGAAAGGCTTGCCGGCGATCAGCGTGCGGCCGCCGAGCTGCGCATAGTCGCGCGCGAGCGCGCCGGCGCACCAGATGGTGCGCTCGCCGCGCTCCACCAGAATATCGGGATTGGCGCAGATGAAAGGCAGGTTGCGGGCGCGCAGCCGCTGCAGCAGCTCCGCATAGTCGGCCGGCTTCTCCACCTCGTCGTCATAGAGCCCGGTGCAGACGATGCCGGAGGCTTCGAACTCCTCCACCAGCTCGACGTCCAGGCCGTCATAGAGGGTGAAGTCCCGCTCGGGCCCGATGTGGAAGATCTTCCTCGGACCCTCGGCGATGAGGTCACGCGTGACGTCGCCCGAGGTGACGACACGGTCATAGGCATCTGCCGGAACGCCGATCGCATTCATCTGCGCAACGACGTCGGCGCTGCGGCGCGGCGAATTGGTGATCAGCACCACCGGCTGTTTTGCCGCGCGCGCCCGGGCGAGCGCCTCCGCGGCGACGGGAAAGTGCCATTCGCCATTGTGCACCACACCCCACACGTCGCACAGAATGGCCGCGTAACTTCCTGTCAGATCGGCGAGCGAAGCGATGATGTCCGGCGAATCCGCCATGCCGTTTTCCCGAGGCTGATCTTAGGCAAAGCCGCGACAGCCATCCTTTGGTTCGGAGGCCGCCACGGCCGGTCCCGCATAACCGAAGCATTCCATCCTGTCACCAGCTTTCGCCATCGCCGGCGGGGCGGGCTCCGATATCGCCCGTTCGGAAGCACAGGGTTAATGCGCCGTCAAAATGGCGGTGTGTTCTTGATTGTTTCGCGCAAGCTGAAATTTAACGATTTATGACCATGGTAGCACATCAATTACGACTATGGTCGTATCTCACCATGGGTCTTTGGCGGGGGCCAAGCGCAATGATCCGCGAATTTGTCCGCGACAGGCGGGGCAACTATGCCCTGATGACGGTCATCACAATGATACCGCTGATGGGCGGCGTGGCGCTTGCCGTCGACTACACCGAGTTGATCCGAGAGAGACAGGAGACACTGAACGCGCTTGATGCGGCCGGTCTTGCTGCGGCGCAGCAGATCCTTGCCGGAGCGAGCGACACTGATGCCAAAGCCTATGCCGAGCAGTTCTTCGAGGCCAATCTCAGGCATGTCCTTCCGACCAACACGACGCTGACCGTCACCCTGCCCAACAACAATGCAGGCGGCGGCACGCTGGTGATGGAGGCATCCCTGAAATACCACCCCTATTTCGTGCCGGTGGCGGCGATGCTGCTTGGCGGGACGACGGGGGACCCGGTAGTCAATTTCTCGGCGAGGTCGGAAATCCGGCTCAGGAACACGCTCGAGGTGGCGCTAGTTCTCGACAATTCCGGGTCCATGACCGAGCTCGGCCATGGCTCGAACAAGGTGCGATTCGATTTGCTGAAAAGCGCTGCCAAGCAGCTTGTCGACCAGTTGGCCGGCCAGGCGCAACTGATGAGACAAGTAGCCAAGCCGGTCCAGTTCAGCCTCGTCCCGTTCGCCGCCTCGGTCAATGTCGGAACCGGGAATGAATACGCAAGTTGGATGGACACGACGGGAATCTCGCCCATCCATCACGAAAATTTCGACTGGACGACGATGAGCCAGGCGGCGTCGCCGTGGGGATCGAGCAAATATGTGCAACCGGTCGGCAGCGCTTGGTACGCGCGTGGCAGCGGGTGGGATGCGACCCAAAAGGACCAGCCACTGACGCGCACTTCGCTCTACAAACAGATGCAGCGTGTGGCGTCGATCACCTCCAACACGACATGTACGGGCAAAGGCAACAACAAGGTTTGCACGACGACCACGACGCCAAACTATGCCAGTATAGCGAGTTGGGGCGGGTGCGTTGAATCCCGGCCGTATCCCTACAATATCCAGGACACCGCCGCTTCCACGGCTATCCCTGCGACATTGTTCGTGCCGATGTTTGCCCCAGACGAAACCGACAACATCGACAGCTTTTCGCGTCCCGCTTACAGCAATTGGCATCTCGATGGGTCGACAGACACCGACGCAGAACGGCAGTGCTACATGCCGAAATATTTCACTCCGGGTACCGCTGTCACCCCCGCCTACGGGATGAACGCCGGGCCGAATACAAGTTGCAGCACTACTGCGATCACACCGCTCACCGACGTATCGACCTTAGCGGCCGCCACGTCCGTCAAGACAGCCATCGACGCTATGGCCGCCAGCGGCGCCACCAACGTGCCGGAAGGCATGGCCTGGGGCTGGAGGACCCTTTCCAGTGCGTCCCCGTTTACCGAAGGCAGGCCCGAAAGTGAAAGGGGCAATGACAAGATCCTGATCGTCCTGACGGACGGCGCCAACACCTACTACACACCAAATTCGCTTGGAGCCAACGACCTGGCCGGCGCCAAATCTACCTATTCGGCCTTGGCTTATGCGAAGCCGTACAACACGACCTACAGCTATGGCCGCCCGTTCCTCGGCACCAGCAGCAGCGTCAGCAAGACGGACTATTCGAGTGCCAATTATACCAAGGCCATGAACGAGCATTTCGCTACGCTTTGCGATAATGCAAAGACGGCCGGCGTCATTGTCTTGACCATCGCACTCGATCTCGATGCGAGCAATACGGCCGAAAAGGCCCAGATGAATGCGCTGAAGGCCTGCTCTTCCGACTCGCACTCCCGCAGGGACCCGACCGACCCAAGCAAACCGGCGAAGCTGTTCTGGAACTCGACCGGCGCCACGCTGTCGGACGACTTCAGGGAAATCGGCAACGAATTGTCGAACCTGCGCATCGTCGGTTGATTCGAAAGAGGAGCCGCTTACGACAGATGCGCGAATTCTGGCTTCGATTTTGCCGCGACCGGCGCGGCAATTATGCCCTCGTGACGGTGATCGCCATGGTGCCGCTGACGGGCGCCTTGGCAATCGCCGTCGATTTCACCGAGCTCAACCGCCAGAAGCAGATGGTGCTGAATGCGCTCGACGCCGCGAATTTTGCCGCCGCGAGGCGGTTGGCGGAAGGCGCCACCGACGACCAGATCAAGGCCTATGCGGTCGACTTCTTCAACGCCAACCTCAACACCATCGACCCGGCGACGATCTCGCTCGACGTGACGCTGCCCAGCAGCCAGGCCGGCGGCGGCCTGGTGACCTTGTGCGCGACGCTCAACTACCACCCCTATTTCTACCCGGCGGCGGCTCTGCTCAACGGCACGTCCGAAGGTGATGCGAACAAGCCGATCACGCTCGGACCGTGCTCGCAGGTGCGGCTGAAGAACACGCTGGAAGTGGCGATGGTGCTCGACAATTCGGGGTCGATGTCGACGAAGGGATCCGGCACTGGGCAGAAGCGCATCGACCTGCTCAAGCAGGCCGCCAAACAGCTCGTCGACACCCTCGCCCAGCAGGCGGCGCAGATCAAGCAGATCGACAAGCCGGTCCAGTTCAGCCTCGTGCCCTTCGCCGCGTCGGTCAATGTCGGGCCGGACAACGACAACGCCTCCTGGATGGACGTCTACGGGCTGTCGCCGATCGCCGACGAGAATTTCGACTGGTCGACGCTCAACGCTTCGGACAGATACGCCGACAAGATCAACGGCATCTGGTACAAGAAGGGCACCGGCTGGGGCGACGAGGAAAGCCAGGTGCTGAGCCGCTTCTCGCTCTACCGGGACATGAAGGTCGTCACCAGCCACGAGCGGATCACGGTTGCGCTCGACATGTCCTCGACCGACGCCGGCGACAAGAAGGCGATGGACGCGCTGAAGACCTGCTCGTCCGACTCCCGCTTCCGCAAGGATCCGACCGACCCTAGCAAGCCCGCCAAGCTGTTCTGGAACGCGACCGGCGCGACGCTGTCCGACAATTTCAAGGAAATCGCGAACGAGCTGTCGAATTTGCGGGTTGTTGGGTGAGGCACATAAACGATTGCTGGCGCGCCCAGCGTGAAAAGGCAGGATCGGGGGCTGGTTTTCAGATAGTATCCTCTTTCCCTATCATCTGAGGATGCTGAGATGTTGGCCGACCTCGCGAAACTCATCGAGCAGGATCATTTAGCCGTGGATGCCTTCGTCAAGGGCGATCCCGAGCCTTTGAAGAGTCTCTACTCACAACGGGATGACGTCGTCATCGCCAATCCGTTCGGCCCGCCGGCCAAAGGATGGAAGAAAGCTGCCGAAACGATGGACCGCGCCGCTACCAACTATCGGGACGGCGAGGTTATCGGCTTTGAGCGCATTTCCGAGTACGCAACGACGGATTTGGGTTACATCATTGAGATTGAGAGGGTCCGATCCAAGGTCGGCGGCAGCGACAAGCTGGTGCCGATTACACTTCGAACCACCACTATATTTCGGCGGGAGGAAGGCGCGTGGAAGATCGTCCTTCGTCATGCCGATCCGATAACCTCGCCTCGTCCGGCGACCTCGGTCGTCGGTGAGTAAAAGGCTACCAACGCCCGGAGACGACAGCCTCCGTTCGGGGCTGCGCAGCGCCACCCGCGGCATCCGCCCGCTCTGGCGCAACGGCCGACGCCGGCAAGCCCTTGCGCGCGTTCGCGGCACAAGGCACATGTCGGATGCTCGCCGGCATCGGACCGTCCATGCCGCAGGCGCTGGAGATCAAAGCCGTGCCCGACGCCGCCAACCATCTGACCTTCGCGCTGATCTGCCTCGGCATGGTGCTCACACCCGGGCCGAACATGATCTACCTGATCTCGCGCTCGCTGTCGCAAGGGCCGAAGGCGGGGCTGATCTCGCTGGGCGGCGTGGCGCTGGGCTTCCTGTTCTATGTGCTGTCGGCCGCTTTCGGCATCACGGCGCTCATTTTCGCGGTGCCTTACGCCTATGACGCGCTGCGCATTGGCGGCGCGCTTTACCTGCTGTGGCTTGCCTGGCAGGCGCTGAGGCCAGGCGGCCGCTCGCCGTTCCAGGTGCGCGAGCTGCCGAAGGACAGGCCGCGCAAGCTGTTCGTCATGGGGCTGATGACCAACCTGCTCAACCCGAAAGTGGCGGTGCTTTATCTCTCGCTGCTGCCACAGTTCATCAACCCGGCGAAGGGCCATGTCCTGTCGCAGCTTCTGGTGCTCGGCGTGACGCAGATCTCGATCAGCCTCACCGTCAACGCCATCATCGCCGTGACGGCAGGCTCGATCGCCACCTTCCTTGCCGGACGGCCGTTCTGGCTGGTCGTCCAGCGCTGGATGATGGGCACGGTACTGACGGCGCTCGCCCTGAAGATGGCGACCGAAGCCCAAAGGTAGCTGGCGAGGCCCCCCTACATCGGCCGACGGACCGGTCGGATCTGCTCCGGCTCGATCACCTTGCGATAGAGATGCCAGGTCGAATGGCCGAGGACAGGCACGACGACGGCAAGGCCGGCAAACAGCGGGATCGAGCCGATCACCAGAAGCACGGCGACGGTCAGGCCCCAGAGCGCCATCTGCAGCGGGTTGGCCATCACCGCGCGCGCCGAAGTCTCGATCGCCGATACGGCGCCGACATCGCGGTCGAGCAGCAGCGGGAACGCAACCACGGTAGTGGCAAGCACCACGACCGCAAAGACGAAGCCCGCAGCGTTGCCGAGCAGGATCAGCGTCCAGCCTCTGCCGGTCGTCAGCACGTCGCGCAGGAAGGCGCCGACCGATGCCGGCGGCTCGGCGCCGAACAGGCTGGTGTAGATCGTCTGCGCGGTGAACAGCCACAAAAGGAAGAGCGCGAAGAGCAGGACGCCGATCACCGCGATCGAGGGCAGCGCCGGCGAATGGCGCACGTCGAGCGCATGGTGCCAGCGACTGCTCATGCCGAGCTCGCGCCGGCGGCTGATCTCATAGAGGCCGATGGCTGCGAACGGGCCTATCAGCGCGAAGCCCGACATCAGCGGATAGACGAGTTGGATGGCGTTGGAGCCGGAGCTCCACCGCGTCAGGATCAGGCCGACGATCGGATAGATCAGGCACAGGAACACATAGTGCGAAGGCTTGGCCCAGAAATCCTCGGCGCCGAGCCGCAACGCATCCCACAGATCCGACGTGGTGATATGGCGCACCGTGGGCTGCACATGCATCCCTCGCGCGTCCGCCATGACATGAAAACCAGCCATAACCGTCCTCCGTATTCCGCGGTCACCGCCTGGGTGGCCGCCCGTGGCTGCCACTTTCAAGAACGCGGCGATGATAGCCGATCTTCCGGGAGTTGTCGCCGCTTTACGCGATTTTCATCGCCTGCCCGGCAAAAGCCATGATCGCCGGTATCAGAGGCCGGATGACCAGCCTGACCACCGAATCCCTCATTCTCGACAGACGCATATTGCTCAAGGCCGTCGGCCTTGCGGCGCTTGCCGGCATCGCGGCCTGCAGCACCGTATCATTGCCGACCGGCGAAGGCTCAGGCGTGTCGTCCTCCGCCGCCACCACGTTGAGCACGATCCGGACGTCAGCCGGACTGCCGGCGCTGGTCCCGGATGCGCAGCTCGAACAGGCCGCACTCCAGCAGGCCGGCTACATGGCCTCGCGCGCCCGTATGAGCCACACCACGGGCTGGGGCAAGGATTTCGCCTCGCGCATGAAGGGTAACGGGGTGCGCGGCGCTGCGGGCGAGAACATCGCCGAGGGCCGCTTCGACCAGCAAAAACTGTTCGACATCTGGATGCATTCCGACGGCCACCGCCGCAACATGCTCGACCCGGATTTCGGCCGCTTCGGGCTGGCCTATGTGCGCGACGGCCGCGACCCCAGCCTGCGTTACTGGGCTCTGGTGCTGGGTCGTTGAGACCGAAGAGCCGCCGCCTGCGGGCGGCTCCGCCATCAGCCAGAAGGACCCGCCAGACATTAGTTATATCTAAATGACTGGAGTGGGGCGGTTTCCTGCCCGTCGGCTTTCGGTGGTCAAGTGATGCAAGCGGACGTTGGGACAGCCGACGTGACCGACTGCTTCGCGCCTCATCTCAGCCATCCAACGTCTTAGAGGAAGATACTAAAAGCCGCCGCGCGATTATTCGGCTGGCACAGGATCCGGCGCAGGGACCACGACCGCCGACGAGGCCTGGGCCATGTTGAACCGCAGCACCTCCTCGAAAACTCGGTTGCGCGCCTTGGCGTCGGTAATAAGCGAGGCGGCCGGCATTACATAGAGGTGCAGCGGAATATCGTCGTCTGTGCCGATGGCGAAGTCGTCATAGACCACCCGTTCGCTTAGCGAGAACACGTCCTTGAACCCGGTACGCTTCATGTCTTTATAGAATTCGTCATCGATCTCGACGACCGAGAAGGCGAACACTTCCCGCACCGTCTCGATCCGGTCGACGAGCTCGCTGGCATAGAGGCGGCACTGTAGGAGCGCCTTGTTGTTGTCGAAGATGTCGGCGCCAGGCTTCTTGAATTCGATGATGACTAGCCTGTTGGGATGCCCCTCGTTATCCTTGGAAAAGCCTCGCAAGTGTCGTGATACGATCCGTTGACGACCCTAGTCGCCGCAGACTTCAGCGTCAAAAAACAAGCTTCGGAACCTGACCTTCAGAACAACAATTCGGGAGTGCTACCGAGTGAAATTCATTCGCCACATTGGCTCCGGTCACATCGAAGCCGCCCAAGTTTCAAGACGTTGAGCACCGTTAGAACGCATCTGAAAGATCCTGTCGGTCTCGCCGCTGTGGTCGTCCCATGGCACGGATGAGACGCGCCACTGTTTGCCGCGGCGCCCGAGACGGCTCGCGATACGCGTGAGCCGCAGATGCTTTTTCGTGCTATGATGGGCTTGCAATCTTGACCTCGGCAATATGGCAGAGGCCGAACGCTGTTTGCTCTGGCGCGGGAGTTTGCGCCCAGCACGGGCCCAACCCGAAATGTAGTGTTGCTGCCTTTTGCCGACTGAGCTTGGGCGAGGAGTTTGTCCATGTCCATGTGTAGTGTTGACCGCCCACTGCAGCCGGGCGACCCAGCGCCCAATATAGTGCTCGATGCTATCTCGCGCGAAGGCAAGATTGCGCTCAATGATTTTCGAGGCCGTAGCCCGTTGTTGATCGGTTTGTTTCGCGGTCTGCACTGTCCGTTCTGCCGCCGTCACGTCGCGGCCATGGCGCAACTCAATCCGGCTCTGCGTGAGAAAGGCGTCGAATGCCTAGCAGTGGTCAATACGCCGGTAGAACGGGCACGGCTCTATTTCCGCTACCACCCGATGCCCCACCTTCTCGCCGCGTCCGACCCGGAGCGGGCCTCGCATCGTGCTTTCGGCTTGCGCGAGGTCGGGATGGACACGGTCACGGCGATACGGATTGACCTTCCGGGCGAGTTGCCAGAACCTATGGACGTGATGGCAATGAACGAGTTTCTCAACAAGAAGGAAGGATATGAGATTACGGAAGCCGATCAGCAGATGATGGCTTCCGGCCAGGGGCAGCTTGTCGGTCAGTTCCTAATCGACCGGGAGGGCATCGTGCGCTGGAGCTTCACTGAAGTTCTGGAGGTTGGTCTCCAAACGTTCAGGGCGCCGAAACCCGAGGAACTGATATCGGTAGCGTCCCAAGTCGCACATCAATAGGCTGCCGAAAAATTCGCTCGACGACCGCGCCCTGTAACGATTCAATGGGTTTGAGGCCATGATCAAGGTGCTCAAGCGCGGCGGCCCGCGTCCGCCCGTAAGCTTCGTAGCGATTCCATTCAACGGGCGGACGCTAGAGTGAGCCAGCCTCAGCGCATAGGCCAGGCGACGTCCCTCCGCAATCACGTGGTTTCCGACAGGCGCGCAGTACGGCGATTTTCCACCCGTTCAAGGCCTTCCGGCAGCGTGCTTGCAACGGCTGGATAGGGTCACTGTTACGCCTTCAGGCAGCACCCGGCGTTGGAGGTACCGGATGTCCCTCAATGACCGGATTGTCCGTTACCGGGAAGTTGGGCCCTCCGATACCTGAGATTTTAGCGGACACTTTGACCCCGCGATCATCGCCAAGCACGCCGCCTGAATCCGACTGCTAGAGGACCGCCGCGAAACGTCAATCCATGTGCGCCGCGGGCGCGCCGCCCGCGGGCGCGGCCTTCGGCTTGCGCAGCAGGACCACGAACGGAACGGCAAGCAGCGTCATCACCATCAGGATTTTGAAGTCGTTGATGTAGGAGATCATCATCGCCTGGACATTCACCAGCCTGTCGACCTGCGAAAGCGCGGCGGGATCGCCGGCGGCCGCAGCCGGCGAGGCCGCCCACAGATTGGGATTGTACGGGTTGATGAAGGCCGACAACTCGCCATGGTTGATCTGCGTGTTCTGCACCATGAGTGCCGCAACCACCGACACGCCGATCGACGAGCCGAGATTGCGCACCAGGCTGAACAGCGAGGTGGCGTCCGTGCGGTAGCGCACGTCGAGCGTGGCGAAGGCAACCGCCGACAGCGGCACGAACACCATGCCCATGCCGAGGCCCTGGATGACGCCCGAAGAGATAATCAGCCAATTGTCCATCTGCGGCGTGAAGCTCGCCATCGTGTAGAGCGACTGCGCGGTAAGCAGGAAGCCGATGGCGACGAGGATCCTGGCATCGATCCTGTGCATGATGCGGCCGACGAACAGCATCGAAATCATCGTGCCGATGCCGCGCGGTCCCAGCACGACGCCGATGGTGACGGTCGGGTAGCCGAAGATATTGGCAAGCATCGGCGGCAACAGCGACATCGAGGCCAGGATCAGCACGCCCATGACGAAGATGAAGCCCAGGCCGGTCACGAAATTGCGGTCGAGGAAGATTTTTGGGTCGATGAAGGGACGTTCGGACGTCACCGTGTGAATGATGAACACCCAGAAGCCGGTGATCGACAGCGCGAGCTCGATCCAGATCTCGGTCGAGGAGAACCAGTCGACCTCGCCGCCGCGGTCGAGCATCAGCTGCAGCGCGCCGACGCCGAGCGAGATCATGGCGAAGCCGAAGAAATCGAAGCTGCGCACGCGCTTGGCGACGACAGGCAGATAGACGGCCATGCCGAGGAAGGCGAGGATGCCGACCGGCAGGTTGATGAAGAACACCCAGCGCCAGTTGAAATTCTCGGTCAGCCAGCCGCCGAGCGTCGGCCCGAGGATCGGCCCCAGCATGATGCCGGCGCCCCAGATGGCCATCGCCTGGCCATGGCGCTCTCTCGGATTGATGTCGAGCAGGAAGGTCTGCGACAGCGGCACGATGGCTGCGCCGAACACGCCCTGCAGCAGGCGGAAGAGCACCATCGTCTCCAGGCTCCAGGCCAGTCCGCAGAGCATGGAGAAGATGGTGAAGCCGACGACCGAGGCCAGGAACAGCTCCTTGCGGCCGAGCCGGTCGGCAAGCCAACCGGTGACCGGCGTCATGATCGCCGCGGCCACGATGTAGGAGGTCAGCACCCAGTTGATGTTGTCGGGCGAGGCGCCGAGGTCGCCGGTCATGGTCGGCAGCGCGACATTGGCGATCGTGGTGTCGAGCGCCTGCATGATCGTCGCCAGCATCAGCGCGACCGTGATCAGGCCGCGGTGCGGCACTTCCTTGAAGGGTTCGGGCATGCTCATGGCGCTGAACTTCCAGCAGGTAACAAAAACGTGTACATTGGGTTTCCGGGCGGCGAGGCCTTCCGTTTAGAGACCCTCATCGCGGTGGGACGCGACTATCGATGTGGGGGTTACATCGACCGAAGGTCTCTATTCGAGCGGAAACCTGAGGACCGACGGGTCCGTGCCGAAAGCTTCGGCTTCGATCAAAGCCGCAAAGCGGCTTGTCTCAAAACGCCCGGCTTTCCCACTCCTCCCATCAAACCAATCCCCTGCTCCAACTCCTTGTTTCTAAAGCGCGTCGCTACTGCGCGTGCTCGCCGGCCGTGGCGTGACCGAAGATCGACGGCAGGCCGCGCGCCACGCCAGTGTCGACGGTGACCGTCGCGCTCATGCCGGTGCGCAGCGCCATCTTGGCGTCGGGGTCGGTCAGTTCCAGGCGCACGGGGATGCGCTGGGTGACCTTAACCCAGTTGCCGGTGGCGTTCTGAGCGGGCAGCAGCGAGAACTCGGCACCGGTGCCGGCGCCGATCGCCTTGACGGTCGCCTCGAAGGTCTTGCCCGGATAGGTGTCGACCACGATCTCGGCCTTCTGGCCCGGCTTCATATGGGTAAGCTGGGTCTCCTTGAAATTGGCGTCGATCCAGGTGTCGCCGGTCTCGACCAGCGCGAACAGCGGCGTGCCGACGGCGACATACTGGCCGAGCTTGAAGGACGAAGCCTGGTAGACGATGCCGTCGGCCGGCGCCTTCACCGTGGTCTGCGCGAGGTCGTAGGCGGCCTTGTCGCGCGCGGCGATCGCCGACATCACCGTCGGATGCTTGTCGGTCTCGATGTCCGGGTTGCCGCCAAGGGCAGCCTTGGCGCTGAGGATGCCCTGCTCGGCGACCGCAAGCTGCTGCTTGGCCTTGTCGAGGTCGTTGCGGGCCTCGTCCAGCGACGACTTGGCGTTGATGCCCTTCTGGGCGAGATCGGCGGCGCGGTCATATTGCGACTGCGCGTAGTCGACCTCGCTCTTGGCCGATTTTTCCTGCGCCATCGCCTGGCTGTAGGCGGCGCGCAGCTGCTCGACGTTGAGGCGCGCGGCGGCCACAGCCGCGTCGGCCTGGGCCAGCGCAATTCTGTAAGGCTCCGGGTCGATGACGAAGAGAAGGTCGCCCGCCTTGACCGTCTGGTTGTCGGCAATGCCGACCTTCACGATGCGGCCGGCCGTATCCGAGGCGATCGAAATCCTGGCCTGCTGCAGGTTGGCGTTCTCGGTCTCCTGATAGCGCCCGCCGGTGACCCAGACATAGGCGCCGCCGGCAAGCAGGGCAAGCGGCAGGGCGACCATCAACAGGAGGCGGCCGAGGCGGCGCTTCTTCTTCGGCGCCGGCGCCTGCTGCGGCACAGGCGCCACGGAAACCGGGGCGGTTGCCGGCTGCGCCGGGGCTTCGGCGACCGGCTGAGCCGACGCCTCCATCTCCAGCTTGGTGACGTTGTCTTCTATCTTGGCTGCCGCGTTCATTTTGCTGCGCCTTCCGTATTCTTCATCTTTTCCAGGGACGACGCTTCGCCGTCCGTCAAATTCTGCACGATCGTGTCCAGCGTTCGGATCAGGACGCGGCGATCCTCCGGCGACACGCCGGCAAGCGATTCCTCGTAGACCTCGCCGGCAAGGCTCTTGACGTCGGCATAGGCCGCGTTTGCCTTCTCGGTCGGGAAGATCATGCGCACGCGGCGGTCGGCTGCGTCGGAGCGACGCTCGATCCAGCCGCCCTCCTCCATCCTGTCGACCAGGCGCGAGACGCTGATCGGCTCGATCTCGAGGAGTTCGGCGAGCCGCGCCTGGGCCACGCCCGCCTCCTTGGCGACGCGGACGAGAAGCCGCCATTGCGCCGAGGAGAGGCCCAATCCACTGGCGCGCGCCTCGAAACGCTTGCGCATCAGGCGCTGCACGTCGTGGATCAAAAATCCCAATCTGTCGATGCCATCTGAAACCATGAGCGGCATATATAATAAGCGTGCTTACTATTCAAGCGAAATGCGTTGTTCCAGACGCCGGCAAATCGCATGGCAGCCATGCGAGGGGTTCATGGTTGCTTGGACACTGAAGGCGAGCCTCAGGCAAAGCATGCTTCGAGCGGCCTGCCGCATACCGGGTTTGCGGACGGCACGGTTTGCTGCATAGATTCGGCGCGGCAGGGGCGAATCCATGGTCGACATCTGGCAGGTAGGCATTGTGCCCGAACCGATCGGCAACGCGCTCGCCCCGCAAAGTTTGGACAAGGGCCGCATCGTCTGGCTGCCGCCGCAGGGATCGTTCCGCTTCATCGCCGATCCGTTCGGCCTTTTCCACGGCGACCGCTGATGGGCAACTCCATTTTCCGACACAGGACTGCACCACAAGCTACGGCAGCGCCATCAACCTGTTGCGCATCGAGCGCCTGACGCCGGACGAATTTTCGGCCGGCATCGTCAAGCGGCTGTCGCCGGAGGGCTGGCTCGACGGCTTCGACAAGGGCCTGCACACGCTGTCGGACGGCGGCGGCGTCACGCTGATCGACGTGAAGCGGATCGAGCCCGCATGCTGCCAGTCGAGCACCAAGCTCCGCCTTGAGGGCTTCTGCCTGCTGCTCATTCCGGCAATGCACAAGGCCAGTCATCCATTCGCCGATCGGGCACCTGATCAAGCTGCAATACCGGCTGCGGCGAAGGTTTGAGGCGATGCGTTCATAGCAAGGCGTCAACCGTCTGAAATTCACTGTGTTTTTGGCGCATGCTGGTGCCATTCGGCATCTTCATGATACAGGGAGAAGCGTGGATCGGGGGATCAACGCAATGCCGACGCTCTATGCGCTCAAGCCGGCCTTCCAGGACAGGCTACGGCCGCTGGTCGAGAGGCTGGCGACAATGGGCATCACGGCCAATGGCATAACGATCCTTGCCGCCTTGCTGTCCATTGCCGCCGGAACGGCAATCGCGCTGCTGCCGGGCTGGCGCATAGTTCTTCTTCTCATTCCCGTCGTGCTTTTCGTGCGCATGGCGCTCAACGCCATGGACGGCATGCTGGCGCGGGAGCATGGACAGGCCTCAACGCTCGGCATGTATCTGAACGAGATCTGCGACGTCGTCTCGGACCTCGCGCTGATCCTGCCATTTGGGGCCTTCCCGCAGTTTGGCGCCTGGGGTGTCGTCGCCTTCGCCATCGCCGCGGTGCTCACCGAATTCGCCGGCGTGCTCGGCATCGCCGCAGGCATCGGACGCAACTACGCCGGACCGTTCGGCAAGAGCGACAGGGCGCTGGCGCTCGGCGTGGTCGCCGTGCTCACCGCCGCCGGGCTGTGGCCGGCGGCAATCGCGCCGTTTGTGTTTCCGGCCATGGCTACGCTTTCGCTGCTGACCGCCATAAACCGGATACGCGCCGGTCTTATTGGCAGCACCGGCTGAGCATCGAGGCGCCATGCCGCCTGAGGGAACCACCATGCTTCACGAACAGGTCGCCAGCGCGCCGGCGGAAAGCCTTGCGCGGCAAGCGCAGGAACGCACCTTCCGCAGCCATGACGGCACGGAGATCTTCTACCGCTTCTGGCCAGCGGTTTCGGCCAAGGCCAAGGGCGCGGTCGTGCTTTTCCATCGCGGGCACGAGCATGGCGGCCGCATGGCGCATCTCGTCGACGAACTGCGCATGCCCGACCATGCCTTCTATGCCTGGGACGCGCGCGGCAACGGCCGCTCCGAAGGTGAGCGCGGCTATGCTCCCTCCTTCGCGGCTCTGGTCCGCGACATCGATTGCTTCATGCGCGAGATCACCGCAAGAGACGGCATTGCCGTGCAGGACATTGCGCTCATCGCGCAGTCCTTCGGCGCGGTGCTTGCGGCCGCGTGGGTGCATGACTATGCGCCGAAACTGCGCGCCATGGTGCTCGCCTCGCCCGCCTTCTCGGTCAAGCTCTATGTCCCATTCGCCAAGGAAGGCATTGCGTTGTGGCAGAAGATCAACGGGCGCTTCTTCGTCAATTCCTATGTCAAGGCGAACCTCCTCACCCATGACCCGGAGCGCATCGCTTCGTTCGAGAACGACAAGCTGATCACTCGGCCAATCGCCTCGCATATCCTGGTCGAGCTCTACCAGCATGCGGCGCGCATCGTTTCCGATGCCCGTGCCATCACCGTGCCGACGCAGCTTCTTCTGTCCGGCAGCGACTGGGTGGTGCGGCACGCGCCGCAGCACGAGTTCTTCGTCAATCTCGGCAGCCGCATTAAGGAGCGGCATGTGCTGCCGGGCTTCTTCCACGACACACTGGGCGAGCGCGAGCGCGCCAAGGCGCTCGACCTGATCCGGCCCTTCCTGGAAGGGCAGTTCGCTTCGCCGACCGAAGCTGTCGATCTGAAGAAGGCGGACATCGCCAGCTACACGCGCGACGAGGCTGATCGGCTCGCCTCGCCGCTCGATCTTCTGTCGCCCAAGGGCCTCTACTGGGCGATGAGCCGCGCCTTCATCCGCATCGGCAGCTGGTTCTCGCAAGGCATGAAGATCGGCGTCGGCACCGGCTTCGATTCCGGTTCGACGCTGGACTATGTCTATGAAGACGAGCCGCGCGGGCTCGGGCCGATCGGCCGCATGGTCGACCGGACTTTCCTCGACGCCATCGGCTGGCGCGGCATCCGCCAGCGCAAGCTCAACCTCCAAGAGCTGATCGGCTCGGCGCTGGCAACGCTGAAGGCCGCCGGACGGCCCGGTCATATCCTCGACATCGCCGCCGGCCACGGCCGCTATGTGCTCGATACGATCGCCAAGAGCGCCGAACAGCCGGCCAGCGTGCGCCTGCGGGACTATTCCGACCTCAATGTCGAGCTCGGACGCAAGCTGATCGCCGAACGCCAACTCCCGGCGAGCGTCTCGTTCCAACGCGCCGACGCCTTCGACGGCGAGGGGCTCGCCGCACTGGATCCCGCGCCGGACCTCGCCATCGTCTCAGGCCTCTACGAGCTCTTCTCCGACAACGCGCTGATCGCGCGCTCGCTTGGCGGCCTTGCCCGCGCCATGCAGCCCGGCAGCCTGCTGATCTACACCAACCAGCCCTGGCATCCGCAGCTCGAGATGATCGCGCGCAGCCTGACCTCGCATCGCGGCGGCCAGGCGTGGGTGATGCGGCGGCGCACTCAAGGCGAGATGGACCAGCTGGTCGAGGCGGCCGGCTTCGAAAAGCTTGACCAGCGCATCGACCAATGGGGCATCTTCACCGTCTCGCTTGCCAGGCGGCTTTAGGAACCGTCCACGCATGCCGACCGGTGCCGAGCCCCCGCCACTTTCAGCCAGCCCAGCAGCCGAACCCTATGGCCGGATCGTGGTCCGGGCAGCGCTTTGGCTCGCATTGCTGGCGCCGTTCTTCTATTCGACCTACGGCTTCGCCAACTGGCTCGCATCGACGCGATCGCATGTCGGCAGCATCGTGTTCTCCTGGGAGCACGCGATACCGTTCGTCGCCTGGACGATCGTGCCCTACTGGTCGATCAACCTGTTCTATGGCCTCTCGCTTCTGCTCAACGACAGCAGGCGGGGCGTCGACCGGCTGGCCGGTCGCTACCTCACGGCGCAGGTCGTCGCAGTCACCTGCTTCATCCTGTTTCCGCTGACCGCCACCTTCGTGCGGCCGGCAACGAGCGGCCTGCCGGGTTTCCTGTTTGCCGTGCTCGGCGGCTTCGACAAGCCGTTCAACCAGGCGCCATCATTGCACATCGCGCTTTTGGTGATCATCTGGGATCACTGGCGCCTGCGCCTCGGCGGGATATTCCTGCCGCTGTGGCATGCCTGGTGCTTCCTGATCGGCGCCTCGGTGCTGACAACCTGGCAGCACCATTTCATCGACATCCCGACCGGCGCGCTGCTCGGCTTCTTTGCGCTTTGGCTCTTTCCGGCCAAGGGCGAGCTGCCATTTGCAGGCTTCCGCCTGACTACCGACGGCAAGGCGCGGCGGCTTTTGCTCTACTACGCGCTGGGTGCCGCTCTGGCGCTGGCCGGAGCATCCATCGGCGCCCTCCTTTCGCCGGTCGCGCTTGTCTTTTTGTGGCCGGCGCTGGCGCTGGCCATCGTCGCCTTCGCCTATGCCGGGGCCGGGCCAAAGGTGTTCCAGAAGATGGCGGACGGCAACGTGTCGCTGGCGAGCCGCATCCTGCTCTGGCCCTACAGGCTGGGCGCCAGGATCAATGTCTGGGCATGGACGCGCAAGCTGTCGCCTGTCGTTACGGTCACCGACGGCGTCTTTCTCGGGCGTTTTCCTGACGCTGCCGAAGCCGACGGCTTCGGCACGGTGATCGATCTCGCCGCCGAGCTGGTGCGGCCACGCGACGCGTCGGGGCGCTGGATTAGCTTTCCCATGCTTGATCTCCTGCCGCCACCGGCGGATGTGCTCGACCGGGCGGTGGCAACAATCGAACCAGCGCGCCGGCAGGGCACGGTGCTGGTCTGCTGCGCGCTTGGCTTCCAGCGCAGTGCCGCGGTCATCGCCGGATGGCTGGTCGCGACCGGCCGCTCGCACACGCC
>NZ_JHQR01000352.1 GCF_014843825.1 Mesorhizobium silamurunense
ATAACTCCGGGAACCGAATTGGCCGAGGGTCCGTATAAAGCGGAAACTTTCCCTGTGAGTGTCGAAGACTCCTATCTGGTCGTCGATCTTTGAGCGATCGATCCCATGGAGATGGCAAAGTTTCTTGAAAGCTGAGACATTTATGCTCCACAATCCGACATCGGTAATCGATTGCGATATTCATCCCGGAGTGCCAGGAAACGACGCTCTGATCCCTTATATGGACGAGTATTGGCAGGATCAATTCATCAGCCGCGCGATCGGCGACATGGATCTTGCTAGCTATCCGCCGAGTGTACCGCTGTCATGCCGCCCGGACTGGCGGAAAGATGGGGAAAAGCCGGGCGTCAGCCTGGTTCGCTGTCGGGAACAGGCGCTCGATAAATTCAACTGCGAGATCGCAATCTGTAATCCGCTCTATGGAGGCCAAGTCGCGGCAAGCGGTTTGATGGGAGCAGAGGTATGCACGGCCACCAACAAATGGTTGGCTCGGGAGTGGCTGGATGCTGAGCCCCGTTTGCGCGGCTCGATCGTCGTGGCCTCGCAGCTTCCTGATCGGGCGGCAGAGGAAATCCACAGATGTGCATCGGACAAAAGGTTCGTTCAGGTCCTGCTGCTGGCCGGCAACGAGATGCTCCTTGGCCGAAGCCATTATTGGCCGATCTATGAAGCGGCCCAAAAGCATGGGCTGCCTGTCGGCATCCATGCCGGGACGATGTATCGCTATCCCACGAGCAGCGGTATGGGATGGCCGTCGACCTACCTCCAGGACTATGCCAGCGGAACTCACCTTTTTGCGGCACAGCTCCAGAGCCTGATCATGGAAGGTGTATTTGCCAAGTTTCCGGATCTCACCTTCGTGATGATCGAGGCCGGCATCGGTTGGGTGCCCTTCTTTATTTGGAGAAGTACGAAGTACTGGCAGGGTACCCGCGGCGAGGTTCCCTGGGTGAAGCGCTCTCCCGCCGCGGAAATCCGCGATCGTGTCCGCTTTACAATCCAGCCATTTGATACGTCGACGGATCCGGTGCACGTCGAGAAGCTGATAGAGCATCTCGGCAGCGATGACATGCTGCTCTTCTCTTCAGACTACCCGCATTGGCAGTTCGACGGAGATGATCCGATGCCGCCCGGTTTTCCAGCGCGGCTTCGCCAGAAGATTGCGCGGGAGAACCCTCTTCGGACATACCCCAGGTTGATGGAGACGGTGTCATGAACGACACGATAGCCGGCCCGAGGCAGTCGGTGCGTTCCACATCTTCGGTAGGTATCGCCGATTCCGATATCCACCCGGCACTTAAAGACCGGTTTGGCCTCCATCCGTATCTCTCCAAGCGATGGAGGGATCATCTCGATCAGTATGGCGAGTTGGGATTCGAGG
>NZ_JHQR01000356.1 GCF_014843825.1 Mesorhizobium silamurunense
CCGACATGCGCGAGGGCGCGCCGAAGCGCCGGCTCGACCTGCGCATCCGGCTGCCGCGCGACGGTGGCGGCTCGGCCGACAATTTCCGCCCGTTCCGCCTGGAATTGATGCGCGGCGCGCTTGAGCAGGACATCTTCACCCTCGTGCTTCGTGAGAACGACGACGTAGCAGCGCTGCGCGAAGAACTTGCCTCGGCCAGGGACGCCGCGGCTGCCGCCGAAGTGGCCAAGGGCCGTTTCCTGGCGGTGGTCAGCCACGAGCTGCGCACGCCGCTCAACGCCATCATCGGCTTCTCCGACATGCTGCTGCACGAGATGTTCGGCGCCTTCCGCGATCCGCGCCAGAAGGAATATGTCGGGCTGGTCAGGGAGTCCGGCCAGCATCTTCTGTCCGTCGTCACCTCGATCCTCGACGTCTCGCGCATCGAGGCCGGCGCCTATGCGACCGAGCTGGAACCGTTCCGCTTCGCTGATGCCGTCGATATGTGCCGCTCGATGATGCGGCCGCTGGCCGACGCCAAGAGCATCGCGCTCGGCTCGCAGATCGCACCGGACGCCGGCGAGATCAACGCCGACCGCCGCGCCGTGCAGCAGATCCTGATCAATCTGGTTTCGAACGCCGTGAAGTTCACGCCCGACGGCGGCAGTGTGGTGATCGGCGCCAAGCGCGTCGGCTCGCGGTTGCATTTCTGGGTGAGCGACACCGGCATCGGCATCGCCGAGGAGGATATGGCCAATCTCGGCAAGCCGTTCATGCAGATCCAGAACGACTATACGCGCCGTTTCGAGGGAACCGGGCTCGGCCTGTCGCTGGTCAAGGGCCTGGTGGCGCTGCACGAGGGCACGATGTCGATCGAGAGCGCTCCGGGCGAAGGCACCACGGCGACGATCAGCCTGCCGGTGAACGGACCGAAGCGGCGCTCGGGCGCGCCGGCCGGTGTGCTGCCGATGCCGGTTGCAAAGCCGAAGGGGGATGCAGATGGGGACAGCAATGGCTCGCTCCGCAAGACGGCCTAAGGTGGTCGAACCCGAGCGCGGCGTCCTTGCCGAGGGCGCTGTGGCGGTTGGCCAGATGATCTCGCGCAATCCGGTCCTGGTCGGCGGCTCGACCGCCTTCCTGGTGACGCTCTTCTACGTTTCGGCCAACGCGCTCTGGTACCAGCCTTTTCCGCACACGGGCGCCTTCTTCGCCACCAGGAGCATCGAGAATTTCCCGCATGCCGTCTCCGACGAGCCGGAGACCACCATCAACATCGTGCGGCAGGCGCCGGCGCAGCCGGCTCCCAAGCCCGACCCGATCGTCCAGCAGGTGCAGGGCATATTGAAGGACCTCAATTTCTACGACGGCACCGTTGATGGCCTGACGGGGCCGGCCACGCGCAAGGCCATCCAGGCCTATCAGCTCAAGGTCGGCTTGCCGGCGTCCGGTGATATCGACGGTGCGCTGCTCGATCAGCTCGGCGCCAGGCAGACGACCGCTGCCATTCCGCATCCGGCGCCGCGTCCGGCCGATATCGCAACGGCCCAAGCCGCCAAACCGATGGCAATTCCGGTCTCCGCCCCGGCCAATGGAGCGGCGCAGGCGCCCGACGCCCGCATCGTCAAGATACAGGCCGGCCTCAAGGCGTTCGGCAATGACGACATGCAACTCGATGGCTTGG
Source organism: Mesorhizobium silamurunense (assembly GCF_014843825.1). GTDB lineage: Bacteria > Pseudomonadota > Alphaproteobacteria > Rhizobiales > Rhizobiaceae > Mesorhizobium > Mesorhizobium silamurunense. The sequence goes on from NZ_JHQR01000356.1 coordinate 1,661, forward strand.
TCGGCGCCCGCACCAAGGCCGCGATCAAGGAGTTCCAGGCGCTGTTCGGGCTGCCCGAGACCGGCGAGCCGGACGAAGCGGTCTATGCCAAGATGCGCGAGATCGGCCTGACGAACTGAGGGCTGTCGGCGTTTCGGTTCCATTCCCAATGTTGTAGGGAACCGCGCATGCCCTCCGGAATCCCACCATGCGCGTGACCACCGATCTTTGGGTTTCGGCCCTTGTGCGCCGCGTGTTCGGCGCCGGCGGTTTTGCCGCCGTGGTCAAACGCGGCGCGACCGAGGCGGGCGCCGTCTTTGTGCTGTCGCGCGGCCGGTTGGGGGAGGTGGCTCTGTACGGGCCGGCACCGCAGACGAGCTACGATTCCGCAAAGCCCGACGAGCGCTTCTTCACCTTGCTCGATTCCAGCGACGAAGCCTCGGCATTCGATGCGCGGCTCGAGAAGGAAAAGCGATTCGATCCGGATATCTGGGTGGTCGAGATCGAGGCAGGCTCCGTTCCGATCGAGGAGCTTGTTTCCGTGAAGACGGAATAGGGGCTGCGGCCCGGCTTCAGGTCCGGCAATTCCCACGAAGAACCGCTGCCTGACTTTCTTGCTTCAGGACGCCTTGCGGCCGGCGGCCTTTTCATCGACGTTCGATGCCTGGCGCCCGGCGCTTGGCGTCTCGGTGGCGTTGCCGCGGATCGCTCGCGACAGGGTTTCGGCCTTCCAGGCCCGCACCTTGTCGAGCGCCGCCTCGCGATGCAGCAACCGGTAGCGGTCGAGGAACAGGCGGATCGCCTGCGGATGCGGGAACTCGCCCGGATAGACCGCGACCGCGATCAGGAAGGCCCTGTCTTCGCTGAGGTCGAGCGCCTTGAGCGCCGCGAGCAGTGCGGCATAGCCCGACTGCTCGGTGACCGAGCGGGCCGTGGCAAAATCGATGTCGAGCGCATCGGCAAGCGCTGTCTGGAAGAAGGCGGCGTTTTCGGTCAGCGCCGTCTCGCGCAGCCTCACATAGGTCGGCTGTCCAAGGAACAGGTTGACGGCGGCACCTTCGCCGGCGGGGCGCATCATCGAGCGCAGGCGGCGCCGCGCGTTTTCCTCGGCTTTGCCGGGATCCGGGCGGCTGTCTTCCGTCGTGCTAGCGGGCTCCGGTTTCACCGGTGCGAGCTTCGTGACCGTCTCAGGCGGCCGCGTCTTGACCAGCGTCGGCTTCTCCAGCGCACGGATCAGGTGGGCGATGGTCGCATTGAGTTCCTTGCGTCGCGCGATCGCGCGCGCGTGCGGCAGGCCATGGCGGCCGATCAGCGCGATGAGATCGATGTCGCTCAGAGCGTTCGAGCGGGTAAGCAGCGGTGCCGCGATTTCGACCGGCTCCTCGGCCAGCCGCCGCACCAGCGCGGCTGGCGCATATTCGCATTCGGAAAGGGCGGCGGCGACATAGCGGCGCGATTCGACCGACACCTCGTCGAAAAGCGGCAGCGTCAGATCCTCGAGCTGGGCGATCTCGCGGCGCGAGGGGCGCGTCAGCGAGCAGAAAGCCGACACGGCGGCGCGGAACAGCCTTTCGGCTTTTCCCGCTTCGGTCCGGATAGCGATGTGCCTGAAATCCGAAGAAGACACGGAGGATACGCCCGATACTCGACACAGACCTGGCCCCGCGCAATCCGGCCGGGCCGGTCACGCGTCTCCAGGGAACAAAGATCAAATTAGCGGCGATCCGTTAGCGCTCCGTTAACCCTCTGCCCGCCTTAATCAACTTTGGAGGCGTTGCGTTGTGCTCCGGGTCAACCGAGAGGAATGCACGAACCATGGGCATGGTCCTGTCTTTTGTGCCGAGAACGGCACCGGTCAATCGAGTAACTCACGCTACCGACACAGCGGCGGCGGTTATCATCTTCCCCGGCGTCCGCTACGAGCCGCAGCCGCAGGTCGGCGCGGCGCGCCAGGACTCTCCGGACAAGCCGCCGCGGCCTCCGGTGCCGCATCACTGACCTTACTCAGTAGTCCTGCAGCTCGCAGGCGCTCTGCTCGAGGAAGCGTGACACGATCGGCTTCCAGCTGTCGTCCGGAACGAAGGCGCGGACGACGACGATGCCTTCCTCGATGGGCGCCTCGACGAAGATCGCGCCCTGAAGCTCTTCAGGAAGGTCGCGCCGCACGTCGATCATCTGCGCCGGTGTTAGCACCACGGCATCGAGCTTCTCGCTGTTGGCGTTGTGGTCGTTGAAGGAATAGATGTTGTGGCCGCTGCGGTCATAGACCGAGGCCGACCAGAACGGCACGTCGCCCGGCGCCCGGATCCGCACCAGCCCGTCGGCGAGATCGAAGCGGCAGGCAGCCGCATAGAACATGGGGTCGACCGACTTCACCACCGGCGCCCCGCCGGCCTCCGCGTCCAGGCGCGTCATCTTGTAGAGGTCGGAGGCCATTGCGAGCCGCGACCAGGCATCGCGTTCGGAAAATTCCGGCACCAGGAACAGCACCGCGATATGCACGATGCCGGCGCCGAGCAGGCCAAGGATCAGGGCGTGCAGCAGGCTACGCATGGCAGCCCGCCTTCAGGATGCGCGGCAGCGTCACGTCGGAAAGCCCGGTGCTGCTCGCGATCGGCGTGTCGTAGAAGGTCAGCACGAAATACATCTTGCCGAAGCCGTTGGTGAGCAGCCAGTTGCCGGGGGCAGGGCGGTCGCCGACCGAGATGACGACCGAATTGTCGGGTTGGCGCAGCACCTCGTAGGATTGCAGCGCCGCCTGTCTCGCCTTGCCGGTGTCGATGACGCCGAGCGACTGGTCGGCGGCATAGAGCGTCCAGAACCGGGCCGTCGGATATCCGCCTACGATCGTATAGGCGCATTGCCGTTTCAGCGGCGCGCCGGACTCGTCGCGCTCGGCAACGAAGGACAGCCCCTCCGCCTGGCCAAGCGCCAGCACGCCCTCGCGCGCCACGCGGGCCTTGGAATAGGGGTCGGCGGCCTGGGTGCCGATTTCGGGAAAAGCGGTCCATTGGCCGATCCGGATCGCGCCGACGCCGTCCTGTGCGTTGAGCGCATACCAGACGCTGCCGCCGCCAAGGCCGATGGCGATGGCAAGCGAAAGCAGCGTGAGGGATGCGTTTCTGAGCATGAAGGGCCGGAACTGAGGAGGTTGTTCGGGATATCGCGGCGCGGGGTGACGTGGCAAGCCGGCTCGCTCTAAGGCGTGGCGATATTCAGGTGATACCGGCCTGCAAATGGCGGCCTCCTGCGCTTCCGGTACTGATGTAAATGGCACACTGCCATCAAGTCGCTTCTACCGAACAACGTGGCATTCCCCCTGCTGAAGACCGGCTTGTCATGGACAGGGTCCGTCCTGCGGCGCTGTAGGTGGCCATCCAATCCGATGCCTGTGCTTGAAGGCGCCGCCATTTCGTTCCACATCGATCGGGATGAAGGGCGAGACAGAAGAACGGCGTTGGAATTTGGCTTGGGCCTTGCCCGCATCGCTGATTCTGCATGTGCTCATCGCAGCGTTTCTGGTCCATAGCCTGCCGAGAACTGCCCAACAACCAGATCAGGAACAGCCGGTTAATGTCGCGCTTGTGCCTCCGCCCGAGCAGCAGAAACCGAAGCCTCCGCCCGCATCGCAGCCAAAGGAACTCAAGGCCGAAAGGCCGCCGGAACCGAAGGCTGAAAAACCGCCCGAGCAGAAAGTTGAAAAGCCGCCTCTGCCGGAAAAGCAGCCGCCGAAGCCACCGCCAATCGCGGTGCTAAAGCCCGTTTTTCAGTACGGCGACAAGGATACCGGCCCGAGGAAATCCCTGGATGGAGGCGGCGATCGAGACAACACGCCGTCGCCGACCAAGGATGACGACTCCAAGTTCCCTGCCGTGCCGAAGCCTGCGGAGAACCAATCTGCCGCGCCGCCAGGCTCCGATCGGCGGGCCGATCCAAGCAAGGCTGACGAGAAGCCGGTAAACGCCGCGACGGACGCCAAGCCCGCGCAGAGTGAGGAGAAGCAGGCAACCCATGACACGGATAAACAGCAGGCAGACGAACAAGAGACAGGAGCGCAAACCGCCGAAAGGCAAACAGCCGTGGCGCCAACGCCGCCGGGTGCTGAGAGCGATAGCAAAGTCGAGCTTCCGGCCGCGGCCGAAAAGCCGAAGTCCAAACCCGCAAATGCCCTGAAGTTCAGGCCTGCGAACGTCTCGAAGTCCCGAAGCAAGAGCGCCGGGACGCCAAGTTCCACCAAAGCCGCCGTTACTGCATCGCCGACATATTCGGGCCTTCCGGGTGTTCGAAAGCTCTACTCGCAGGGCGCTACCGGCGATGCGCTGGCCACAAGCTCTATGACCGGCGTGCCTCGCGATCAGCGGGTCGCCAACCTTTGCGGCAGCGTTTTGAACCAAGAATTGCAGGACGCCTCTTATTCTCCCAAATGGCTGCCATCCATTCCGCTGAAGGTGGGCAATGTTCTTAGCCCTCCGGAGGCCGCCTTCAGCACGACAACCACATGGTACCGCCTAAGCTTCCGGTGCGAGGTCGACGGCGATGCGACGAGGGTCTTATCGTTCAACTTCCGTGTCGGCGCTGAGATCCCACCCGGCGAATGGGCCCGTCTCAGATTGCCTAGTCTTCACTAGAGCATGTCTCCCGACAGCGGGAACCGGTTTCGGGACAAAGACGTGCGTAGGATCAAAACTAAAGCGCCGACAGCGTCTCCGGCGGGGTAGGCGCGTCGAGAACCGGCGCCGCTTGGAACGCCTTGGTTATGTCCCTCAGCGTCTGGGTGGTCCGGCTGGACAGCACCGGCGGACGCTCGGCCTCCGCCTGTGCCTCGGCATCCGCGGCCTCCTTCTTCGCCGCCTCCTCGGCCTTGGCTGCGACCTCCGGGTCGACCCACGGATGATCGAGGCCCGGGATCGGTTTCAGGTCGATGTTCTGGTGCGCATAGACCATCAGCCGCTGCCACACCATCGCCGGCAGCGAACCGCCGGTCATCTTGTTGGTCGGCGTGAAGTCGTCATTGCCGAGCCAGACGGCGGCCGTGTAGTTGCCGGTGAAACCGACGAACCAGGCGTCGCGGTAGGATTGCGTGGTGCCGGTCTTGCCGGCGACGACGATGTTGGGAAGCTGGGCGCGCCTGGCCGTGCCGATCGCCGGGACAGCCGCGAGCATGGTGTTCATGTATTTCAGCGCCTTTTCCGACAGCACACGGTGCGGCGGCGGCGCGTCCTTGGTCCAGTCATAAACCACGTCGCCGGTGCGCGTAACGAGCTGGGTGATGCCGTGGCGGGAGCCGACGAAGCCGTTTTGCGCAAAGACGCTGTAGCCCGTCGCCTGGTCCATCACCGTCATGAGGGATGTGCCGAGCACCATGGTCTTGTGCGATTCCAGGGGCGACTCGACGCCCATCGATTCCGCCATCGCCTTGATCGGAGCGATGCCGAGATAGTCCTTGGCGAGGCGCACCGGCACGGTGTTGATCGACTTGGCGATGGCCGTGAGCAGCGTGACATTCCCAGCCGATCCGCCGCTGTAGTTGTGCGGTGACCAGCTGCCCCAACTGACGGCACCGCCGGAAACCACCGAGTCCGGCGTGAAGCCGTGCTCCATCGCGGTGGCGTAGACGTAAGGCTTGAACGACGATCCGGTCTGGCGAAGCGCCTTGGTGGCGCGATTGAACTGGCTGGCGCCATAGTCGCGGCCGCCGACGATGGCGCGCACCGCGCCGTTGGTCTCGATCACCACCACCGCGCCCTCGGTGACGTTGTATTCCTTGCCGAACTGGCGAAGGTGGAACTCGACGGACTCTTCCGCCGCCTTCTGGATGTTGGCGTCGAAGGTGGTGTGAGCGACCAGCGAGTGCTGGCCGGGCTTGGCGATCTTCTTCACCTCGTCGAAGGCCCAGTCGAGGAAATAGTCCGGGCTCTTCTGCTCGCCGCGGTCGACGACGTCGGCCGGATGCAGCCTGGCCTGCAGCACCTGACCCTCGGTCATGAAGCCCGAGTCGACGAGATTGGAGAGCACCACATTGGCGCGGGCGCGGGCGGCCGGCAGGTTGATATGCGGGGCGTATTTGGTCGGCGCCTTGAACAGGCCGGCAAGCATCGCCGCTTCGGCGAGGTTCAGGTCCTTGACGCTCTTGCCGAAATAGAAATCGGCCGCCGCCTCGATGCCGAACGTGCCGCCGCCCATATAGGCGCGATCGAGATAGAGCTGCAGGATCTCCTTCTTGGAGAGGTTCGCCTCCAGCCACAGCGAGAGAAAAGCTTCCTTGATCTTGCGCTCCAAGGTGCGCTCGTTGGAAAGGAACAGGTTCTTGGCGAGCTGCTGGGTGATGCTGGAGCCGCCCTGGACCACCGAATTGGCGCGCACATTCTCGAAGATCGCGCGAGACAGGCCGAGAACGTCGATGCCGTAATGATCGAAGAAACGCCGGTCCTCGGTCGCCAGCACCGCCTTGATGACGATGTCCGGCATCTCGTCGACCGGCACGGAATCGCGCTGGATGATGCCGCGCTGGCCGATCTCGTTGCCGTAGCGGTCGAGGAAGGTGACGGCGAAGTCGCCCTGGTTGCGCCAGTCGCCGGCGGTGATCTCGAAGGCGGGCATCGCCAGCGCCAGGAGCACCACGAAGCCGCCGGCGCCCATGGTGAAGCCTTCGCTGAGCACCTCGATAATGGCGCGTCGCCAGCCATGCAGGCGGAAGCGGCGGGAAAAGATGGTTGCCGCTTCCCAGAATTGGCGCGCTTTGAAGCTGATCTCATAGAGCGAGGAATCGAGCCACGCGTCGACGGCAAGAGCCGCCGAGGCGACCCGGCCTCTTCTCTTGCGTGGTTTCGAAGGACTTGCCATTCCAGACTTCCGCCCCAACGCGCTTTCGCCCGAAAACAGCATGCGGGCAGTTTCAGGGTGGCACCCCGTCAAACTATTCGATCATTTTATCACCGCTCACAAGGGCAGCGAAGCCACAGCGCAAGCTTTGTTGAATGGGAACGCATCGGCCGGCCTAAAAGCGTCGCGATCTTTCAGATTCGCTCCTGCGCTTCAGGTCTTTGATCTTACGCATGTCTCTGTCCCGAAGCCGGTTCCCGCTTTCGGGAGACATGCTTCCTGATATCACCGCGCCGCGATGAAGCGCATGAAATGCGCCACATCCGCGTCTGTCGGCTCCTGGCCGGTGAAGGAGCGCAGGTAGGCGGCGAGATGGCTGACGCGGGCCTCGACCGGCTCCTTGAGGTCGAGCACGTAGTAGCCGATCTGCATGTAGTAGAGCACGCGGGCGCGAATGAACGCGTCCTCGTCGTCATAGCCGTGCCGGCGGTACATGTCGCGGATCGCAGTGAGGCGCTCGTCGTCGGCCTGGTCGATCATCCGCCGCACGTCGATCGAGCGCCTGGCCCATTCGCGGACGGCGAAATCGAGCCTCGGGTCGAACAGGCGCTCGTCGGCCCAGCATTCGAAGACGTTCATCACACCCATGATGATGGTCTCGGCCGGGCGCCGGGCGCGCTCGACGATCGCCGTGGTGTTGGTGTCGTGCCAATACTTGAGCAATTGGTCGAGCAGGTCCTGGCGGCTTTCGAAATACCAGTAGAAGCTCGATCGCGACACGCCGAGCTTCTGGCCGAGCGTAAGCACCCGCACGCTCTCGATGCCATCTGAAATCAGTGTCTCAAGCGCCAGATTGATCCAGTCCGAGCGCGTGACCTTGATGTTGGCGGGCGCCGGCTCGGTCTGCGGAGCGGTCATGATCATGGCCGCACAATAGGCACGGCACGAAACTCTGCGCAAGCTCTGGACAGAAGTGTCTAGACACATATGTCCAGGAGATGTATCGTAAGGGCCTCCAACGAGAGGGAGAGGCTCGTGAAATCGCATTACCGGGCAGTCGTCATCGGGGGAGGCGTGGTCGGCGCCTCGGTGCTCTACCATCTCACGCGGTTCGGCTGGAGCGATGTGGCGCTCATCGAGCGCGCCGAGCTGACGGCCGGCTCGACCTGGCACGCGGCCGCCGGCTTCCACGCTCTCAATGCCGATCCAAACGTCGCGGCATTGCAGGACTACACGATAAAACTCTATCGCGAGATCGAGGCCGAATCCGGCCAGAATGCCGGGCTGCACATGACCGGCGGCGTCAACATGGCGAGCGACCCGCAGCGCTGGGAATGGCTGAAATCGGCCTGGGCGGTATTCCAGTCGGTCGGCATCGAGACGGCACGGCTGATGACACCGGAGGAGATCAAGGAGATCTGCCCGATCGTCGATGTCAGCGACGTGCTGGGCGGCCTCTATGATTCCAACGAGGGCCATCTCGACCCCTACGGTACGACGCACGCCTATGCCGGCGCCGCGAAGAAGCGCGGCGCCGATGTGATCCTGCGCAATCGCGTCGTCGAGCTGAAGCAGCGCGCCGACGGCGGCTGGGACGTCGTCACCGAGAAAGGCACGATTGTCGCCGAGCATGTAGTCAACGCCGGCGGCCTCTGGGCCAAGCAGGTCGGGCTTATGGCCGGCGTCGACCTGCCGGTGACGCCGATGGAGCACCACTATTTCGTCACCGAGGACATTCCGGAAATCGCTGCGCTCGACAAGGAACTCGGCCTTGCCGTCGATCTCGACGGTTTCTCCTATCTGAGACAGGAGCGCAAAGGCGTCCTGCTCGGCGTCTACGAGCAGAACCCCAAGCATTGGAACATGGACGGCGCGCCCTGGGATTACGGCATCGAGCTCATCCCCGAGGACATTGACCGCATCAGCCCGGAGCTTTCCAAGGCCTATCAGCGCTTCCCGTGCCTGGCGAAGGCCGGCATCCGCAAATGGGTGAACGGCGCCTTCACCTTCACGCCGGACGGCAACCCGCTGGTCGGCCCGGTCAGGGGCCTCAGCAACTACTGGGTCGCCTGCGGCGTCATGGCCGGCTTCAGCCAGGGCGGCGGCGTCGGCAAGTCGCTGGCCGAATGGATGATTTACGGCGAGCCGCAGGCCGACATCTTCGGCATGGACATCGCCCGCTACGGCGCCTTCGCCGCCAACCGCGAATATCTCAAGCAAACGACGGGCCAGTTCTATGCCCGCCGCTTCGTCATGACCTTCCCCAACGAGCGCTTGCCGGCAGGCCGGCCGCTGAAGCGCCCCGGTGCTTATGATGGCATGAGCGCCGCCGGCGCCGAGTGGACGGCGTCCTGGGGTCTGGAAATCCCGGCCTATTTCGCGCCTATGGGGTTCCGCGAGGAGACGACGCTGAAGCGCTCCAACGCTTTCGACATCGTCGGCGACGAGGTGCTTCAGGTGCGCCGCGCAGCCGGCCTCGTCGATACCACGGCCTTCTCGCGCCACGCGGTGTCAGGCCCGGGCGCCGAGGCATGGCTCGACCGGCTGCTGGCCTGCAGGCTGCCGAAGCCCGGCCGCGCGAAGCTCGCGCCGATGCTCGGTCATGACGGACGCCTCAAGGGCGATCTCACCGTGCTCAACTGGGGCGGCGGCGACTACTGGATCATGGGCTCCTACTATTTGCGCGAGTTCCATATGCGCTGGTTCGAAGCGCATTTGGCCGAAGGTGTCTCGGTCACGGATCGGACGCAATGTCCGGCTTCCTCGTCACCGGACCGAACGCAAGGAAGATCGTCGAACGCACCACCCATCAGGACATCTCCGCCAAAACCCTGCCGTTCATGGCTTGCGGCGCGTTCGACATCGGCATGGTGCGCGCCCGCGTCGCCCGGCTGTCGATCGCCGGCGAGCTCGGCTTCGAGATCAACTGTCCGGCCACCCTGCATGCGACCTTGCGCGAGACGCTGCTGGTCGCCGGCGAGGATCTCGGCCTCGCCGAGATCGGCTATTACGCGCTCAATTCGCTGCGGCTGGAAAAGAGCTTCGGCATCTGGTCGCGCGAATTCACGCAAGGCTACACGCCCGGCCAGACCGGGCTCGACCGCTTCATCGCCTTCGACAAGGGCGATTTCGTTGGACGCGAAGCGGCGCTCGAGGAGCGCGAGGCCGGTGTCGCGCGACGGATCGCGACGCTGGAGGTCGATACGGTCGACGCCGACGCCAGCGGCTTCGAGCCGGTCTGGCACAAGGGACGCCGCGTCGGCTTCGTCACCTCCGGCGGCTATGGCTACACAGTCGGCAAGAGCGTCGCCCTGGCGTTGCTGGATGACGATTTCGCCGAGGAGGGGACGGAGCTTTCCGTACACATTGTCGGCGTCGAACGGCCGGCGTGCGTCATCGCGGTATCGCCTTACGACCCCAAGGGCGAGGCAATGCGGCAATAGGGAGGATTAGGCATGATTGACGAGGCCGCACGCGATCTGAGACGCGAACGCCGGCGCGGACGCACCGGCGACGCTGGCAGCGAATCGAGCCGCCGCCCGAACTACCGTTCGCTGAAGAACCCGTTCCTGCCGCAGCCGGTCTTTTCCGACGACCAGGTCGCCGCGATTCACGACACGGCGCTGCGCGTGCTGGAGGAGCTCGGCATCAAGGTGTTGCTGCCCGAGGCGCGAGCAAACTTTGCCCGGGCCGGCGCGCTGGTCGACGAGGACAGCCAGATGGTGCGCATCGGCCGCGACATCGTGTCGGCGGCGCTTGCCGCCGCGCCGCGCTCGATCCCGACGCGGGCCGGTGACCGCTCCCGCGATCTCGATCTCGAACTCGGCACGATGACGTTCCTCGCCGGTTGCGGCGCTCCCAACGTCACCGATCTCGAGCGCGGCCGGCGGCCGGGCACGCTTGCCGCCTTCGAGGAATTCATCCGGCTGGTGCAGCATTTCGACGTGCTGCACATGCTCGGTCCCTGCGTCGAGCCGCAGGACGTCGACACGCGCTTTCGCCACTATGCCACCGGCCGGGCACAGCTGACGCTGTCCGACAAGGTACCGTTCGTCTTCGCCCGCGGCACGCCGCAGGTCGAGGACAGCTTCGAGATGGTCCGGCTGGCGCGCGGCCTCTCCGAGGACGAGTTCCTGGCCGACGCGCATTGCTACACCGTCATCAACACCAATTCGCCGCGCCAGCTCGACATCCCGATGGCGCAAGGCATCATCGACTTTGCCCGCGCCGGCCAGGTGTCGATCATCACGCCCTTCTGTCTGGCGGGCGCCATGGCGCCGATCACGGTCGCCGGCGCGCTGACGCTGCAGCATGCCGAGGCGCTGGCCGGCTTGACGCTCGCCCAGATCGTGCGCCCCGGC
>NZ_JHQR01000360.1 GCF_014843825.1 Mesorhizobium silamurunense
GCCGCCACCGGTTTTGCCCCGGTTACTTATCGAGGCCGTTGGCCGCGCAGCGGATGTCCCGGACGCGACGCCTATGCGTCGGCTTTCAATCCATCGAGCAAGTAGAGCCCGATCTCGTATTTCGCCGGCGAAACGCCTGCCTGGTGCGCCTGCCAAAGATTATCCTTGAGGTCCGCCTCCTTGACCGGCAGCGCGAGTTCGTTGGACGCCGCACGGCAGATGAAGTCCTGCTCGCTTTCGTCCATTCTTCTCGTCAGTGCGTCGACGGCCGCGACGACCGCAAAGCCGAAGCCAGCCGCCTCGAGCCGATCGAGCGTCCACCCCTCGCCTTTCTCGACCACGTCATGCAGGTAGGCGACGGTTTTCTGATCCAGCGTTTCGACCGCGTCGGCGACGCGTCTCAGATGTTCGACATAGGGGCGACCGGTCTTGTCTTTCTGGCCGCGATGGGCCTCCTCAGCGATCTTCGCCGCCTGGTAAAGCATGATCTCTCTCGATCTCTCAAATTTTGGAAGCCCGCCCCGGCGTGGATATCCGAGGCGGGCTGGATCGGGCTCTGGATACCCAGTCCATCAGCGCGCCTTTCGCTGGGGTGTGGGGACTGCGCGCCGTGAAGAAAAACATCAATAGCGTCTAAATGTTCCCTCGCCATGTCGCGTTTCCAGCGTCGGCCGGAAACAGGAACCTCCGGGCAGTGCCGCCGTTAGCTCGTTGTGCAAAAACGAAGGAGATCACACCATGGATTGGAACCGCATTGAAGGGAATTGGAAGCAAGTGAAGGGCAAGGTCAAGGAACAGTGGGGCAAGCTCACAGACGACGACCTCGACCGTATCGCCGGCAAGCGCGACCAGCTCGAAGGCAAGATCCAGGAGCGCTACGGCATCGAGAAGGATCGCGTCCGCCGTGAGATCGACGACTGGGCGCGCCGGCAGGGTTGGTAGACGGTTTCCACCGTCGACGAAGAGGGACTGTGTGGTACGACACAACCCCTTTTCCAGCTCGCAATCGACATATTGATGCCGATACGAACATTGCTTTGCCCGCAGCGCGAAAAGCCCGAAATTTGGATTTGTGAACAATGGTGCTATATTAGCTGACTAAATGATTCATGGCACGGTGAATCGATGGCCAAGAAGAAATCGAGACCGGCCCTGTCGGCCATAGCGACAGCCTCCCGGTCGGAGGCTACCGAGGCAGTTTATTTTGCCCGCAAGTGCGGTCTTACCCCCGAAGAAGCGCTGCGGATCATGCGCGAGGCGCATGAGGCATCGGGGTCCAAGGTTCCGGACAGCGGAAAGCGGAAGCGCTAGCCCTCGCCAGCGCTTGGATGAGGCGCTCATCGCTCCCGACAGAATACATTCATCTGCGCGCCTAGGCCCTCGGTCACCATTACCCGGTGCCCCCGGCCGCGACTATGGTCGCTCGACCCGCTTCTCAATCGGAAGGCAGTCTCGCAGAAGGACGCCGATGTTTAGCTGCTCGCGCACCGGCTGGCGAAGGATGCGGACATCTCGGAGGACGAGGCTCGCGAGTTGATCAGGCTGATCGGAACCGACTGGCCTTCGCTGCTGCGCGAGGCGCGGTTCCTCAAAGATCGGCGCTGAGCCGGCCGCGCGCCGGCGACCGATTTTCGCGATTCTTCGCGAGTTCCTTCAACGCCTTGAGAAAGATCGGCGCTGCCAGATCGCATTTATGCTTGGACGGTCCATTGGTATGGATGACGATCTCGGCCTGCTTCAGCGTCAGGCCGTGCTTTTGGGCGAATTCGAGCGGTTCATAGGCCTGCTCCCAACCTGGGCCTGTCTTCAACATCGTGATGGTTTCCTCCCGCGATCGATCGATACGTGAGGCAACGCATTCGACTCCATAAGGTTTCAATGGCTTGCAAGGCCGGCCACGCTTTCCCCAAGCGCCAGCAACTCTGGCTATGTGAGCGCTGATCTCACATCCTCAGCCCGCACCGAGCGCCAAAAACGATGTCAATAACAAATGATCGTTTTCGGCTTTGTCATCGCTGAAATTCTTTCTGGAACAAGTCGTTTCAGGCCGAGTTGAGGCTGACCAACCCATCAGGAGATCCAAGGTATGGCAACGACCAAATCAGCCTCGAAGAAAGGCCTGAACGAACTTTTCCACGACACGCTGAAGGACATCTATTTCGCCGAGAAGAAGATTCTCGCGACGCTTCCCAAGATGGCCAAGGCGGCGCAAAGCGACGACCTGAAGGCTGCTTTCGAAAAGCATCGCGACCAGACCGAGGAACATGTCGCGCGGCTCGAGGAAGTGTTCGAGGTGATCGACAAGAAGCCGGTCGGCAAGACCTGCGCCGCGATCATGGGCATCACCGAGGAGGGTGCCGAGATCATGGAGGAATACAAGGGCTCGCCCTCCCTCGACGCCGGCCTGCTGGCGGCGGCCCAGGCGGTCGAGCACTACGAGATCTCGCGCTATGGCACGCTCAGGACCTGGGCCTCTGAACTCGGGCTTACCGAGGCGGTCAACCTACTCGACAAGACCCTCGGCGAGGAGAAGGAGACCGACGCCGCGCTCACCGAACTTGCCGAATCCGCCGTCAACGTCGCTGCCGAGGCGGCGTAGCGGAAGGTAGGAGCTTCCCTCAATCCCCTCCTTCCTCGAGCCCTGGCGATATTTCACCGGGGCTCGTAACACCGCTCAGATCGGCATATGGAAAAGACATTCAATCGAATGGCGGAGGCCGTCGCGCACGCCACCGGCAGGCCGTGGGCTTTTGCCCTTTGCCTGGCGTCCGTCGTTCTCTGGGCGGCGACCGGGCCGGTCTTCCACTACTCGGAAACGTGGCAGCTCGTCATCAACACTGGCACCACGATCATCACCTTCCTGATGGTGTTCCTGATCCAGAACACGCAAAACCGCGACGGGGCCGCCATCCAGGCAAAACTCGACGAGTTGATCCGCGCAGGCCACGCCAAGAACGACTTCATCGGCATCGAGCATCTCACCGAGGCCGAGGTGGAAGAGTTCCGCGCCCGCTGCGCGGAAGCCAAGAAAAAACGGATGGCCGACGCCTAGGGGTGTTCACCGAATTGCGGATGGCGTTTGCGCATTCCGCCTGCTCCCGGACGCAGGCCCGGAAGCGCGCACGCCCGCGACAGCGGCGGCACGCGTTTCGATATTTTCCCGCTCCTCGTTTATGGCCTCCGGCGATTCATGCTCGAGGCCGACGACCTCATTACGAGCAGCCTCCAGCGCAACGATGATCTCGTTGAGCTTGGCCTGCATGGCGGCCGTGTCGCGCGCGTTCTGGATCAGCACGACGCCGGTGAGCGCCAATGCCGAGATCGAGACGATGTAGGTGCCGAGAGAGGCGCTGGCGACGACGGCACAAGTCAGCGCAGCCGTCAGCAGGACATAAAACCCCGGCGGTTTGGAAAAAAACCCGGCAAGGAAATAAAGCGGTCGATGCATGAAACCCTGTCACTCCGCGGCGCCAAGGCCTGCGCCTTTTGCAAAGCGCAGGCCCGACCGGACGTATCCGCCGGCCGGCAGCTACCTTGGAGGGACACTGCGGAGATGGAACTTCAGTCGAGGCTAATTGTTCCATCTGCAAAGGGGGTTAGGATGACCAGACCGGCGCTGCATCTGCTCAAGGGCATAGGTTATCTTGTCTCGACGGTCAGCGTGGCCTTGCTGGCCGCCGTCAGTTGGTCGAGCGCATCCCAAAGCCCGGTGCTGATTGCCTGCCTGCTCGGCGGCGCCGCGACATCGATCGTCGGCATGTTCTGCCGCTGGCTCTCCTACGAAATCGAAAAGCGTCAGGAGGAGCGCTAGGGTCGGTCTCGCGGCGAACGGAATTCGGGCGCGTCGCCCGCCTTCTTGGTTCGCGGCACGGAGCAGAGACTTAAGGTCTGCGGCGCCGGACCTGCGTGATAAGCAGCGTGATCAAGCTGCTGATGACGATCCAGATCCCGACTTCGCCGGCCGATGTTGCGGCTCGCCGCGCCGCAACGTCCGCCGCCGGGACGCTCTCGGCGACCGTGGACCTGACGGCCGCTTCCGGCTGCTCCCGTCCTTTCCCGGTGTTGGCGGCCATCACCGGCGCGAGATCCTGCCGGCTGCCGCGCCGCACCGAATAAGCGCGGGTGATCTCGGCGCCGAAGAGGAAGATCTGGGCCGAGTAGTAGACCCAGACCAGCACCACCATCAGCGCGCCGGCGGCGCCATAGGAAGTCGCGATGGCGCTGGTGCCGATGTACCAGCCGATCAGCGACTTGCCGATGGTGAACAGCAGCGCGGTGACGATAGAGCCGACGCCGACGTCGCGCCATTTGAGCCTGCGGTCCGGCAGGACTTTGTAGATCGCGGCGAAGAGCAGCGCGATCAGCACGAAGGAGACGACGGTATTGATCGCGCTCACGGTCAGCTCGCCGAAAGGCACGTGCTGGTTGATGTATTCGCCCAGCGCCGAGATCGCCGTGCTTGCCGCGAGCGACACCAGAAGCAGAAAGCCGAGCGCGGCCACCAGACCGAGGCTCGCCGCCCGCGCCCGCACAAGGCGCGAAAGCGAAATGCCATTGGGCCTGACCTTCCAGATCTCATTCAGCGACTGCTGCATCTCGCCGAAGACGCCGGAGGCGGTGACGAGGAGAGTGACTAGCCCGATAATGGCGGCCAGCGTGCTCGACCCGCGATGCGAGGCGGTCTCGATCGTTGCCTTGAGGAGGTCGGCGCTCTGCGGGCCCATCACGCCCGCGAATTCTGCCGAAAGCGCGAGCTGCGCGGCGTCGTTGCCGATGACGATACCCGCGATCGCCAAGACGATCAGAACGATCGGCGCCAGCGAGGTCGCGGCGTAGAAGGCCATCGCCGCGCCATGGCTCAGCGCATTGTCGTCGAGATAACCGGTGACGCCCTCTTTCAGCAGAACCCAGGCTTCCCGGAACCAGCGCGGCATGTTCTCACCGTCTATTTCCAACGGGAGATGCAGGTTCGGATAGTGGACGTTCTGCCATGCGCGGTCGCCCGAATTAGGCGGGCCGGGTGGGACAAGAGCTCGACTGCCATTTCGTTGGCCAGGGTGTGAAGCCGGAGAAACCAAACCCTGTTCTCTTTACCACCAGGTCCGGCTAACGCGGCCCGCTGAGGTCAATTCGGCGCGAGCCCGATTGTTCCGTGGGGGCCGAACCGGAAGACTTCGACACTGATTGGAGACAAAGCTGGGAGCGTTCGTTCCACGCCCAGGGATCACAAAAACCCGCCCCGGCGGGGAGAAGCCGGGGCGACAGTCGTGGGAGTAGCTCGGTGTCCCGGGGACTACACCTCGTCAACTCGCGCGGATTGGAAAGGTTTCACGCGAGGCCGATTTTCTACTTCGGCGTCTGCGGCGGGACTTCGCCCGGCTTGATCACTGGCATCTGGCTGGTGTTGGACGGCGGCACGGTGGCGTTCTTGTCGCCGGTGGGCGGAGGCTTCAGCACACCGCCGCAAGGCGCCAGGCTGGCGGAAAGGTTGTTGGACTGATCATCGGCCTGGGCTTTCGGCTGCTCGCCGTTCTGCTTCGGCGTCGCATTGTCGTCCGGCTTGACCTGGCAGTCCTCGATCTTCGGATTCTGCGGCTGGGTCTGGGCCGCGGCAGTCATTCCCAACATCGGGCCCGACATCAGGACAATGGCGAAGCCAAGAAGTGGGGCGAAGCCAAGAAGTGCTTTCTTCATTGGATCCTCCTGGGTTCAGTAACCCCCGATGATCGGCAGGATCTCGCCGGTGATGTAGCTCGAGCACTGCGGCGAGGCCAAAAACACATAGGCCGGGGCGATCTCCTCCGGCTGGGCGGGCCGCTTCATCGGCGTTTTGGCGCCGAATTGGGCAACGTCCTCGGCCTTCTTCTCCGACGGGTTGAGCGGCGTCCACACCGGACCGGGCGCCACCGCATTGACGCGAATCCCTTTGCCGATGAGGTTGCCGGAAAGCGCCCGGGTGAAGGCGTGGATGCCGCCCTTGGTCATCGAATAGTCGACCAGTTCCTTCGAACCCTCGATGCCGGTGACGGAGCCGGTGTTGATGATCGCCGAGCCTGGCTTCATGTGCGGCATGGCTTCCTGCGCCATGTGGAAATAGCCATAGAGATTGGTCTTCAGCGTAGTGTCGAAATGCTGCTCCGTGAGGTCGGCGAAATCGGCTGAATGCACCTGGAAGGCGGCGTTGTTGACCAGCACGTCGAGGCGGCCGAGCTTCTTAACCGTCTGCTCGACCGCCTTGCGGCAGAAGGCCCGCCTGGCGACGTCGCCGCGAAGCGTGACGCAGCGCCTGCCTTCCGCCTCGACCGCCGCTTTCGTCGCCTTGGCGTCGCGATCCTCACTGAGGTAGACGATTGCGACGTCAGCACCTTCGCGCCCGAAGAGCACGGCGACAGCGCGGCCGATGCCGGAATCGCCACCGGTGATCAGCGCCACCTTGCCGGCCAGCTTGCCCGAGCCCTGCCAGAACGGCGCGTCATAGAGCGGCGCCGGCTCGATCGCCCATTCCTCGCCGGGTTTCGGATGGTGCCGCTTCGGGAAGGGCGGCACCGGATATTGCCTAGCGCCCGCCTGCATGGCGCCTTGCGATCCGGATTTGCCGTTCGACCTGGCGCGGTCGGTGGCGTCGGCCTGGCGCTGCACGCTCCGCTGCCGGCTCACCGTCTTCGAGCTATCGGTTTTCGATCGGGCGCCGGTCGGCATTCGTCATCTCCTTCCACATTCGTCATCACCTTCCAATAGACAACGCACGCCGGTGGAAAAGGTTGGCTTTCCTCGGGTCGGCCGCCATGAAGCAGCATGGCGCCCAGTACATCAAAGTTAAATGCCGACGGTCGTCACAGGTGCTATGCGGTTGCGAGTTGGGGGGACTCTCCAGGAGGTGAGTTCCGTGGACTTTCGAAATCTGATCGGCAAGCTATCGGCCGCATTTCTGCGCCAGCGTGCCGCGCCAACCGGCCCTTTCAGGCCGATACGGGCCTCGCTCGCCGACGTGCCGTTAAGGCCGCGGCCGCGCCCACCGCATCGTCCGGCGCCGCCGATCCGGCCAGCAAGCAATATGTAGCCCGCCCTGCGCCTGCCCTGGCCGATCAATGCAACCGGCCGGCGGCATCTTCGTTTATGGCGATCCCGACCCTCGTGGAGGCAACATGAAATTCCTTCGGACAGACAATCCCCTTTTTATCCTGGCGGCGGCGGTGCTGACCGCGGCGCCGTTCGCCGGCCTCGCCTGGCGCGCGCATGAATGGTTCGGATGGTGACGGGCAATGAGCCGGTTCCTGCCGCTCACCATCCGCTTCGCCAATGGCGGCTCGATGGTGGTTTCCACGATCGCTGACGCGAAGAAGGCGCTGAACGGGGCATGGAAGGACAAAGAGGCGCCGGACTATCTCGCGGCGGCGCGGCTGGTGGACAACGCCATGGCAGGCATTTGCCGTCCGGCTGTAGCCTTCGCTGCGTTCAAAAAGGCCGCGGCCCGGCAAGGTCTGTTGAAACCGGCCGATCCCAGCGCCGCGCTCACCATGCTCGACCAGCTTTGGTCGCGCGACCGCAAGAAGCCGCCAGCCTGAAGCAGGCCCTCATCTCGGCTCGTTGCTCATGCTGAGATAGGTCGGGTCGAATTCCGCGATCCCGACGAGACGCGGCCAGTCGAGGATCGTGATCGTGTGGTTCACCCAGTTGATCACGTTCATGCGCCGCAGCGTGCCGATGACCCTGTTCATGTGCACGACCGAGAGGCCGAGCACATCGGCGAGCTCGGCTTGCGACAGCGGCAGATGGAAACTCATGTCCTGTGTCTTCTTCACGACCTGAAGCCTGACGAACAACTCGCAGATGAGATGGGCCAGATGCGAGGTCTTGGAACGGCGCCCCATGGCCACGATCCATTCGCGGTGGATGGCGCCGTCGACAAGCGTGTCCAGCCACAACAGCCTGGTGAGATGCGGCGCCTGCTCGGTTATCGCGCGCAGCTTGCTGTGCTCGGCCACGACGACATGGCAGGGCGAGAGCGCCATGATGCCATGGTCCATGGTCTTCAGGAGAAAGGCATGGAGGTCGACGAAATCGCCAGCCACCTGCAGCGAGGTGAACTGCCGCCCGCCATCCTCAAGCACTTTGTAGCGTGCGGCGAGCCCGTCGACGATCAGCGTGCTGACGGTCGGCCTCGATCCTTCCACGACGATATCCTCGCCGGTGACGAAATACTTCTCGACCGACATGGCGTCGGCCAGCAACGCCTTCTCGTTTTTGGAGAGAGCATCGTGCTGACCCAGGTTGAGATAAAGCGATTCCAGCATCCGGCCCGCCCTGTTGTGCATTCGCAATACCTAACGTTGGAGAGCCGGGCCGGTTGCAGTGGACAGGCGCAACGAGGCGCCGGCAAGCAAATTCACCCTGCCCACCAGCCCGTGGGAACTATGATCGCGCGCGCGGATTGAACGTCTAAGTTGCCGGAGATGCTCTCGATGGACCGCTTCTCACCGTCAAGGTGCGGAACGGCAAGAGAGACCCGATATTCAAGGCTTCCCTCACACTCGAGTCCACCTGGAGCAGAACATCGGAAGGCGCCATCCGAGAAAACCCTTTTCGGCCCGCAGCCGCGGCAACCATCCCCCGCCGTCCGCCGTTCCGCCTGCGGGAGGCCAGGCATGTTCGACGATTTCGAAAGCGCGCACATCGATACGGGCGAGGCACAGATATTCATTCGGGCGGCCGGCAGCGGCCCGGGGCTGCTCCTGCTGCATGGCTTTCCGGAAACGCATCTGATGTGGCGCGACGTGGCGCTGAAGCTCGCCAACCGATTCAGCGTCGTCTGCGCCGACCTGCGCGGCTACGGGAAAAGCTCCTGTCCGCCATCCTATCCGGACCATGCGCCTTACGCAAAGCGCGCCATGGCCGCCGACCTCGCGGCGCTGATGACGAAGCTCGGCTTTTCCCGCTTCATGGTTGCCGGCCACGATCGCGGCGGGCGCGTGGCCTATCGCTTGGCGCTGGACCATCCCGACCGCATCGAGAAGCTTGCCGTGCTCGACATCATACCCACCGCCGATGCCTGGGACCGGGCCGACGCCCGGCTGGCGCTGGGCTATTGGCCCTGGTCGCTGCTGGCGCAACCCGAGCCGCTGCCGGAGACGATCATGGCCGCAGCCGCGGAGGCGATCGTCGACAATGCGCTGGGAGGTTGGGGCTCCTCGCCCGCCGCCTTTCCCGCCGAGGTGCGGCAGGCTTACATGGAAGCCTTGCGCGATCCGGCCCATGTCCACGCCATCTGCGAGGAATACCGTGCGGCAGCGACGCTCGACCGCGAGCACGACCATGCGGACCAGGCAGCCGGCCGGCGCATCGGCTGCCCGGTGCTAGTGCTATGGAGCGGACATGGCGCGCTCGCCGAATGGTACGCACGAGAAGGCGGACCGCTGGCGCTGTGGCGGGAGTGGGCCGACAATGTCAGCGGCGGGCCGATGCCCGGCGGGCATTTCTTTCCCGAGGAGGCGCCGGCCGAGACCGCCGCCAGGCTCGGCGATTTTCTGCTGCCTGCTACAGGCCGTAGGCCAAGGTGAGATAGATCGCCGGCGCAACGATCAGGCAGAGCGCCATCACGATCACCACGCCATTGCCCAGGCGTTCGGCGCGCCTGGCGATGTCGGCGACGTCGTCATCATCAATGATGAATTCGAGGATCGAGGTGTCGGCGAGAGCGGAGAGGTGATTGTCGTTCGCAGGGTGGCTTTCAGCGTTTCGCTGCTTGGGCTTGGCAGAAAAAGAGGTCAAAACGTCGTCTCGCTTTCGAAACCGGCAACGCGGCTTCCTTATTCCGATGGTTTGGCTTTCGGGTTCCGACGGTCTTGGGTGCCCGCCGTTGCGCGGAATGGCGGACACCCAAAATGCCGCCGACGGAGGGGGTCCATCGACGACCGCTCACCAACTCGAAGCTTCCGCTTTGGTTGCCGCCGCCGGTCCAATGCGCGGGCTGCTCGGACTTCAGTCGCAGGAACGGTTCGGACCGTGGCCCCTCATTAAGCGCTGGACGGCGCTATCGGGTCGCGGACGCGGCCTCCGGGTACGGCGCTCTCCCGTGATTGGAACTTCTTCCCCTCCCCTCGGTTCCTCAGAAACACGCCGCGGCTCGCCGCCGCCCGGTCTGGGACGTTTCAACGGAGGCACCGATGTCCGTGCACACACTTCACCCCGATCGCGTCGACGAGACGCGCATGCATGCGTATTCGACTTTCGCTCCGCTGCTGATCCATTCGCTGACCCAAAGGCTGGCGCGCTGCCAGGGTATGAAGGAGCTGGACAAGATCGATGCTCTTGCGCCTCATCGAGGAAACCGTCGTCGCCGCGCCGGACGGCGAGGCGATGAAGGAGTTCGCGATCGAGCTTGTGGTGTCGACGCTGCGCAATGTGCGTGAACATCCCGACGCCAAGTACGACCTGGAAGAGATCGACGAACGCCGCACGGCGGGGCGCTCCGAGAACCCGGAGACGCTGGAAGAGCAGCTGCAGTCCGGCCTGGTGGACAGTTTCCCAGCCAGCGATCCGCCCGCGGTCGTCTCGACGGCCATCAGCGGCGGCGCGAAGGACATCGTCGGAACCGACGAGGCGCTGCGCCGCAAGAAGGAGGCGCGCCGCAAGCAGTCGGAAGCGGCGAGTTGACGGCAGGACAGCAAAGGAGACTGCGATGAACAGCAAAATCCCGCACCGACCAGGTGCTGCCGACGCACCGCCTTCGGGCAAGTTGCCGACCAAGGGCGGCGACGATCCGGATGTGCGGTTCCTGGCGGAGAACACCGACCTGTCGCCCATGCAGGCGAGCGAACTGATCCGCGAGCACGGGCATGATCGCGACAAGCTGCTGAGGATCGCACGCACCATGAAGGCCGAGGGCTGAGCCTTCTAGAAAGTGAGACAGGCATGAGCAACGCACCACGCCCGGGACGCCCCGGAACAACGAGCAATGGCCGCGCTGGGAGGGACCGAAGAAAAACCGTCCTCCCGGCTATCTGCCGCCGAAGGATGATCCCGACAAGAACCGCGACGCGGCTGGCGAGAACAACAAGGATCCGGAGCGGTCCGACCTCAGCGACGTCGCCAAGAAGAAGGGTTCTTGAGGATTTCACTCAGCGCAATAGGAGAAGAAAAATGCCACGCGGAGACAAATCGAAATACACCGACAAGCAGGAACGCAAGGCCGACCACATCGCCGAAGGCTATGAGAAGCGCGGCGTGTCCGAGAAGGAAGCCGAGCGGCGCGCCTGGGCGACCGTCAACAAGGACGATGCCGGCGGCAAGAAGGAAGGCGGCTCCGGCCGCGGCAAGCACACCGGCAATCCGGCGGCGCATAAGGGCGGCCGGATGGGCGGCAAGGCTTCCGGCGAACGCCCGGCTGCGCAGCGCTCGGCTTCAGCCAAGAAGGCGGCGGCCACGCGCAAGCGCAATGAGAGCCACGCGCATCATTGATGGACCTTTCCTCTTATCGGCTGCTAGAAACGCCAAGGGCACGAAAAGCGCCCATGGCGTTTTTCGCTAACGGTGAGGGGATGAGATCGTCCGAACAGGCTCTCCTGGCGCTTGTGCCCGTCGACAAGCTCGGCACGGACAGAGTCGGCGCGTTGAAAGAGTTGGGCTACCCTGCGATTGAACCAATCCTGCCTCAACTCCTCGAATGGCTGCAGGACATGAACTGGCCTGTCGCTCAAGAACTCCAGCCGGTGATCGCCGGCATCGGTGGCCTCTCGCCCCGTATCTACGTGAAATCCTGCGCGGCAACGACGACATCTGGATCTATTGGATACTTAACTGTGTCGTTGCTTACTCTCCGTCCCTCGCCGATAGCCTGCGGGACGAACTCGAACAATTGGCTGCAGCAGGATCATCGAAGGAGGGAGTGCGTGAACTTGCCCGCGATATCCTCGGCGGAAATTTCCATAAGCTTGACTAGGGGCACGCCCTCGATCCTAGGGTCTGCGTCGCGTCGCGTCGCTTCGCTCCTTGCTTCGCCCTAGGATGACGAAGACCCGCCGTACAGCCCAATCTCGTCCGACTGAAGCGAGGTGGCCACATCCTTGGGGATGCCGTCTAGGTGTTGCTCCAGCGCGGCGTCCAGCCTGTCGCTGCCTTGCGGATCGACGATTGCATTGACCAGCATATCGAGCGCAATGCCGAGCTGATCCAGGCCAAGCTGCCTTTCGATTTCGACGATCGCGGCGGGAGTCTGGCGTTTCAAGGCCTCGACGGCATTGCCGACGGCCGAACCGTAGGAAGTCACGGATTCGTAATCGCCCTGGTCGATGCCAAACTCCTTGCCTGCCCGCTCCATCAACCGCACTTTCGTCGCCGTGATGTTGAGGCTGTTGACGCTGAACGTGGATCGAGAGATTTCGGCTTGCGCCTGCATCATGGGCGCGCCGGCGCCGGAACCATCGGGTCCGGCGCCGCGATTGAGGCTCGCGACAAGACTGTCAGCAACCGATCTCGGCGGCGACGCCGGGCGTGGCTGCTGCAGGATCGGAAGGGCGGCGTTGTTCAGCGCGGGAGGTGAAGACATTGCTGCCCTTAACGGCACCCCGTCCGTCATGGAACGGGCGCCGGATAGTCGAGCCAAGACGTCATGCCTTGAGCAAAGCAAAAGCCGGTTCGGCAGGCAGTAGCCGAACAGTCCTAAGAATTTCCTGAGGCGCCACCGCTCAGCGGCTTCAGCGCCGATCGTCAGTCGTCGCCGCCGTCCCCGCCATCGTGGCCGCCGTCGCCCCCGTCGTGGCTGCCGCCGTCGTGATCGCCGCCCTGGTGATCGCCATCCTCGTCGTCACCCTGGTCGTCCTCATGCGAGCCCGACTCGACGCCGTCGCTGTCATGATCGGCCTCGTCATTCTCGGCGACATCGTGGTCGCCGTCATTGCCGGCGGTGGCGCCCTGGTCGTCATTGTCGTCCGGCAACGCCGCGGTCACCTGGCCGCCATGGTCCGAGCCCGCGAAGGACGGCTGCGCTGCAAGGATGCCGAGCAGGCCGATTGCGGTTGCCGCCAGCAAGGGAAGGTTCTTCATCTCGTCGCTCCGATCTTATTGCCGGTGCGGATCATTGCCTCGCCGGATTACGGCGCCCTTAAACGAGTGACTGCAATTTTAGCGGTTGCTTATTTGATACCGCCCATTCGGGCTTGCCGTCTTTCAAGCGGCGCCGCGCCACCGACCGCCCGCGCCACGACCACCTCGAGCGGCTCCGGCCTGTGCAGGAGATAGCCCTGGCCATGACCGATTCCCATGCCCATGAGGACCTCCAGCGCGCTGCCTTCCTCGATCTTCTCGGCCACCACCGCGGCCCCCATGCTGCGGGCGATGCCGGCGATCGCTGAGACGATCTCGCGGTCGAAGCGGCTGTCGGCGATGTGCTCGATGAAGGAGCCGTCGATCTTGATGGCGTCGATGGGAAAGCGCCGCAGATATTCGAATGAGCTCATGCCGGCGCCGAAGTCGTCGAGGCTGACGCGGCAATGACGCAGCCTGGCCTTGCGCACGAATTCTTCCGCCGCGGCGAAATTGGTGACGGCGGCGGTCTCGGTGATCTCGAAGCCGATGCCGGCGGGCGGAGCGCCGCTCTCGGCTATGGCCGCGTCGACGAAATCCCAAAGCTGCGGATCGGAGAGCGTCTGCGCTGACAGGTTGACGCCGAGCGAGATAGCGCCCGAAAGCATCGCCTTGCCATGGCGCGATAGCGCCCTGCGGATGATCCAGCGGTCGAGCCGAGCGGCTAGGCCGAAGCGTTCGGCCACCGGAATGAACTCGCCAGGCGGAATCAGCCTGCCGCTGCGCGCTTGGAGCCGCGCCAGCACCTCGACATGGCGGCTGTCTTCCCAGGGCCTGCCCAGGCGATGGATTTCCTGGCCGAAGAGCTTCAGCCTGCCGTCCTCCATGGCATCGACCAGATCGGCGGCGAGCCGCGCGGCATTGAGGCCGCCCGCTCCGGAAGCCGTTTCGGCCGAGAACACGGCGAAGCGGTCGCGCCCGCCGGCCTTGGCGGCGTAGCAGGCGTCGTCGGCACAGGCGAGCGCATCGGCCACCGTCGTCCTGGGATCGCGCACGAAAGCGATGCCGATGCTGGCCGC
>NZ_JHQR01000361.1 GCF_014843825.1 Mesorhizobium silamurunense
GTCAAAATCAACTGTGAAAGCATGTCGAGCAGGGAAGAAAGTCGATGACTGGGACAAGAGCACATTCGGCATGTCCAGCTTAATCCTATTCAGCAGTGCCCTCGCCTGCCGGAACGACGGTCTGATCAGTTAGCCACCATCTTAGGGAAATCAGTAACTATGGAAAATGACCCCCTCAGCCTCGATGAAATCGTCCGCCGCGTGGATACGAAAGCCGCCGACTACTGCGCCTTAAGCGACCGCATCTGGGCAATGCCAGAATTAGCTTTTGAGGAGCATCGCTCGGTTGCCGAGCACATCGCTGTGCTCGAGCGCGAAGGTTTTCGTATCACCACGAATGTCGGCGGCATGGCGACCGCCTTCATCGCCGAATTCGGCCAGGGCAGCCCCATCATTGGCATCCTCGGCGAATACGACGCCCTTCCCGATCTGGCTCAAGTCTCGAGCGCAACTAGACCTAGTTCGACCGAAGGCGGACCAGGTCATGGCTGCGGGCACAATCTTCTCGGCGCTGGCTCGGCGCTTGCAGCAGTCGCATTAAAGGATGCGCTCGCAGCTGAAGGTATTGAAGGTACAGTGCGCTTTTACGGCTGCCCGGCAGAAGAAGCTGGAGGGGGTAAGGCCTTTATGGCCCGAGCCGGCGCTTTCAACGATCTCGATGCAGCCTTCTGCTGGCATCCAGCGGTGGTTAACGAAGTGCTAACGAAATCCTCGAACGCCGCAAAGTGGGCCCGTTTCTCTTTTACCGGTCGCGCGGCACACGCGGCGGCGGATCCCCATTTGGGGCGCAGCGCGCTCGACGCGGTCGAGTTAATGAATGTCGGCGCTAACTACTTGCGCGAGCACATGCCCTCAGACGCTCGCGTTCACTATTCCATTATCAACGCCGGCGGTGAGTTCCCTAACGTAGTGCAGGCCTATGCCGAGTCATCGTATTCTATTCGTTCTCCGACCCTGCAAGATGCTGAGCGGGTGTTTGCGCGCGTGAAAAAGATTGCAGAAGGTGCGGCACTTATGACCGAAACCTCTGTAAAGGTGCAAATCACTGGCGGCTACTCCAACGTTTTGCTTAACAAAGCGCTGTATGAGGTTATGTACGAGAACATGCGCCGTATCGGCCCGCCCCCTTTTGACACAGCTGACTATGAGTTCGCCAAGGAGCTTCGCAAGACGGCGCTGTCGGACGATGATGTGCTGGCCAGCGTCGTGGGGAGCGATGTTTCGTTGAAGGACAAGATCCTCCACGATAGCCTCCTCCCATTGGGGGCAGACCAATTCCAGATGGGCTCGACAGACGTGGGCGACGTCAGCTGGATCGTGCCAACTGTACAGTGTTGGACAGCCTGCTTCGCCATTGGCACGCCCTTCCACAGTTGGCAGCTCGTCACGCAAGGCAACTTGCCTGCGGCCCACAAGGGAATGATATTGGCTGCCAAGGTCATAGCTTGTACGGCGGCGGATTGCATACGCAATCCAGCAATCATCACTCGTGCAAAGGCGGAGTGGAAGCAACAAACCGGGGGGGGGCCATATCTCTGCCCAATACCTTTGGACGTCACGCCCAGTAATTTGCGTGCGAAGGCGCCTTAAAGCCCGGCTCTTACGGTTTGAGAGAGGTCGTGAGTGTGCGGCCGACCTGGTCCGGGGTTCTGGTATTGATGTGCATCCTAAGTGACGTATCAATCCGCCGAGTTAAGCGGAGTCACGATTGACAATCCCGTTCGCCCCCTTAGCGGCGTGGCATTCCTACTGGTCCTCGCCTGACATAAGAGTCCGGCTTGGGATTCCCTTTCGCGGGTTTGCATGCGAGTCTGGCGCATGCGCACAGGAATATCCCTCACCGTTTCGTCGATTGATCGCCAGCGCCTGAATGCGCTGATCCAGGATCGCAATGCACCACAGAAGCACGTTT
>NZ_JHQR01000368.1 GCF_014843825.1 Mesorhizobium silamurunense
CGGCTGCTCGCCACGCTTTCGCACAAGGCCGTGCTGGCGCGCGGCTTCGCGCTGGTCAAGGACGCCGACGGCGCCGTCATCAAGCGCGTCGCGGAGCTGGCCCCCGGTGCGGCACTGCAACTGGAATTCGCCGATGGCAATGCCGAGGCCATCGCCACCAGCGGCGGGGCGCGGCCGAAGCTGGCCGCCAAACCTTCGGGCAAGGCCAAGGAGCCCGGCAACCAGGGCTCGTTGTTCTGAGGACGGCATGAGCAGCAGCGACCCGCATCTTCGCACGCCATCTGGCAAGCCGCGTCTGCGCTCGTTCGGGATAGCCCT
Organism: Mesorhizobium silamurunense; assembly: GCF_014843825.1. Classification (GTDB taxonomy): domain Bacteria; phylum Pseudomonadota; class Alphaproteobacteria; order Rhizobiales; family Rhizobiaceae; genus Mesorhizobium; species Mesorhizobium silamurunense. The sequence continues at coordinate 319 of NZ_JHQR01000368.1, forward strand.
GGACGGCACGCCCGGCCGCTTCAACTGTATCACCGACGTGCCGGGCGTCACGGTCGGCTATACGACGCTGATTGCCGGCGACGGCCCGCTCCAGGTCGGCAAGGGGCCGGTTCGCACCGGCGTGACCGCTATCTTGCCGCGGCCGCGAGGCGAGCTTGCGACACCGGTGTTTGCCGGCGTGTTCAGCCAGAACGGCAATGGCGAGTTGACCGGCACGCACATTATCGAGGAGACCGGCGCCTTCAACCTGCCGATCACCATCACCAACACCCATTCATGCGGCGTCACCCGTGACGGCACGCTGCGCTGGATGAACCAAGTGTTGCCGGCGGCGCTCGACAGCGGTTGGGGCCTGCCGGTGGCGGCGGAGACCTATGACGGTTTCCTCAACGACATCAACGGCCATCATGTCGGCTTCGAACATGTCGCCGCGGCACTCGACAGTGCAACAGGCGGCGCCATCGAGGAAGGCAGCGTCGGCGGCGGCACCGGCATGATCGCATTCGGCTTCAAGGCCGGATCGGGCACCGCCTCGCGCATTGTCGAATGGCAGAACAGCCGCTACATGCTCGGCGTATTCGTGCAGGCCAATTTCGGCAAGCGGCGCAACTTCACCATCCGTGGCCGGCGCATCGAGCCGGAGCTCACCGAACCGGCGATCCGCGAGGCCACGGCGCGCGCCGAAAAGGGTTCGATCATCGCCATCGTCGCCACCGACGCGCCGTTCCTGCCGCATCAGATGAAGCGCCTCGCCCGGCGGGTGCCGCTAGGCATCGCCATGACCGGCGGCTACGGCTACCACAGCTCAGGCGATATCTTTCTCGCCTTCTCGACCGCCAATCCCGAGGCAGCGCTGGCGGCTTCAGGCCGCATCGCCCGCGCGGAGTTCATCCCTGACGTCGATATCGACCCGTTCTTCGATGCTGTCGTGCAGGGGGTGGAGGAAGCGATCCTCAGCGCGCTCATCGCCAATGAGGACATGACGGGGCGCGACGGCAATTTCGTGCCGGCGCTGCCCAAGGAATGGCTCAAAGAGAAATTCGGGTAAGCCGGAGGCAAGATCCGGCTGAACCATGCCTGTCTTTCCCGGCTCAAGCCGGGACCGGCATCTCACTCGGACGGCTTGTCCGACGTCGTCTGTTGCTCGCTCTCTTCGGCGACTTCCTCGAGCCGCGATGCGATCAGTTCCTTGATGTCGCCGACTTCTTCCTGGATATCCTCCAGAAGAATGCCTTCCTCGGCTGCCTTGGCGCAGCACTCCTCGGCGAGGGTCTCGGCCTGCTTCTCGATCTTGGCCGGCGAATGCTGGCAATGGACCTTTTCGCCAATCCATCCGCGCAAGAACTCGATGGCATGTTCACTCATACTGCTTCTTCCCTAGCGGCAATGCCGGTTGGTAGTCATGAACGCCCCCATCCCGCCAAAGTATGCACGCTCCATTCGAGCCGAGTCGGCCTCGGCCGGCAAGACGTTTTGCCCAAGGTCCACACAGGGAAAGGAATTGGAGGGTTCAGGGAACACGTTCAGATTGCTGAGGATGATGATGCTTTGGCCAGGATCGTCAAAGATCCGCTCTATTTGTTTCTGCTTGCTTTTTCCCGGTTTTTCAGACCGATTTCCGTCACAACAGGCAACGCATTTACGGCGATCTCGCAGGCGCGCCAAAAGGGCGAGAAACCGAAAGCCGCCGCTATATAGTGATATCCTCACGCAATGTCGACTCCACTCGCCGTCCCTGCTTCTTTCCGCCACGTCAGCCGGGCAAGCAAGGCTCGGATCACAAGGGCAAGCGGTCGCGCTCGCCAGGCACAGGTGCGATGCCGTCATTGGCCCTTGAACGCTCAAGCGGGACACGCGTAACATCACACCGCTCACACTGAGTCTGCTTCATTCGTCCGGGCTAATGTTCGGATCTGTTTGGATATTTCCCTTTGCATACGGATGCAAAAAGCAGCGCACCGGAGCGCGGCAAATCCTTTGCCCATGTGGCGGAAGCCTCCTGGGGAAAGGGTCTCAGCACCCTGCTTCGCATCATGCGCATGACGCTGCGCCACCCCTGGCAAGTCGCGATCACCATCGTTTCGACCTTCATAGCCGCGACGCTGCAGCTTCTCATTCCACGCTTGCTGGGGCGCGCCATCGATCAAGCGCAAGGCGTGATGGCCGAGGGTGCCGGCGCCGCCGCGCAGCACGCGCTTTGGAACACCGCTCTCACGCTGTTGGTCGTCAGCGTGCTGCGCGGCCTCTTCACCATGGCGCAGAACTACTGCGGCGAGGCGGTCGGCCATCGGACCGGCTATGAACTACGCCTGGCCTTCTATGAGAAGATCCAGCGTCTGAGCTTTGCCTTCCACGACAGGGTCCACACCGGCGATCTGATCACGCTCGGCCTGCTCGATCTCGACGGCGTGCGCATGTTCTTTTCCACCGGCGTCTTGCGCGTTGTCCTGCTCGGCGTGCTGATCGGCGTCGGCGCCTATCTCTTGATCAGCACCGATCTCGTGCTCGGGGTGCTCAGCCTGAGCTTCGTGCCCTTCGTTGCCTGGCGTTCCTCCGTCACCCAGTTGAGGCTGCGCAGCACCTGGCTGACCCTGCAGCAGCGACTGTCGGTGCTGAGCCGGGTGATGGACGAGAATCTCGGCGGCATCCGCGTCGTGCGCGCTTTCGCGGCGCAACGCCATGAGCTCAAGAAATTCGACCGTGCCAAGCAGGATGCGCTGGGCCTCGCCAACGAGCGAGTCGATATCCGCGTCAGCAACACCAGCGCCATGAACTTCTCGTTCCTGGTGGCCATGGGCCTGGTGCTCTGGTTCGGGGGCCAAAAGGTGATGTCGGGTCAAATCAGCGTCGGCACTTTGGCACAGTTCCTCACGTTCATGACCATCCTGCAGATGCCGGTGCGCCAGCTCGGCCTGATGGTCAACTCGTTCGCACGCGCCTCGACCTGCGGCACGCGGCTGTTCGAGCTGCTCGACACCGAGCTCGATATCAAGGATGCGCCGGGTGCCAGAGACCTCGTCGTCACCGACGGCGTGCTGCGCTTCGAGGATGTCGGCTTCCATTATCCGGGCTCAGGCGGCCGGCCGACATTGTCCGGTATTTCCTTCGAGGCCGGGCCCGGCCAGACCATCGGTATTGTCGGCCCGCCCGGCAGCGGCAAGTCGACCATCGCGCATTTGATCCCGCGCTTCTACGATGCGAGCTCGGGCACCATCACCATCGACGGCCAGGACATCCGCGAGGTCACGCTGCAGTCGCTGCGCAAGGTGGTAGGGGTCGTGCAGCAGGACGCTTTCCTGTTCACGACCTCGATCGAGAACAACATCGCCTACGGCAATCCCTGGGCGCGCGAGACCCGCATCGAGCGGGCAGCCGAATCCGCCCAGTTGCACAACTACATCATCGGGCTTCCGTCCGGCTACACCACGATCGTCGGCGAACGCGGCGCGTCGCTTTCCGGCGGCCAGCGGCAGCGCCTGACCATCGCCCGCAGCCTGATGCTGCGGCCTTCGGTGCTGGTCTTCGATGATTCCACCGCGGCCATCGATGCCGGCACCGAACAGCGGATCCGCGCGGCGATGAAACGCTTCGCCAAGGATCGCGTGACGCTCATCATCTCGCACCGGCTGAGCTCACTGATGCATGCTGACCAGATCCTGTTCGTGGAAGGTGGCAGGATCGTCGAGCGCGGCACGCATGGGGAGCTGCTGGCGCTCGGCGGGCGCTACCGCGCGCTCTACGACCTGCAGCTGCGGCCCGACGACGACCGACCCGCCGCATTGGGAGCCGCGTGATGTCGGACCCGCGCGACGACGAGAAGGAAGACACCAGAGGGCGGCCGGCAAAGGCGGTCGTCGGCTCGCACCGCGACGAGGAGGAGGTTTTCGGCAAGGCCTATGATCCGCGCATCGTGCGGCGCATCTGGAGCTTCGTGAAACCCTATCAAGGCCGGATTTTCATCTCGGTCGGAGCGGTGCTGGTGTTCACGCTGACGCAATTGGCGATCCCGCTGGTCATCCGCTACGCCATCGACCACGGCATGGCGCCGGGCAGGCTGGACCGATCGGTGATGGTCTGGGCGACCGGCGCTTTCGCGGCGGTCATCCTTGTGAACTATGCGGCGAGCTATGCTCAGGAGAGCGTCGTCGGCAAGGTGGCCGAGAACGTACTCTCCGACCTGCGCCGCGCCATGTTCGGCCATCTGCAGCGGGTTTCGCTGAGCTTCATGGACAAGACCGAGGTTGGCCGGCTGATGTCGCGCCTGCAGGGCGACGTCAATTCGATGCAGGAATTCCTCGAGACATCGGTCATGTCGGTGGGCGACATCGTGCTTTTGTTCGGCATCGTCAGCGTCCTGCTGTGGCTCGATTTCCGGCTCGGGCTGCTGACGCTCTCGACCATGCCGATACTGTTCATCGTTCGCCTGTTCTGGCTGCCGCGCGCCAAGGTCGCCTTCATGGCCGCGCACGAAACCAACTCGATCGCCAACGGGGCGCTCGCCGAAGGCATTCACGGCGTGCGCACCGTGCAGAGCCTCGAGCGCCAGCACGTCAATTTCGAGCTCTATGACGAAAAGGTGCTGGCCAATCTCAATGCCCATCTGAGATCGGCCAGATACGCGCAGGTGATGGTGCCGATCGTCGACACGCTGACCGGTATCGCCATGGCCACAGTCATCGTCGTCGGCGGTTCGATGGTGCTGTCGCACAGCCTCGACGTCGGCGTCATGGTGGCGTTCCTGTTCTACATCCAGCGCTTCTTCGATCCGATCCGCTCGCTCACCATGCAGTACAGCGTCATGCAACGCGCCATGGCTTCAGGCCAGCGCATCTCCGAAGTGCTCGACGTGCCGGTGGACGTCGCCGACAGGCAAGGCGCTGTGGCGCTGTCGCGTGACATGGACGGCTCGGTCGAGTTCAGGAACGTCACCTTCGGCTACCGGCGGAACCAGCCGGTGCTGAAGAATGTCAGCTTCCGCGTCAATCCGGGCGAAACGGTCGCGCTTGTCGGTCCGACCGGCTCGGGCAAGTCGAGCTCCATGGCGCTGGCGCACCGCTTCTACGACGTGTGGTCGGGTCAGGTTCTGGTCGGCGGGCACGATGTGCGGGACCTGACGCAGGATTCGCTTGGGGAACAGATGGCGATGGTGCTGCAGGAGCCGTTTCTGTTTTCCGGAACGGTTCTGGAGAACATCCGCTATCACAAGGCCGGGGCAACCCGCGAGGAGGTGGTTCGTGCGGCGAAAGCCGTCGGCGCGCACGACTTCATCGAGCAGCTGCCTGACGGGTACGACACCGAACTCGAGCAACGCGGCGGCAATCTCTCGCTCGGCCAGCGGCAGTTGATCAGCTTCGCGCGGGCGCTGGTGGCCGACGCCAAGATCCTTGTGCTCGACGAAGCCACGGCCAGCATCGATTCCTACACCGAGATGCTGATCCAGAAGGCGCTGATAAAACTGCTGGAAGGCAGGACCGGGCTCGTCATCGCCCACCGGCTGGCCACCATCCGCGGCGCCGACCGCATCATCGTCTTGCAGAACGGCGAGATCGTCGAAAGCGGCAACCACGAACAATTGATGGAACGAAAGGGCCTCTACGCCCGCCTCTACAACATGAACTACGCCTCGTTCGACGACATTTCCGAGGAGGAGATGGGAATGGACGCAGTGGCCGGCAAAGCGACGTAGCCGCCAGTATGGGCTGGGCCGCAGCCTGGCGCAGGACGAAGCAGCCAAGATCCTGAGCGCGGTGCAGGAGAAAGCCGACAAGCCCATCGACCCGGTCCTTCGCGCCAAGACGCGCCTGCAGTTGCAGAAGCTGAAAGAGGATGCGAACCCCTGCTACATCAAATTGGAGCCCGCGAAGGCAAACCTGCCCCCGCTCGAGCTTGCCGGCGCTTGATGCGGGCCTTGCGAAGCTGGACAGCCGCGACGGCCCGCGTCGTGGACTGAACTACCCAAGCGTTTGACTGGCCAGTGCATAGGTTATCGGCCCAACTCCGTCGCCGACGGCAAAATCGGCGAGGCGTTTGCCTGACGACATGGTCAGAACGGTGTCGAAGACCGGCATTCCGCTGTGCGACAGAAATGCGGCGAACTCGCCGCTTTCCATATGGGTGTCCACACGCAGGAAGCCGCCCGAATGCTCGGCCACGTGCGGCCGAACCACCGCGATGGCATCGGCATCCTGCACCGCCACGACCGGACCGACGACGTGGCCACGGCCGAACGGGCGGCACAGGGCGAAGGCCTTAAGCGCCCCATCGTCGAAAAGCCCGTAGCCGACTGACTGGTCGAACAGCTTTTGGACAAGCGCTTCCCTGCGCACCCCGAAACCGGCAGTGTCGAGCGCGATGATCGCTGGCACATGCTCCGCCCGCAATCGCCGCACCTCGCTATCCGCCTTTTCCATGCTCGCCGACCCGATCGGATGGACAACCCCTTGGCACTGGTAGACGGTCTTCTCCGGCTGAAAGTCGAGCGAAAGATAGAGCCGCCTTGCAGCACGGGTCGCATTTAGGCGCAGATCGCGTCCGGCAACCTTCTCGAGGGCCCGCTTCATCAGCCACTGCGCCGCCCCGAGCGTCTGAAGACGCGGCGAGGTGATGACCATCCCCACGGTGGCGAAACCGGCGCCATGCGGGAACCACATGGCCGAACCGAGAACCCGGCCGATCTCATCGAGCGCCACGAAGCCTTGTCCCGATTCACGCAGGAATTGCCAGTCCTCGGCCCGATGCGGCCATCCCACCGACAGCGAGAGCACGTGCAATCGGTCCAAGTCGACATCTTGGACGTCGCCGATACGCATCGAGAAGGCATCGATTTTCAAGCTTTCGGACGGCTTCACTTTCATGGCCCTGAAAGAACCCTCAAAAATCAACGGGCGACAGACCGCCCGTACCCGCCAACGCTAGACAAGCAAACCCCATACGATTTGCTCGAAAGCCCTGCATCAACGCAAGATTCAACTGAAACACTTCCGCTTTCGGCATGCAATCGCGAAGGAACGCACACATCCTCTCCGGAAATTCACCAGCAAGCGGCATCGATTGCCGGTGAACCTTAAATGCCTTGAGGGCTGGAATGGACGTCTTAGACATCCTCGACCGTCTCGTTGCCTTTCCATCGGTCGCTGGCAGGGCGAACGGAGACATCGTCGGCTGGATCGAGGCCCATCTCGCCGAACAAGGAGCGAAGGTCATTCTGCTTCCAGGACCGGAAGGCGACCGTTCCAATCTTTTCGCGACGATCGGCCCCGCCGACGTCCCGGGCTACATCCTGTCCGGTCACATGGACGTCGTTCCCGCCGGTGAGCCGAAATGGAGTTCGGCCCCTTTTTCGCTGCGCCGGGAGGGCGAGCGGCTCTACGGACGCGGCACCACCGACATGAAGGGGTTTCTCGCCGCCGCTCTCGCGGCCGTGCCTGCGCTCGCGCGGCTGCGCCTCGCCAGACCGATCCACCTCGCTTTCTCCTACGATGAAGAGATCGGGTGCCGGGGCGTGCCGCATTTGATCGCCCGTCTGCCCGAGCTTTGCGCGAAGCCCCTCGGCGTCATCGTCGGCGAACCGAGCGGCATGAGCGCCGTGCGCGGCCACAAGGGTAAGGCGGCCGCCCGTGTGATCATCAAAGGGCGCTCCGGCCATTCCTCGCGGCCCGACCTCGGGCTCAATGCCGTCCATGCCATGGCCGATGTGCTGTGCTCGGCCGTCAGCGAAGCGGATCGGCTGAGGCAGGGTCCGTTCGACCCGGCCTTTGAACCAGCCTATTCCTCGCTGCAGGCCGGCGTGATCGCGGGCGGACAGTCGGTCAACATCATCCCCGACACGTGCACGCTGGAGCTGGAGGCGCGCGCCGTACCCGGCGTCGACCCGCCCAGCCTGCTCGCCCCCATCAAGGCGATCGCCGAAACCTGTGCAGCCGAAGGCTTTCAGGTCGAGTGGATGCCGATCAGCACCTATCCGGCACTGTCGCTGCCGCAAGACGCGGCGCTGGCGGGACTGTTGCACGAGCTGACCGGCGAAGCGCCAGTCGCCGCCGTCAGCTACGGCACCGAGGCCGGGCTTTACCAGGCCGCCGGCTTCGATGCGATCATTTGCGGACCCGGCGATATCGGCCGCGCCCACAAGCCGGACGAATATATTTTGGCCAGCGAGCTCGCCGCCTGCCAGCGCATGATCGAAGCACTGGGTGCCCGCTGCTCGGCTTGAAGGGAACCGAATGACCTTCCTGTTCAATTCCGACCCGCGACGCGGCGCGATCTTCGCCGAGGCGTTCGCCGCGGAATTACCGGACCTCCCCTTCGCCATGGATGCCGAGACGGTCGATCCCGACGCGGTGCGGTACCTGATCACCTGGACCGTACCGGAGAACCTCGCCCGCTACAGGAATCTGGAAGTCCTGTTCTCCATCGGCGCCGGCGTCGATCAGTTCCGCTTCGATGCGGTGCCCGCGAAGGTGAAGGTCGTGCGCATGATCGAGGAAGGCATCGTGCGCATGATGCAGGAATATGTGATGCTGGCCGTGCTCGCCCTGCACCGCAACCTGCCGGCCTATCTCGCCCAGCAGCGCGCCGGCGAATGGCGAGATATCCCGCAGCTCCAGGCCAGGGCACGCCGGATCGGCGTGCTCGGCCTCGGGCAGCTCGGTGAGGCCGTCCTCGACCGGCTGAAACCCTTCGGCTTCCCGCTCGCTGGATGGAGCCGCTCGCCGCGGCGGATCGAGGGCGTGACCTGTCATCACGGCGAGCCCGGGCTAGAGGAAATGCTCGCGGTCAGCGACATACTGGTCTGCCTGCTGCCGCTGACGGAAGAAACGCGCGGATTTCTGAACGCCGACCTGTTCGCGAAACTGCCCGGAGGCGCGGCGCTCGTCCAGGCGGGCCGGGGGCCGCAGCTCGACCATGCCGCGCTCCTCGCCGCGCTCGACAGCGGCCATCTGTCGGCGGCGATGATCGACGTGACCGATCCCGAACCGCTGCCCACGGGCCACCCGTTCTGGTCGCATCGCAAGATCATCCTAACGCCGCATGTCGCCAGCGTGACCCAGCCGGCGACCGCCGCACGCGCTGTCATCGACAACATCAGGCGCCACCGCGCCGGTCTCGATCCCGTCGGGCTCGTCGACCGTTCGCGCGGCTATTGAACTCCAACTGGAAAGGCCATCCTTTGTCCCTGCTCAAGACCGTCGATACCGACCCAGCCTTCCAGCCGCGGGCATCCAAGGCGCTGCCCGACCGGCTGATTGCCGGCGACCCCGCTTTCAAGACCTGGGCGCAGGATGTCGCCAAAGGCGACCTCGTCCATACCGGCGTCTGGGAGGCGACGCCGGGCGAGACGCGCTCGATCAAAGGGGAGACGTTCGAATTCTGCCACATCCTCTCCGGCGTGGTCGAAATCACGCCCGACTCTGGCGAGGCAGTGACGTACCGCGCCGGCGACAGCTTCGTGATGAAGCCTGGCTTCACCGGTGTCTGGAAAACCATCGAGACGGTGCGCAAGATCTACGTGACGGTAGGGTAGCGAGCGTCCGGGTCAGGCGCTGACCTTCGCGGAAGATTTTGCTGTCCCTTGCCCCCAGCACGCAACATTCATCGGCGGCGGATCGCCGAACAGCGCATGCTGCGCGCCAGCAAGCGCTAGGGTCTGGTTGATGCTGGAAAGTGGTCGCCCCCATGAGCCTTAGCTTCGATCCGGACACGATTCTCCTCCCCGTTGGCCATTTCATCGGCGGGGAACTGATTTCGGCTGCGGGTGCGATCGAGATGCGCCGTCCGTCCGATGGCAAGGCCTATGCGGCCTCCCCCGTGGCCGATGTGGACTTGGTGGACTGTGCTGTGGAGAGCGCCAAGTCAGCGCTGAAGGCCAGCAACTGGGGCGGCGTTCGGCCGCGCGAGCGCACCAGGGCGCTGCAGGCCTGGGCCGATCTGATCGTGGCGGAAGCTGAAACGCTCGCAAGGATCGAGGCGCTGTCTTCGACCCGGCCCGTCGGCCAGCTCGTCGCCGGCGACATCGCCGTCACCGCCGAGCAGATCCGCTTCTTCGCCGAATTCGCCGACAAGGAAGGCAGCGACCTGGTGCCGACCGACGACGCCAGTCTCGGCATGATCATGAGCGAACCCTATGGCGTGGTCGGCGCGATCACGCCCTGGAATTTTCCCATCTCGATGGCCGGCTGGAAGCTCGGCCCGGCGCTCGCCGCGGGCAATGCAGTCGTGCTGAAGCCGTCGGAAATGACGCCGTTTTCGGCTGTCTACATGGCGCAGCTTGCCGTCAGAGCAGGGCTGCCCGCTGGACTGATCAACGTTGTGCTCGGCGATGGGCCGACGACCGGCACGGCGCTGACCGGCCATCCCGAGATCGCCAAGGTCAGCTTCACCGGCTCGACCCGCGCCGGGTCAGCCATCATGGAGAACGTCGCCCGCACCGGCATCAAGCCGATGACGCTGGAGCTTGGCGGCAAGAGTCCTCAGCTCGTCTTTGCCGATGCCGATCTGGGCAAGGCGGCGGCAGCGATCGCCGGCAGCGTCACCTTCAACGCCGGCCAGGCCTGCGTGGCCGGCACGCGACTGATCGCGGAAAAAAGTGTGGCCGACAGGCTGACGGCCGCCATCCTGGAGAGGATGAAGGAGGCGCGTCCCGGCCCGACCTGGGACGAGGCCACGCAGTATTCGCCGATCATCTCGCAGCGGCAGCGGGCACGTGTCGACGGCATCGTGCGGGCCGCCGTCGAGGCCGGCGGCGAATGCCTGACCGGCGGCAGCGCCATGGACGACCCCGGTTACTTCTACGAGCCGACGCTGATCGCCAATGTCGACCAGGACAATCCGGCGATCGTGGAGGAAATCTTCGGCCCGGTCCTGACCGTCCAGACCTTCGAGACCGAGGACGAGGCGTTGGCGCTGTCCAGCCACCCGACCTACGGACTGGCTTCCGGTCTGTTCACCGCCGACCTGTCCCGCACGATCCGTCTCGCGCGCAAGCTCGAAGCGGGAACCGTCTGGGTCAACCGCTACAGCCGCTCGCGCGACCATATCCTGCCGACCGGCGGCTACAAGCGCTCCGGGATCGGCAAGGACCTCGGCCGCGAGGCCTATCTCGCCAACCGCAGGACCAAGAGCGTCCTGATCAGCCTGTGAAGAGATGCCGATGAAGTCCTATTCGATCGCCCTGATCCCCGGTGACGGCATTGGCCGCGACGTGACCGGCGCCACCTGGACGGTATTGGAAACGGTAGCCAAACGGTCCGGCTTTGCCTTAACCGGAACCGAGTTTCCCTGGTCTTGCCGCTTCTTCAAGGAGGCCGGCCGCATGATGCCCGAGAACGGCATCGAGACCTTGCGCAGCTTTGACGCCATTCTGCTCGGCGCCGTCGGCTGGCCGTCGGAGGTACCGGATTCCGTCTCGCTGCACGGCCTGCTTCTGCCGATCCGCAAGGCGTTCGTGCAATATGCCAACATCCGGCCGCACCGCCTGCTGCCGGGCGTGACGGGGCCGCTGCGGGCCGAGAGCTTCGACATATTGTGCATCCGCGAGAACACCGAAGGCGAATATTCCGGCGCCGGCGGGCGCGTGCATCAAGCGACGCTGGACGAGGTCGCGGTGGAGACCTCGATCTTCACCCGCGCCGGCGTCGAGCGCATCCTGCGCTTCGGCTTCGAGCAGGCGCGGGCGCGGCGCGGGAAACTTGCTTCCGTCACGAAGTCCAACGCGCAGAAATATTCGATGGTCTTCTGGGACGAGATCACGCGGAAGCTGGCTGCAGAGTATACAGATGTCGAAGTGATGAGCTATCACGTCGACGCGCTCGCGGCGCGCATGATCATGGCGCCGGAGAGCCTCGACGTTGTTGTCGCATCCAATCTCTTCGGCGACATCCTCACCGACATCGGCGCGGCGATCCAGGGCGGGCTCGGCTACGCGGCCTCCGCCAACATCAACCCCGACCGCTCGGCGCCATCCATGTTCGAGCCGGTGCACGGCTCCGCGCCCGACATCGCCCATCTCGGCATCGCCAATCCGATCGCCGCCATATGGTCCGGCGCGATGATGCTCGATCATCTGGGCGAGACGGACGCAGCCAGCCGCGTCATGAAGGCGCTCGAGGCGACAACCACCAGAGGCATAGGCACCCTTGCCGGTAAGGACCGCACGGACGCCATCACAGCCGCCGTCGTCGCGGCGCTCACCTGATTGCAAGGTCGTTTTCGATGAAAAGCTTGAAAGACAAAAGTCTCTTCCGCGAGGCCGGCCTGATTGGCGGTAAATGGGTCGCGGCCGGCTCCGGCAGGACGGTCGATGTCATCGATCCAGCGACCCAGACCACGATAGGCACCGTGCCCGACATGGCTGGCCCAGAAACCCGCGAGGCCGTCGATGTCGCGAACAATGCCTACCGGGCCTGGAAGAAGAAGACCCATGCCGAACGGGCCACCCTTCTGGAGACCTGGCATGGCCTCATGCTGGAGCATCTGGACGATCTTGCGCTCATCCTTACAACGGAGCAGGGAAAGCCGCTGGACGAGGCCAAAGGCGAAATCCGCTACGGCGCTTCCTTCGTCAAATGGTTCGCGGAGGAGGCGCGCCGCATCAACGGCCACACCATCCCCTCGCCCACGCACGACCGCCGCATCATCATCCTGAAAGAGCCGGTCGGTGTATGCGGCATCATCACGCCCTGGAATTTTCCCAATGCGATGATCACCCGCAAGGTCGCGCCGGCGCTGGCCGCCGGTTGCACGGTGGTCATCAAGCCATCCGAGTTCACGCCCTATTCCGCGCTGGCGCTCGGCGTGCTCGCTGAACGGGCGGGCATTCCCGCTGGCGTCATCAACATCGTCACCGGTATGCCGTCCGAGATCGGCAACGAGATCATGGCGAACGAGACCGTGCGCAAGATCTCCTTCACCGGCTCGACGCGCGTCGGTTCGCTGCTGATGCGCGGCGCAGCCGACAGCGTGAAGCGGCTCAGCCTCGAGCTCGGCGGTAACGCGCCCTTCATCGTCTTCGACGACGCCGATCTCGACCTTGCCGTCGAGGGCGCGCTCGCCTCGAAGTTCCGCAACGGCGGCCAGACCTGCGTTTGCGCCAACCGCATCCTGGTCCAGGCCGGAGTCTATGAAGCCTTCGCCGCGAAGCTCAGCGCCCGAGTCAACGCCATGACGGTGGGACCCGGCACGCAGCCCGGCGTCGCCATCGGGCCGATGATCAACATGGCGGCGGTCGACAAGATCAATCGCCATGTCGAGGACGCGCTAGCCAAAGGTGCTGAGATCGTGACAACGAGGCCGGCGTTGCCGGACGGTCCTCAATATGTCGCGCCGCTGGTGCTTACCGGCGCAACGAACGAGATGCAACTCGCCGGCGAGGAAACCTTCGGCCCGGTGGCGCCGCTTTTCCGTTTCGAGACGGAAGAGGAAGCGATCGCGCTGGCCAACGGCACGCCTTATGGGCTTGCCTCCTACTTCTACACCGAGAACCTGAAACGCGCCTGGCGCGTCGGCGAGGCGCTGGAGTTCGGCATGGTGGGGCTCAACACCGGCTCGGTCTCGATGGAGATAGCCCCCTTCGGCGGCGTCAAGCAGTCCGGCCTCGGGCGCGAGGGCGCGCAGGCCGGCATCGAGGAATATCTCGAGCTGAAGAGTTTTCACATGGGCGGGCTGGGCTAAGCCCAACCACGCCGGATCGACGATCACTGAACCCGGTCGAGCGCCTTGTAGTAGAGGCCGACCATCGGCAGGAACCAGGGCTTTCCGGAATAGCCGGGGATGGAAGGCCACTCGACACCCTTCATCGGATTGCGGTCCTCGCGGCCGAGCATGGCATCGGCCATGATCATGCCGAGATGAGTGGAAAGCTGGGCGCCATGGCCGGAATAGCCCATCGCGTACCAGACTCCGTCATGATAGCCGGCGCGCGGGAAGCGGTCCTTGGTCATGTCGACCAACCCACCCCAGCAATAATCGATCTCAACCTTGGCGAGCTGCGGGAAGATCGCGGCGAGGCCTGCCCGCAATATCTGTCCGCTCTTGGCGTCGGAGCGCTGGTCCGACGTGGCCGAGAAACGTGCGCGGCCGCCGAAGATCAGGCGGTTGTCCGGTGAAAGCCGGAAGTAGTTGCCGATGTTCATCGAGGTTACGCATGTCCGGTTGCCCGGCATGGTCGCGGCGATCTCGGCGTCGCTCAACGGCCGCGTGGCGATGATGAAGCTGCCCACGGAAATGATCCTGCGGCGGAAATAGCCGAAATTCGGCGTGGTGTAGGCGCCGGTCGCCACCAGCACATTGTCAGCGCTGATCCGGCCGCGTGATGTGGTCAGTTCATGCCGAGCGCCGGACTGCCTGTGATCCGTCACCGCCGCATCCTCGTAGATAGCGGCGCCGTGGCGGACCGCGGCTGTCGCCAACCCGGCCACATACCTGCCCATATGCATCATGGCGCTCTTCTTCGACAGCATCGCGCCGTGGAAGGACGAGCCGATCTCGGATTTGAGATCGGTCGGCGACAGCAGCGCCGTATCCGGATCCACCTCGGCATGGACGGCCTCGAAGTTGCGCGCGATCGCTTCAAAATGCTGCGGCTTGGAGGCGAGCTTCAGCTTGCCGGCGCGGCGGAAGTTGCAGTCGATGCCTTCCTCCGCGACCAGCGCTTCTATCGTGTCGACAGAATCGTCCAGCGCCTGGTAGAGCGCGATTGCGCGTTCCTTGCCGAGCTCCGCCTTGGCCGAAAGGTAACTGTGGGCGAGGCCGTTGTTCAGATGCCCGCCATTGCGCCCGGATGCGCCCCAGCCCACCCGCTCCGCCTCAAGCACCGCCACCTTGGCGCCGGCCTTCGCCAGCTGGCGCGCGGCGGCGAGACCGGTGAAGCCGCCGCCGATGATGGCGGCATCGTAGTGCCCTTCGACAGGGCCTTGCGCCCCACCGGAAAAGACAGGCGCGGTGTCGTGCCAGTAGGAGACCAACTTCATCGGCAATCCGCCTGTTTCAAAGCCCGACCACGCCCGGAAGACCGGAAATATCAGCGATCTCGACATAGCCGTAATACGGGTTGGCCGGTTCGTGGCCGCGGTTGACCCAGACCTTGTTCTTGATGCCGAGGTCGTGCGCCGACATCAGGTCGTAGCGGAACGAAGACGAACAGTGAAGAACGTCTTCGGGACCGCAGCCCAGCATGTCGAACATGTATTCGAACGCCCTGAAGCGGGGCTTGTAGGCCTGTGCCTGCTCGGCAGTATAGACGGCATGGAACGGCGCGCCGAGCTTCTCGACATTGGACATGATCTGGACGTTCATTGCGTTGGACAGGATCACCAACGGAATTTCCTTGGCGACCTTCGCCAGCCCGGCCGGAACGTCCGCATGGGGACCCCAGGTCGGCACGCGCTCATAGACCATCCTGGCGTCGTCGGAGTTGAAGGAGACGCTGTTGCGTTTGCAGGCACGCTCGAGCGCGTTGTGGACGACATCGGCATAGGGCTTCCAGTCGCCCAGGATCTCGTCGAGCCGGTACGCCGCGAAATTCTTGATGAATTCCTGCATGCGCGGCTCGTCGAGCCGGCTGCCGTAGAGGTCGCGCGCCGCTTCCGCCATCTGGAAATTGGTCAACGTGCCGTAGCAGTCGAAGGTGATGTATTTGGGCCTGAAAGAAACCATGTCCGTCGATCTCCGGTGGAAGCACATCCGCGCTGGGATGTCTTCATCATAGGCCGGCAGGCGGCGGGCCACCTGATCGAAAAGCGCCTCCCTAAAGCAGAAAGTTCCGTATCCGCCATCAGGTTTGGCACGCTGTAGCATCTTGAGCCCCGATGGATGCGCCGGTCGGTGGCGTGAAGCACATCCAGTTCGATAGACGCCAGCACAAGATGCGGCGCACCCCCTGCGCAACGGCGAATGATACTGCCGAAGTCGAAACCTTCAGACGATCTGCGGCGCGCCGATGGCCGAGACTTGGGGCAGATGGAAGGATGCCTCATGCAGCAAGGCGAGATCGAGCTCCAGGACTTCAGACCGGACCATATCGAGGGCGCGGTGGCACTGTCTCGTCAGGAAAATTGGCCGCATCGCCCGCAGGACTGGCAGATGGCGCTGCAGCTTTCGAGCGGCGCTGTCGCGCTCGACGACCAGGGCCGGGTGGCCGGAACCATCCTGGTCACGCCCTACGGCGCGGATTGCGCCATGATCAACATGGTGATCGTCGACAGGAACGCGCGAGGCAAGGGGCTCGGGCGCCGGCTGATGGACGAGGCCTTCGCCCTTGCCGGAAACCGCCCGCTGCGGCTCGTCGCGACGACCGACGGCATGCCTCTCTATGAAAAACTCGGCTTCGTTTCGTCAGGCACGATCCTGCAGCACCAGGGCAATGTCGCAACGCTTGGGGCGCCCAAGGACGTGGAGGCTGCAGGTACCGGTGATCTGCCGGAAATCAAGGCGCTGGACCGTGACGCCTATGGCGCTGACCGAGAAACCCTGATTGACGCGCTGGCGGAGCGAGGCCAATTCGCCGTCATCCGCCGCAACGGCACCATCGAGGCGTATGCGGCGATCCGCCCGTTCGGACGCGGCGAGGTGATCGGTCCGGTCATTGCGGGAGGTGCCGACGACGCCAGGGCCCTGATCGGCTTTTTCGCCGCGTCGCGTCCCGGCGCTTTCCTGCGCGTCGATACCGACAGCAGGACCGGCATCGCCGGCTGGCTCGCGGAAATCGGCCTCGCCCATGTCGGCGGCGGCGTGGCCATGGACCGTCCGCCCAAGAAGGACGCGGAGCAGATCAGGCCAAAAGTTTACGCACTCGCCAACCAGGCGCTCGGGTAGGGCATGATCTCGAAAGTTTCACTTTTCGGAGAAGATCATGCTTCAAAAACAAAACCTTAGGGCGAAGTGACGATTCAAGGAAGCGTCATCTCGCTCTAGTCCGGAGGACAACAATGCTTGCCAATTCCCTGATCGAACTCGATCGCGCCCATCTCATCCATCCGGTCTCCTCATATCGCGGCCATGAGGCTCTCGGCGTGCGCGTGCTGAAATCGGCGAAGGGCGCGACGGTGACCGATGCGTCGGGCCGGCAACTCCTCGACGGTTTCGCGGGGCTCTGGTGCGTCAATGCCGGCTACGGCCACGACAGCATCGTCGAGGCGGCGGCCCGGCAGATGCGCGAGCTTCCCTATGCCACCGCCTATTTCGACCTCGGCTCGGAGCCAGCCATCCGGCTCGCCTCGGAGTTGGCCGAGCGCGCGCCCGGGGATCTCAATCACGTCTATTTCACGCTTGGCGGATCGGACGCGGTCGACAGCACCATCCGTTTCGTCCGCTACTATTGGAATGCAAGGGGCGAGCCAAAGCGCGACCAGTTCATTTCGATCGAGCAGGGTTATCACGGGTCGTCGGTGGTGGGCGCCGGGCTGACCGCATTGCCGGCCTTCCACGCCGGCTTCGGCATCCCCTTCGAATGGCAGCACAAAATCCCCTCCCCCTATCCCTATCGCAATCCGCTTGGCGAAGACGGCGACGCGATTATCGCCGCATCGCTCGCCGCGCTGGGGGCCAAGATCGAGGAGATCGGGCCGGAGCGGGTCGCCGCCTTCTATGCCGAACCGATCCAGGGCTCGGGCGGTGTCATTGTCCCGCCAAAGGGTTGGATCAAGGCGATGCGCGAACTCTGCCGGGCATACGGCATCTTGTTCATTGCCGACGAAGTGATCACCGGCTTCGGTCGCACCGGGCCTCTGTTCGCCTGCACGGACGAGGACATCGTTCCCGATTTCATGACGACCGCGAAGGGGCTGACCTCGGGCTATGTTCCAATGGGCGCCGTGTTCATGGCCGATCATGTTTACGACGTCATCGCCGATGGCGCGGGCGGCTCGGCCGTCGGCCACGGCTACACCTATTCCGCGCATCCCGTCAGCGCCGCGGTCGCGCTCGAGGTGCTGAAGCTCTACGAAGCCGGCCTGCTGGAGAACGGCGCCAGGGCCGGCGCCCGCCTGATGGCGGGCCTGTCGGGCCTGAGCGATCACCCATTGGTCGGCGATGTGCGCGGTCGCGGCATGCTTGCCGCAATCGAGCTGGTAGTCGACAAACAGAAGAAAACGCCCCTTCCGGCCTCGGCCATGCCGGCGCGACGAATCTTCGACAGAGCATGGGACAACGGCCTCATCATCCGTGCCTTTGCGCATGGGGTTCTCGGCTATGCCCCCCCGCTCTGCTGCACGGACAGCGACGTCGATGCGATCATCGAGCGCACGCGCCGAACGCTGGACCAGACGCTGGACGATGCCGATGTCCGCCAGGCCCTTGCATGAAGGCCGACGCATTTTTCGCATCTCGAAATATCGCCGGGGCAGACGATTTCGCAATTTTGTGCCGCTGCCTCGCGGCTTTTCGGCGAATCCAGCGCGGGGGAAGTGCCAGACTGCTTTTAAAGAACAGGCCAGAGAGCTCGAATTTCCGGGCTTTCAAACAAGGCCGACGCCCCGGACAGCACGGAATTATGTTCTGTTCAGCACATGCAATTCGGCCGCGCGCAGAGGAGAGCCAGTCTTGGCCAGGGGCTTTAACGAATTCAAATACATGACCTTCGATGTGGTCGGCACGCTGATCGACTTCGAAGGCGGCATCACAAACTGCCTGGCCGGAATTGCCGCCGAGGCCGGCGTTTCGATCGACGGTGAAGAGGCGCTGGCCCTTTACCGGCAGGCTCGCTACATGCCCGATGCCGCCCTATTCCCCGACGATCTCGCACGCGTCTACATGGTCATCGCGCCGCGGCTCGGCCTGCCGGTCGAGGAGAAATACGGCCTGCGCCTGCGGGATTCCGCCAGCCTCTGGCAGGGCTTTCCCGACAGCGCGGCGGCATTGGCCGACCTTGCGAAGTCTCACAAGCTGATTGCCATGACCAATGCCCGGCGCTGGGCGCTCGACCATTTCGAGAAGCAGCTCGGATCGCCCTTCTTCGCCACCTTCACGGCCGACGATACCGGCACGGAGAAGCCGGACCCGGCCTTCTTCCAGAAGGCCTTCGATTTCGTCGCCTCCCGCGGCGACGGCAAGGACGACATCCTGCATGTCGCCCAAAGCCAGTATCACGACATCGGCATATCCCGGGCGCTTGGCATGACCAATTGCTGGATCGAGCGCCGGCACACCCAGAAGGGCTACGGCGGCACGATCGAGCCCGAGCGCTTCACCGTGCCGGACTACCACTTCACCTCAATGGCCGCCCTTGCGTCGGCCGTGCGGGAAAGCCTGAAGGAACGAACCTGAGCCCAAACCCGGAAAGCCGCAGCAAGACGAGCATACCGACGAAACCGACAGAAAGGGGAATGACATGACCGACAAGATCACGAACTGGACCAGGGCAGACGACGCCATGGTCGAAAACGCCATTCGACGGGGCGCAAGCCGCCGAGAACTCCTCAAGATGCTGCTGGCCGGCGGTGCTGCGGTTGCCGCGGGCGGCGTGGTGCTTGGCCGCGCCACCCAGGCCGTCGCCGCCACGCCGGTTTCCGGCGGAAATTTCAAGGCGGCCGGCTGGTCGTCCTCCACGGCCGATACGCTCGATCCGGCGAAGGCGTCGCTCTCAACCGACTATGTCCGCTGCTGCTCGCTCTACAACCGCCTGACCTTCCTCGACAAGGACGGCAAGACGCAGATGGAGCTGGCCGAAAGCTTCGACAGCAAGGACGCCAAGACCTGGACCGTGAAGCTGCGCAAAGGCGTCACCTTCCACGATGGCAAGGACCTCGCCGCGGATGACGTCGTCTTCTCGCTGAAGCGCCATCTCGATAAAGCGGTCGGCTCCAAGGTCGCCAAGATCGCCGCACAGATGACCGGCTTCAAGGCGGTCGACAAGTCGACCGTCGAGATCACGCTCGCCGATCCGAATGCCGACCTCCCGACTATCCTGGCGCTGCATCACTTCATGATCGTGGCCGACGGCACCACCGACTTCTCCAAGGGCAACGGCACCGGCGCCTTCGTGCTGCAGACGTTCGAACCGGGCGTCCGTTCGGTGGTCACCAAGAACAAGAACTACTGGAAGTCGGGCAAGCCCTATCTCGACTCCTTCGAATTCATCGCCATCAGCGACGACAGCGCCCGCGTCAACGCCCTGCTTTCCGGCGATATCAATTTTGCAGCCTCGATCAATCCGCGCGCAATGAAGCTGCTGGGGAGCCAGCAGGGCTTCGAACTGTCGAAGACGACCTCGGGCAACTACACGGACCTCAACATCCGGCTCGACATGGATCCGGGCAGCAAGGCCGACTTCGTCGCCGGCATGAAGTATCTCGTCAACCGCGAGCAGATCGTCAAATCGGCATTGCGCGGCCTCGGCGAAATCGGCAACGACCAGCCCGTCTCGCCGGCGAACATCTTCCACAATGCCGACCTCAAGCCGAAGGCTTTCGATCCGGACAAGGCGAAGTTCCACTTCCAGAAGGCGGGCCTGCTCGGCCAGTCCATCCCCGTGGTCGCCTCGGACGCCGCGACCTCGTCGATCGACATGGCGGTGATCATCCAGGCCGCCGGCGCGGATATCGGCATGAAGCTCGATGTCCAGCGCGTCCCATCCGACGGTTATTGGGACAATTACTGGCTCAAGGCGCCGGTTCATTTCGGCAACATCAATCCACGCCCGACGCCGGACATCCTGTTCTCGCTGCTTTACGCCTCCAACGCGCCGTGGAACGAAAGCCAGTACAAGTCCGAGAAGTTCGACAAGCTGCTCGTCGAGGCGCGAGGCCTGCTCGACCAGGCCAAGCGCAAGGAAATCTACGGCGTAATGCAGACCATGATCTCCGAGGAGGCGGGCACCATCATCCCGGCCTACATTTCCAACGTCGATGCCCTCTCCAGCAAGGTGAAGGGTTTGGAGGCGAACCCGCTCGGTGGCATGATGGGCTACGCAATGGCGGAATACCTCTGGCTCGAAGCTTAAGAGGCGCTTGCCGGGGACCGGTCAGCCGGCCCCCGGCACTGCATTGCGCAAGATTGTTCGGCCATACGCAACCGCAGGGAGCGCTTCCATGAAGTCTGGGGTTCTCAACCTCGTGGTGAAGCGGCTGGCAGTCGCGGTCGTCACCCTTCTGATCGTCCTGTTCGCCGTGTTTTTCGCCACCAGCATGTTGCCCGGCGACACCGCGTCGATCCTGCTTGGCCAGGCGGCGACTCCGGAGGCGGTCGCCGGCCTGCGCGAGGCCATGCATCTCAACGACCCGGCGATCCTACGCTTCCTGCGCTGGCTTCTCGGCCTGCTCCAGGGCGATCTCGGCACCTCCTATGCCAACGACATGCCGGTCGCGGCGCTGATCGGCGGGCGCTTCGTCAACACGATGAAACTTGCCGGCATCACCACGCTGATCTCGGTGCCGCTGGCGCTGACGCTCGGCATCACCGCCGCGATGCTGCGCGGCTCCCTCTACGACCGTACCGTCACCATTCTTTCGATCGGGGTCATCTCCGTGCCGGAGTTCATGGTGGCGACGCTGGCAGTCCTGCTCTTTGCCGTTTATCTCAGATGGCTGCCGGCGCTGTCCTCGGTCAACGAGGCGCATTCGCTGACCGACCTCGTGCGCATCTATGCGATGCCCGTGATCACGCTCACCTTCGTCATCTCCGCCCAAATGATCCGCATGACCCGTGCCGCGGTGATCGAGACGCTTTCCACGCCTTATGTCGAGATGGCGCTTCTCAAGGGCGCCTCGCGCAGCCGCATGGTGCTCAGGCACGCGCTTCCCAACGCTCTCGGGCCGATCGTCAACGCGGTCGCGCTGTCGCTGTCCTATCTGGTCGGCGGCGTCATCATCGTGGAGACGATCTTCAACTATCCCGGCATCGCCAAGCTGATGGTCGATGCGGTCGCGACCCGCGACCTGCCGCTGATCCAGAGCTGCGCGATGATCTTCTGCCTCGGTTATCTATTCCTCATCACCGCCGCCGACATCGTCGCCATCATGTCCAACCCGAGGCTCAGATGACGATGGCGCGCACGGTATCCTCCCGACGGTCCTTCCTGGGCCACAGCTACAACCTCGTCGGCGTCGTGGCCTCGCTGGTCATCCTCGCGTGGACGCTGGTCGCAATCTTCGCGCCCTACATCATTCCCCATCCGATCGGCGACATCGTCGACGACGACTATTTCGGCCCGATGCGCCAGGGACTGTGGCTCGGCTCGGACTATCTGGGCCGCGACATGCTCTCGCGGGTTCTGATGGGCGCCCGCTACACCGTCGGCATATCGCTCGCCGCCGTCTGCATCGCCTGCTTTTCGGGCGTCGTGCTCGGCATGATAGCGGCCGTCACCGGCGGCTGGATCGACACTTGCCTCAGCCGCTTCCTCGACGCCATGAACTCCATTCCCAGCAAACTGTTCGGCCTTGTGGTCGTCGCTGCGGTCGGCTCGTCGATCCCGGTGCTGATCCTGACGCTCGCCGTCATCTACATCCCCGGCGCCTACCGCTTCGCGCGGGCGCTCGCCGTCAACATCAACACGATGGATTTCATGACGGTCGCCCGCGTCCGCGGCGAAAACACATTCTATCTCATCGGGTCCGAGATCCTGCCCAACATCATCCGTCCGGTGCTGGCCGATTTCGGCCTGCGTTTCGTCTTCATCGTGCTTTTGCTCTCCGGCCTGTCCTTCCTCGGGCTCGGCCTCCAGCCGCCGCTCGCGGATTGGGGAGCGCTGGTGCGCGAGAATATCGGCGGCCTGCCCTTCGCGGCTCCCGCCGTCATCGTGCCTTCGCTGGCGATCGCCAGCCTCACCATCAGCGTCAACCTGCTGATCGACAATCTGCCGCAGAAGATCAGGGACAGGGACGCATGACCAATCTCGTCGAGGTCAGGAACCTTAGGATCGAGGCGACGACCGACGCCGGACGTCTGGTTGAAATCATCAAGGGCGTCAGCCTCGACATCGGCGACGGCGAGATCGTCGCCCTGATCGGCGAGAGCGGCTCGGGCAAGACGACGGTGGCGCTCTCGCTCATGGGCCATGCGCGGCCCGGCTGCCGGATCACCGGCGGCGAGATCAACGTAAACGGCAAGAACATGGCCGCGCTTCCCGAAAAGGAACGTGCCAGGTTGCGCGGCACCGACATTGCTTATGTTCCGCAAAGTGCCGCCGCCGCCTTCAACCCCTCATCCACGGTCATGGAGCAGGTGATCGAGGTCACGCGGATCCACGGCCTGATGCCTCCCGAACAGGCGCGAAAGCGCGCGATCGAGCTGTTCCGGGCCTTGTCGCTGCCAGACCCGGAAGGGATCGGCGCCCGTTATCCGCACCAGGTTTCGGGCGGGCAATTGCAGCGGCTGGCGGCGGCCATGGCGCTTATCGGCGATCCCAAGCTGGTCATCTTCGACGAGCCGACGACGGCACTCGACGTGACGACCCAGATCGACGTGCTCAAAGCATTCAAGTCGGTCATGAAGGCGGGCGGGATAGCGGGTGTCTACGTTTCCCACGACCTCGCGGTCGTCGCCCAGATCGCAGATCGCATCGTGGTGCTGAAGGGCGGCGAAGTGCAGGAGACCGGCACGACGGCTGAAATCCTTTCGGCTGCCCGCCACCCCTATACGCGCGAACTGCTGGCTGCCTTCGAACCGAAGCCGCGGGGGGCGCAGGCGGACGCAGATGCGGCTGCGAAGCCGCTGCTACGTGTCGACAATCTCACGGCTGGCTACGGGGCGGTCCGTGCCGACGGTCTGCCGCTCATCCGCGCCGTCCACTCCGTCAGCCTGGTCGTGCAGAAGGGGCGCAACCTCGGGGTCATCGGCGAGTCCGGTTGCGGAAAATCGACGCTGGCGCGGGTCATCGCCGGCATCCATCCGGCGGCGGCCGGCGAGATCGTCTTCGACGGCAGAGAACTGGAGCGCGCCGCCAGGAAACGCAGCCAGGACCAGCTGCGCGAGATGCAGATCGTGTTCCAGTATGCCGATACCGCGCTCAATCCGGCCAAGCCTGTCGAGGACATCATCTCCCGTCCGCTAGCCTTCTATCACGGGCTCGACAGGCACGCGCGCTCGAAGCGCGTCGACGAACTGCTCGACATGGTGCGCCTGCCGAGGGCGCTGCGCTACCGTCATCCATCGGAGCTCTCGGGCGGCCAGAAGCAGCGCGTGAACTTCGCGCGCGCGCTGGCGGCAGACCCCAAGCTCATCATCTGTGACGAAATCACCTCGGCGCTCGACACGGTGGTGGCGTCCGCCGTGATCGAGCTGCTCAAGGAGCTGCAGAGCGAGCTGGGACTCTCTTACATCTTCATCAGCCACGACCTCTCCGTCGTCGAGGCCATCTGTGACGAGATCATGGTCATGTACAATGGTGAGAGAGTGGAGCAGATCACGCCCGACAAGTTGAAGGCGCCGACCCACCCCTATTCCAAGCTTCTGTTCTCGTCGGTGCCAAAGCTCGATCCGACCTGGCTCGACGGCCTCGTCCGCGACCCGGAGCTCGTCAGCCAGTACGGCCACCGCTAGAGCAATTCCAGGCAAGGCATGTAGCTTTCGCCGCTTCTACAATTGCGAGCAGAGCCGGTAGGCCTCATAGATCGACGAGTAGATGTCCCTGCTGGCAACCGCGTCTCCAATGCGGTGCAAGACGAACGATCCAGCAACCTGAGGCCCATCGTCCCCCTGGGTCATCGCTCCCATCATGAGCGCGATGTCGGTGACGCCGTTATTGGCAGAGCGGACACGCAATTCCTGGTAGATATCTTCCACGGGCGCCGTGCCGCGCTCGACGATGAGTTGGGCCGCGGTCATTTCCGTTTCTGCACCGGTGAGCTCATGCCGGAACCTGGCGGCGATCCCGTTTGCTTGGCGCGCTGCCATGACCAGGCGAAGGTCACTGACGACCCGGATGCCGAGTTCCGCGGCGCGTTTGCGGAAACTCACCCTGTCCGGATAGGGAGTTTCGATCGCCAGCGTGTCATCCGCGATGGCCAAGCTGACCACGCGCCCCATGCGGGCCAGATGCAGAGCGCAGGACACCGCGGCCTGGCGTCCGGTCTCATCGTAGATCAGCACATCGTCCTTCGCCGGCACGACCCCGGTCAGGACGTCCCAGACGCTGTCGCAATGCTCAGCGCCCTCCAGCCATCCCATGTCCGGAATGCCGCCGGTGGCGACGATGACCGCGTCCGGTTTCTCGGCAAGAACGAGATCGGCGTCCGCATAGGTGTTGAGACGGACTTCGACGCCGAGGCGGGCGAGCTCGTCGGCGCGCCAGTCCACTATGCCGATGAGATCCTTGCGGTCGTAGGCGGCGGCCGCGACGAGCACCTGCCCGCCAAGTCGCGCTCCGGCTTCAAGCAGGGTCACTTTGTGTCCGCGCTCGGCGGCGACCCGGGCCGCCTCCATCCCGCCCGGACCACCGCCGACCACGACCACTCGTTTCGGCGTTTCGGCCCAGTCAATGATATGGCTGACGATCGTTTCATGGCCGCTGGCGGGGTTGTGAATGCAGTGGACCTTCTTGTACAGGCAGTAGGACGCGCCGACGCACGGGCGGATGCGTTCTTCTTCTCCCCGCATCACCTTCTCGACGATATGGGGATCGGCAATATGCGCTCGGGTCATGCCGACCAGGTCGACGAGGTTCTCGCGGATCGCATGGCGCGCCGTAGCTACATCCCTGATCGCTGCGGCATGAATGACGGGCAGTCTGGTTTCCCGCTTGAACTCTCCAACCAGCGGCAGAAACGGCGCGCTCTTGCTGAACATGCCGGGCATGTTCTGCTCGGCCAAGGACAGGTCGGTGTCCATCCGCCCAAAGATGCAGTTGAAGAAGTCGATATGGCCCTCCTGCTCGAACAGCCGGGCAAAGGCAACGCATTCCTCGAAATCCGACCCGTCATCGACCGCCTCGTCGATCACGAACCGGAGGCCGACAGCGAAGTCGTCGCCCACAGCTCGACGGATCGCCTCATGGACCATCAGGCCGAAGCGCGCTCGGTTTTCGAGCGAGCCGCCAAAGGCATCCGCGCGTCTGTTGGTTCTGCGCGACAGGAATTGGCCGATCAGATGGCCGCCGGTTACGGTCTCGATGCCGTCCAGACCGCCGTCCCGGCAACGCCTGGCAGCACTTGCGTAATCCTTGACGATCCTGTCGATGTCCGCCGCGTCCATTTCCTTCGGAAAATTCCGGTTTCGCGTCTCACGAACGCGCGACGGCGCCACCGGCGGGAGCCAGTTCCCGGCATAGGCAGTGGCGCGCCGGCCGAGATGCGAAACCTGGCACATGACGGCCGCGCCATGGCGATGAATTCGCTGCGACAGCGACTGGAGATGAGGGACTATGCGATCGGTCGAAAGGTCCAGTTGACCGCCGCCCCAACTCGAATCGGGCGAGGTCATCGCCGAGCCGCCCGCCATGGTCATCGCCAGGCCGCCGCGCGCTTTCTCCTCATGGTAGCGCTGGTAGCGCTCGAGCGGGAGACCGCCGTCGTCCAGCATCGAGGCATGGCTGGTGCTGACGATGCGGCTGCGCAGCGTCAGACCTTTGAGCCGAAACGGCTGAAGCAGAGGATCGCCGGATGCGCTGCCTGCTTTAGATGCCGCCGCCTTCACGTGCTGTTCCTCGCCATTCATGAAGGTTATAGTTCGCTATTTGCGAGACTGCAGAAAGCTTGAAAATTGTTGGAGCAGCTATACGCTGGGCGTATGGCTGGTTTTGCGAAACTCGTCCCTTCCGCGCGCGGGCTGCTTGTCTTCGAGGCTGCCGCCCGGTCGGGCAGTTTTACCGCGGCCGCGCGGGAGTTCAACGTCACGCAACCATCCATCAGCCGCAGCATCGCTCAGCTCGAGGCCGATCTCGGCGTGGCTCTGTTCACGCGAAGTGCCACGGGATTGACCCCGACTGCTGATGGCCGGGCACTCTGGTCGGCGGTGCGCGAAGGATTTAGCGGGATCGAGGAAGTCATCCGCAGGATAAAGGAGAAGAACGCAGCGAGGCCAGTCGTCACGCTCTCCCTTTCGAGTTCACTCGTGACGCATTGGTTCGTTCCGAGGCTGGGAGCCTTCACCACAAAATTTCCGGATGTGGACCTGAGGTTCGAACTGATCGCGGGCGTTTTGCGAGGATCTGCCGAGAATGTCGACCTTGCCACGAGGATCCTGGCCGATGACAATACGCATTATCACCGCTGGGCGTTCTCGCCGGAAATCATCGTTCCGGTGTGCAGCCCATCCTATCTGTCGGACCATGGTCGGTTGATGCATGCCGGAACCGGGGAGGGTCATGTCCTGCTCCACCTGACCGACGCCAGGGAGCAGTGGCTGGACGCCTGGGGCAGTGTAGCCGACCGCAAGACCAGCAGGGCAAAATGGCTCGAATTCTCGGACTACGCAGTCGTCCTTCAGGCCGCGATGAACGGGGAAGGCGTGGCGCTCGGCTGGCTCAGCAATGTTTCAAGGGCGCTGCTTCAGGGAACGCTTGTTCCAGCCTCGGACAGGCAGATCAATACTGGCCGGATCCATCAGCTGATTGCACCGCGCTCACGGCCGGTGCGGCCGATTGTCTCCGATATCTGCGCCTGGATGATCGCTGAGATGCAAGCCGAATTGAAAGCACTGCACCCGATATTGCGGCCTGACATATTGTAGCGACAGGTACTGACTACATCGGAAACAGGCTGGGCAGCGGCATGTGCGCCTTGACGATTGGGGACTTCAGCACAACGAAGCTGAAATACTTGTCGATGCCGATATCCATGTCGGTCAGCCGCTCCATGATCGTCTGGTACTCACCGATGCCGGCGGTCACGAATTTCATCAAATAGTCGTAGCCGCCCGAGACGAGGTGGCATTCGATGACCTGATCTATTTTCTCCACGACAGCGAGAAAGCGGGCGAAGTCCACCTGGCGGTGGTTCTTCAACGTGATCTCGGTGAACACGGTCAGCGTCTGGCCGAGCTTGCCGATGTTGACCTGCGCGGAATAGCCTTCGATGTAGCCCTCCGACTGAAGCTTCTTGACCCGCATCAGGCAGGGGCTCGGCGACAGGTGCACCAGCTCGGCCAGTTCGACGTTGGTGATGCGGCCGTTCTTCTGCAGTTCGTGAAGAATCTTGATATCGATCCGATCCAGTTT
The DNA here is from genome assembly GCF_014843825.1 of Mesorhizobium silamurunense. Taxonomy (GTDB): domain Bacteria; phylum Pseudomonadota; class Alphaproteobacteria; order Rhizobiales; family Rhizobiaceae; genus Mesorhizobium; species Mesorhizobium silamurunense. Next base: position 28,400 of record NZ_JHQR01000368.1, read on the forward strand.
CACAGGCCGTCTCCACGAGAGGGTGCTACAGCACAAAATGCTGCCTTGTAGATGACCATCGACACTACCACAGCCCGATGGCCTGTCCATCCGAACGGGTGCCGCTTGAAACGCAGGGACTCCCGAATTCTGCGAGCTCGTCGGAATAAAATTCTGCCTCGGCCCTAACTGCAGCAGCGGCTGCGTGCGCAACGCGGTAGATTGAATTTTCAGGACAGAGAGGACCATGCGCGCGCCGCTGCAGCAAATCGAGACGTACGGCGAACTGCCGCAATCCGCGGACGCGGTGGTGATCGGCGGCGGCATCGTCGGTGTCTTTTCGGCTTACTACCTGGCCAGGCGCGGCATGAGGGTCGCGCTTGTCGAAAAGGGACGCATCGGGGCCGAGCAGTCCTGCAGGAACTGGGGTTGGTGCCGCCAGCAGAACCGCGACGCCCGCGAGCTGCCGATGGCAACCCGAAGTCTCGATCTGTGGGACAGCTTCGCAGCGGAGACCGGCGAAGATACCGGCTTTCGCCGCTGCGGCCTGCTCTACCTCAGCAATGACGAGGCGGAACTCGCCGGCTGGGCGCGCTGGCGTGACTTCGCCAGAACGGCCGGCGTCACCACGCATATGCTCGACAGCGCCGAGGCTGGCGAGCGCGGCCGCGCCACGGGCCGGAGCTGGAAGGGCGGCGTCTTCTCGCCGACCGACGGCACCGCCGATCCATCGCAGGCCGCGCCCGCGGTTGCGCGCGCCATCGTCAAGCTCGGGAACAGCGTGCACCAGAATTGCGCCGCGCGTGGTATCGAGACCGAGGGCGGGCGCCTGAGCGGCGTGGTCACGGAAAGCGGCACCATCCGCACGAAGGTGGCGGTGATGGCCGGCGGCGCCTGGGCGTCCTCCTTTTGCCATCAGTTCGGCTTCCGCTTTCCGCAGGCGTCCGTCCGCTCCTCCATCCTGTCCGTCTCGCCCGGCGCGGAGGGTCTGCCGGATGCGCTGCACACGGCACGGATTTCGGCCACGCGTCGAGGCGACGGCGGCTACACGCTCGCCATAAGCGGGCGCGGACGCGTGGATGTGACGCCGCAGCAGCTGCGCTTCTCCTCGCAATTCCTGCCCATGTTCCTGAAGCGGTGGCGAAGCCTCGCGCCCGGCGGGCTGCAAGGCATGCGTTCGGGCCACGAGACGCTGCAACGCTGGCGGCTCGACCGGCCGACGCCGATGGAGCGGATGCGCATCCTCGATCCGGCGCCGGACCGGGCGACCATCCGCCTGACCCACGCCCGGGCGCTCGAGCTCTTGCCGGCGCTGCGCCAGACCAGGATCAGCGCGGCCTGGGCCGGCTACATCGATAGCACGCCGGACGGCGTGCCTGCCATCGGCGAGACCCATACCGTTCCAGGCTTCTTTCTGGCTGCGGGATTTTCGGGACACGGTTTTGGTATCGGGCCCGGCGCCGGGCATCTCGTCGCCGATCTGATGACCGGGTCGGAACCGATCGTCGATCCGAAGTCCTACGACCCGCGGCGCTTCGATGCTTCGGCCTGGGGGAAAGTCGCCGACTTCTAGTCTCAAGCTCGATATTCCGTCATCGCTTGGCAGGTGAGGATTCCGGAACTGCATCAGCCCTCCCGAAGAAAGGCGCCGATCGGCGCCGGCCGGACAGGGGCCTGCCCGCGAAAGCGGCCGACCGCGTCGGGCGTACAGCCGCCTTGCGCCGCGACGAGCTCAACAGCAGCCAGCTGACAATAGCGCCCCTGGCAACGCCCCATGCCGACCCGTGAAAGCGACTTCACCCGGTTGGCCTCACCGCCGCCGAAATTCGCGCCCTCGCGCACGGCTCCGGCAGTCACATTCTCGCAGCGGCAGACGATCGCTTCATCGGGTAGCGCCCGCACCATCGCGGCTGGCCAGGGAAAGGCACAAGCCAGACCGCGGGCAAAGCGCTCGAGTCGCGCGAGCTTGCGCAGATCGGCACGGACGCAAGAGGTCGGACGCCCAAGATCGCTAAGGCAGGCCGCCGCGGCAAGACGTCCCGCGATCTCCGCTCCGTCCGCGCCGAGGAGACGAACCCCGTCGCCCGCGAGGTAGACGCCGTCGCCGGCCCGACCCATCTCGTCGGTCATCGGCAGCCATTGCCGCCATTGCTCGTCATAGGTGAAGGCGCATCCCGTCAGGTCTGCCAGATGCGTCTCCGCCCGCAAATGCCAGCCCATGCCGATCATATCGCACGGGGTGAGGTGCTCCCGGCCGCCTGCATCGCGCCAGCGCGCCGCCGAGACGCCCGACGCATCGGCCTCGATCCGCTCGAGCGTCGCGCCCGCATAATAGCGCCCGCCGAGCCTCGCTCGCAGGGCCAGACCGCGCAGCGCGACGACCGGACTGGCGGCAAGGCCCCAGAACCCCCGCATCTGCTGGCGCCAAGGAGAGGTGTCCAGCACCGCCGCCACATTCGCTCCAGCCTTGACGAGCTGGGCGCCGACCAGCGTCAGCAAAGGACCCGACCCGACCAGAACGATCCGGCGCCCAAGTGCCACACCCTGCGCCTTGAGCGCGATCTGCGCCGCGCCGAGGCTGTAGACGCCTCCGTTCTGCCAGCCGGGGACAGGTGCGACACGGTCGGACGCGCCCGTGGCAAGGATCAGCCGGTCATAGCCGATCACCTCCACGTCGCCCTCCCCCAGCACGTGCAGCCGCCCCTCGTGCGCGGCGATGACGGAGCTGCCCGCGCAATGGGTGAGCCGCCCCTCTTCGGCCAACCGGTCGAAGAGCGCATGCAGCGCACGCGCCTTCGCCGCCTCCGACCCGTAGAGCTCTTCCGACGTGCGGACGAACCCGGCAGGCGGGCGGCGATAGATCTGCCCGCCCGCGCGCTGCCCTTCGTCGATCACCACCGGGTGCAGCCCTGCCTCGACCAGCGTCGCCGCGGCTCTTATGCCGGCGGGGCCCGCACCCACGATCACGATCCGCGGCGATGACGTCTCGCTCACGGCCAGCTCTCCGGCGGCGTCGTGCGCAACCGCATGCCTTCGGTGGCAGGCGTCGAGCATGCGCGCAGGCGCGGTCCTTCCTCCTGCCACACCCAGCAATCCTGACAGGCTCCCATCAGGCAGAAGCCGGCGCGCAGTTCGGGTCCGAACTCGGAGTTTCGTAACGCACTCTCTGAAGCCAACATCGCGGTCAGCACGGTATCGCCCGTCAGCGCATGACGCATCTCACCATCGAGAAAGAACTGCACCTGTGCCCGGTCGCGCTCGGCCAGCCGGACGATGCGGCCGGCCGTGATCATTCCGCGGCCTCCCGCACCGGCCCCGGACGAGGCAGTTCAGGGAAGCGTTCGCAGACCTCATCGAAGGCCGCCTGAACACCCTCCGGCCCCGAGCGCCCCTTCATGCGGCGGAAGATCTCCGTCTTGGCGAAGAACCGCCAGTGGATCGGCAAGGCGTTCAGCAGAGCGTGCAACTGGTCATAGGACGCCCGCGTCCACTGCGCTTCGTAGCCTTCGCGCTCTGGACCGAAATGAAAATGCCCAGTGGACGGCTTATGCCGCGCGCGCAGACGCTCCGTCGCCTCCTCGTCGATTTCGCCGTCCCGAATGACGATGCCATAATCGCGCTCGGCCGAGGCTGCCGAGACATAGCCGCGCCGTACATCCTGCGCGACCCGCCAAGGCTCGCGTTCATGCGGATCGCCGCGCCCGCCGCCTCCGGCGGAATGAATCTCGAGCACGTCGCCGGGCTGCAGCACCGCCGTGTCGATGTTGCCCAACTGCCGCTCGTGGCCGGTTCCCGGATTGACGACCATGTCCGACAGGCCGGCCGCTTTGCCGCCGAGCACCCCCCAGGGACGGAAGAAGCTGCGGTCGCGGTTGCGCGCCGTGATCCTGGAGTCGGGCGCGAAGACGCGGAAAGCCATCTCGGTCGCCAGCCCGCCGCGCCAACGGCCCGCACCGCCGCTATCCTTAGCGAGGCCGTATTTCACGAACTCGACTGGCGTTTCGGTCTCGGTGATCTCGATCGGCGTGTTCTTGAGATAGGCGGCATCGGCGCCCGATCCATTGGTCCCGTCGCGATGCGGCATCGCGCCGCCGCCGCCCACCACGGGATTTACCGCCGCGATGACGCTCCGGCTGGTGCGCTCGTCGGTGGTCATGACGTTAATGATGCAGTTGTTGCCGGCCGGAGCCGCGGGCAGCCGCTCCGGCACTGCCTGCGAGAAGGCACCGAAGATGACCGACCGCAGCCGCGCGCAGGTGAGCGAGCGCATGCCCACGGCAGCGGGGTGGACCGGGTTCAGCACCGAACCTTGGGGCGTGATGCAGGCGAAAGGCCGGGTGAGGCCCGTGTTGAGCAGGATCTTCGGGTTGAGCGTATAAAGCACGTAATAGACGCCCACCAGCAGCATGGTGTGTCGAGGGTCGCCGCCCGAAGGCACGTTGAGCGAGGAGCCGAGCTGCGGATCGGAGCCGGTGAAGTCGAGCACCGCCTCGTCGCCCCTGATCGTCAGCGTCAGCTTCAGCCGGCAGGGATTGGCCTCGACCGAATCCTCGTCGGCGTAATCGGCGAACTCCCATGTGCCGTCGGGCATGGAGCGCAGCGCGTCGCGCGCCTGCGCCTCCGCATGGTCGAGAAGCGCGTCGACGCCTTCGATGAAGCCTGCCTTGCCGAACTTCCTCACCATCGCCTGGATCTTGCGCTCGCCTGTGTTGAGCGCGCCGACCAGCGCCTTGATGTCGCCGATATTGAGCTCGGGCTTGCGCACATTGGTGCTCATGATCCGCAGGATCGTCTCGTCGAAGACGCCTTCCCTCACCAGCTTCATGGGCGGAAAGCGGATACCCTCCTGATGGATCTCGGTCAGCGCGCGGCTGAGCGAAGCCGGTACTGCCCCGCCCATGTCCGTGTTGTGGATGTGCCCTCCGGTCCAGGCGACGATCTCGCCGTCGACGAAAACCGGCTTCCACAGATGCGTGTCGGGCGCATGCGTAGCGACATGGCCGGAATAGGGATCGTTGGTGAAGGCGACGTCCCCGGGCCGGTAGTCGTCGACCATGGCGATAGCGCGGTGATACGAAAGCCCCGGATACCAGGTGGCGCCGAGTTCCATCGGCACGGCGAAGGTCGCCCCCGAACGGTCCATCAGCATCACCGTGAAGTCCTGCGTCTCCTTGACGAAGGCGGAGTGCGCCGTGCGGTGCAGCGTATGGGCCATGTTTTCGGCCGCCGCGCGGGCATGGTTCGCCAGAACCTGAAGGTTTGTGCGGTCAAACAAGGCGTCACTCCGCGAAGGTCAGCAGAAGATTGAGATGGCGATCAACGCGTGCTTGCGTTCCCGCCGGGATGGCAAAGGTGGTGTCTTCCTGCACCACCACGGCAGGACCGTGGAACGTGGTGCCCGGCACGAGCGTCTGCCGGTCGTGCAGGTCAACGGTCTCGACGCGCGAGCCCGTATAGACCGGGAGTCGGCGCGCCGGATTGGCCGGGGCCTCGATCTCGTCGGTCTCCGGGAAGGAGAGTGCCGGCCCTGCGCCGATCGCCGACAGCCGGGCGTTCACAAGCTCGATCTCGCCCTCGGGGTCGTGGAAATCATAGAGCCGCTCATGGGTGAGGTGAAAGGCCTGCTCGATGGCGGCCATGTCGCAGTCTACCAGCCATTCCGGCGAAAGGACGACCTCGATCTCGTAGCTCTGCCCGACATAGCGCATGTCGCAGGAGAGGCTGAGTTCCGCCGCCGCGTCATGCCCCTGCGCCGCGAGCCAGTCGCGGCCCTCACGCGCGAGCGCCTCGAAGGCCTCGCGGATTGCCGGGAGCGACCTATCCGACAGGGGGCTGAAGATGGTGCGAATGAAGTCTCCGCGCAGATCAGCCACCAGCCCGCCCAGCGCCGACACCACGCCGGGGCGACGCGGCGCCATGACGCGCTTCATCCCGAGCTCGCGTGCGAGGAAGGCGCCGAGCATCGGGCCGCCGCCGCCGAAGGGCATCAGCGTGAATTCGCGCAA
>NZ_JHQR01000358.1 GCF_014843825.1 Mesorhizobium silamurunense
CCACCCCCAAGGTCGATGCTGTCCGTGGGGTTTAGGCTCGGCGCGGTCGATATTACCGTCGTATTGAGGATCGATGGCTCGAGATTGTCGGCTTCCTCAGTAAGGGTGGCATGCGCCTGCGCGGCGGGCGCAATGTTGCCGATCTGGTTCAGTGCCGAATTCACAGCAGCATCAAGGCCACCGCCAGTATATGAATTGACGACTGTGCCGATTTGGCCGGGGTCATCTGCCGCGGCGGCCAAGGCATCGGAAGCGCTACCTTGGGCAACAAAAGCCATGGCGGTGGCGTTTGTGACCAATTGCGCAGGCGTCGAAGCGGTCGCAGCGTCATCGGCCAATGTTTGATTGCTGGCGACCACGACGCCTTCAAGTGCCTGAAGGAGATCGGCATCCAGAGCACCAGGTGCCGCAGCGTCAGCGATCGCACCGATCGTCGACGAATTCGTCAGGTCAAGAACTTCGCCCGCGCCAAGCCCCAATATCTGGTGTGCAAGAGCCGAAAAGACATCAGTTGCGGCGCCATCCTGGTCTCCGCCGGCGCCGGCAATCGTGGCCGCTACCATGCTGACGGTATTCAGGACGGAAATGCCGGCAAGGAAGGGATCCGCGTTGTTCTGGAAAGCCGCCGTGACGGGATCAAGTGTCAGGAGATCGACGTCGGGTGCAAGGCTTAGGGCGCCAAGGACTATCGCTTTGGCATCTGCAACATTCAGGTTTGAAGCCGGATCATCAACCAGAAGCGTGACCAAAGTTGTCAACGGGCTAACAACCGCTGACCCAGATGGTGCAACCAGCTTTCCAATCAGGGCGTTGTTCGTCGAGGTGTCTGTTCCTCCAACAACGACAAGGTTTCCCGATCCCCCTTGCAGAACAAAGTGCCCGAAGTCGTCGGTGACTGCAGAATACTCCCCGATGTCGAGTTGGCCATTGCCGTCAGCGTCGGCAAAGACGGTGGCGCCTGATATGTAGCCATCAACGGCGTGTCCCTCCTGAACGAGTGAGAAGACAAAATTAGTTCCTGTCGAAGAGTTGCCAGCAGCATCCGTCTGCCGGACCGCAAGCGCGTTCGGACCGAATTGAGGCGTGAACGTGCTTAGCCACTGGGCGCCGCCATCGATGGAATATTCGACCGTGGCACCGCTCTCAATACCCGTCACATTCAACGCGCCATTGTTCGTGACGTGATCGGCATTCGAGTCACCTGAGTCCAGGATGAGCGCGACCCCTGGAGCGGAAGGAGCCTGTGAGTCCAAAACGAAGTTGAACCCCGTCTCAGCGGAGACGTTGCCGGCCACATCGGTCTGGCGCACGAGGACTGCGTTCGAGCCTTCAAGCGGAGTGAACGACGCGTTCCAGCTGATGCCGCTGTCGGTGGAGTATTCGACCAGGGCGCCGGCCTCGCTGCCGACACTCAGCGTGCCGTCATTGGTGAGCAGGTCGTTGCTGTGGGAGCCGCTGTCCGACGCCAGCGCCGCACTGGGCGCCACCGGATTGGTGGTGTCGAGCGTAAAGCCGAAGCTGGCGCTGCCGGAGACATTGCCAGCGACATCGGTCTGGCGCACTAGAACCGAGTTCGAGCCTTCAACAGCAGTGAACGACTGGTTCCAGATGACACCCCCGTCGGTGGAATATTCGACCAGGGCACCCGCCTCGCTGCCTCCGACACTCAGAGTGCCGACACTGCTGATGCCATCGTTGTTCGAGGCGCCACTGTCGACAGTCAGCGCCACTGTCGGTGCCGAAGGCGCCACTGTATCGATGATCAGAGTCCCCGATGGATTGGACGCAGCGCCGGAGATGTCGGCGTTGTTGCCTGCTGCGTCCGTGATGGTCGCGGAATTGAGAACGAGCGACGTGATAGCGAGATCGGACGTATTCTGACCGGCGGCAACGGTGTATGAGAAGGTCAGTGTCGAACTACCCGAGCCGCTCAGATAGGTCGCTGTGCCACCGCTGTTCAGGGCCAGAGTCGGTGCCCCGCCTGCAACGACAACAGCCTCCGAGAAGGTCACCGTAAGCGTCACCGTATCGCCAGCATTTAGCGATCCGCTGCTGGGCGTACCGTAAGCAGTCGATGACACCGTTGGGGCCGCAGCATCGGTAATGATGTCGCTGGCAGTCAATGTCTCTATTGTGGATATCTTGACGACCACATCTGCAATATGGTCGCCCGTCGTATCGACGTTGACGAAGGTGTTGCCCCCGGAGACGGAGGACCAGACGCCGTAGTTGGATGCGGCCGCACCGCTCCAAGTGAGGGTGTGTCCGATCTGAGTGACAAGGCCATGCAGGTCGATCTTGTCCTGCAAAGAAGCTGTCGCCGTCTCAGCCGCTGATGTGAAGCCATTGATGACATCGCCCGTTTTGCTGTTGAAAGCACCGGCTGCGGTGGCCTGTGAATCGCTTACGGAATTGAAGACATAAAGATCGCCCCCGGCACCGCCAGCCAGCTTGTCGGCGCCCGCCCCGCCAACCAGAATGTCGGCCCCGGCACCGCCGTTGAGGTCGTCATTGCCGGCTTCGCCAAACAGCTTGTCATTACCGTCGTCGCCACCCAACGTGTCATTGCCGTCGCCGGCGAAGATGACGTCATTGCCAAGACCCCCGCGCAGATCGTCAGTGCCAGAGCCGGTGGCATTTGCCATCTGCGTCCCGCCATAGATGAGGTCGTCATCGGCCCCGCCGTCAACCAAATCATTGCCGGCGCCACCGATCAGGAGGTCGTTTCCTGCCTCGCCGAAGAGGCTGTCATTGCCTTTGGCGCCATCGACCTCGTCATTTCCACCCCCGGCATGGACGGTGTCCACCCCAGTGGTCGTATGATTGGAATTCAGGAAAACCCAGTTGGTTCCGTCCCAGTAATAGGTTCCAAGCGCGTTGATCCTCTCGCTCAGAAATGTTCCAGTAATATTAGCCATGGCGGATCCCCCATTCTCAAAGTCACTGGTGGCTGGAGCCTGACCAGCGATCGTCAAGGAGGATGAAGCGACGAACTTCCAGATGTTCTAGCTTGATCATAAAGGAACATGAGCGCATGATGACAAATGCCCGCTACAGTTTGGGCGAGCAATTGCTGGACCAAAAATGTGCTCGTGAGCAACCCCCACACGTCTCGCGGGTTGACTTGGCGCGGTCTCCTCCCTTATTAATCTACACTAGGCTCCCGTGCTAGCACGGTGTCAAATGTCAATAGAGTTTGCTAACATACCACCTTTGTACGGCACGCGCCTACAGTAGGCGTAAGGAGGATGTCGGAGGGTACCTGGTGCCGATTCCAGTGAATGTTTGAAAATTATTGGCGCCCCGATAGGAATCGAACCTGTGACCTCTGCCTTCGGCAGGCAGGGTTTCAACTCTCTCCGCACAATAATTTTTCAGCGATATAGCGGTCTCACCCGATAGGTCTAGCGACTCCGACGCCTAGATGGACTTCGCCACATAAACTGCCGAGGGGGTGCGATGATCAAACTGCCCGCAGCGTGTCCGGATACCCCAATGTCTTACATGAGGCGCTAGACAGAAGTTCGAAAAGCTTCCAAGAACCCCAGCCAAACTGGATGCCCTGTGGATAACTTGGTTCCACAAGCTTCTTCGATCGCCGCGGCCGCCACTGTCGAGCGAGGCTGACCTTGCCCCTTTGATCTAATCCGGT
>NZ_JHQR01000035.1 GCF_014843825.1 Mesorhizobium silamurunense
CTCGGAAAAGATCTTCCTCAACGAACAGGGTCAGATCGAAGGGCTGTTTTAGGGATACCCTGCACCACACGGCGCTTGACCACAAAGCGCCTTCTTTAAGTCTTGGCACAATGTGCCAAGACTTCTTTTTTGGGCTGCTGCCAAGGATGCTTCGAAATCAAATCAGCACGACAGCGGCAACACCGCCGTTGCGATCGATGTGCAACTGCAGACAGCCTCGTGAAATGGGTTTCGTCTTCCGCTGACGCGCGTTGGCTCCGCCAGGGCTTATGCCGCGTGGGCCACCGACACCTGTACCCCATACTCTGCAGCGGAATCCAAAATCGTATGCCAAAGGCTGTCGGCGAAACTGGTGAAGACAAGCATGTTGAAGACGGCGTGCCCGTCCGAGCTATCGGCCCCGCGCCATATATTCGCCGCCGTGTGGTCGATCGAGGTCGTCGCCGCAGCGCCTAAAGGGAACCCCCTGTCATCCAGATCCAACGAGCAAAACTTCGCCAGCGCCTGACGGGCGCGGGGTCCGCCGATCCGGATCAGGCAGCGCCCATCTGACTGGTCGGAGAGCGACGCGACGCCGGCAAAGGCCTCTGACAGTTTGGCAAACTGATCCTCTGCCGATCGCGCAGAAAAGGCGATGAACTGGTCGGGGCCTGACCATATCAAAGTGGCGTTCCGGCCGCTAACGGCTCTGGGTGTATCCGGCGGCTCGATGCTAAACAGTTTCTTGGCGGCCTTGATCGTCTCGGCCGCGCTGCCGCGCCGGGCCATAACCTGAACCAGCCTGACGCCGCGCACTTCCTCGAGGGTGACGCCCACCTGAGTGCCGGCCCCACCGTGGCGACCAGGAACAAGCGCCTGTTGCAACGGCGATTGGACGTTCCAGGAAAAATCAGCCACGCTGGCGTACTCCTTCGGGGTCGTAGAAAACAGGGCTGCAGATCTCGGCATCATAGTCCTCGTTCCGCAGAGGGTCGTGGATGCGGATGATCTCGCCAGTTCGCTCGCGCCCGCGCTCGACCAGGCCGAGGCCAATCCACTGGCCGAGCATCGGCGAGAAGCAGACCGATGTGACATAGCCCTGGTCCGTTTGCGGGCCTGGAATCGCTCCCTTGGGAATGACATGAGCGCCGGAACGCAGGCGGCGCGCGCGGTCGACTGGCTTTATGCCGACGACGACCTGCCGGTTCGGAGCCGTCAACGCCTCTCGGCCGGCCATGATGCGGCCGATGAAGTCCTTTTTCTTGGACATCATCTTGCCGAGACCGAGGTCATCGGCCGTCGTTGTGCCATTGAGTTCGGGACCCGCGACATGCCCCTTCTCGATGCGCATGACCCCGAGCGCTTCGGTTCCGTAGGGCGTCACGCCATAGGGCTTGCCTGCGATCATCAGGTTCTCGGCCATCGCCGCGCCGTAGCGGGCCGGAACCGAGATCTCGAAGGCCATTTCGCCGGAGAACGAGATACGGAACAGGCGAGCGGTCACGCCTCCGCGCAGCTTGACCTCGCGGGCGCCCATGAACGGGAAGCCCTCGTTGGTGAGATCATCCGACGGGTCTACCAGAGCCTGCAGCAGTTTGCGCGTGTTCGGACCAGCGATCGAGAACTGCGCCCACTGGTCGGTGGCACTGGTCAGTTGCACGTCGAGCTCCGGGAAAAGTACCTGTCGGCAGAATTCGAGATGCTGCATGACCGGACCGGCCTTGGCCGTGGTCGTGGTCAGGAAGTAGTGGTCTTCGGCCAGACGCGAGGTCGTCCCATCGTCCATGACGATGCCGTCTTCGCGCAGCATCAGGCCATAACGCGCCTTGCCCACGGCGAGCGACGAGAAGGCGTTGATATAGACGCGATCAAGGAAGACGCCGGCATCCGCACCGCGCACGTCGACCTTGCCAAGCGTGGAGACGTCGCAGAAGCCAACACCGTTGCGCACGGCCAGAACTTCGCGGGTCACCGACTCCAGCCAGTCTCGCTCGCCAGTGCGCGGGTACCATTGCGCGCGCTTCCAGAGGCCAGTATCGACGAAGACCGCGCCCTGTCCGGCCGCCCAATGATGCGACGGCGTCAGCCGGGTGGCATGGAAATTCTCGTCGCGGTGATGGCCGGCGAAGGCGCCAATAGCGACGGGCGCGTAGGGCGGCCGGTAGATCGTCGTGCCGGTGTCGGGGATAGTGCGTCCGTTGGCTTCCGCCATGATGGCGAGGCCGTTGATGTTGGACGTCTTGCCCTGGTCGGTAGCCATGCCGAGCGTGGTGTAGCGCTTGAGATGCTCGACGCTCTCGAAGCCTTCCCGCTGGGCCAAGGTCACGTCGGACGCAGTAACGTCGTGCTGGAAGTCGACGAACGCCTTTCCCTTGCCTTTGACATGCCAGAGCGGCTTGATGGCATAGACCTCATCGTCGGCCATCGATGCCTCCCCCGGCTTTCCGGCAGCACCGCATTCGGCCGCCGCCTTGGCACCCGCGCCATGCCCTTCGCGAAGGCAGGCGCCGAGCGAGAGCTCGCCATTGGCGGCACCAGCCGTGGCCATCCCCTTTGGCGCGCCCCCAGGCACGAAGGCTGCGATATCCTCGCGCCAGATTGGCTTTCCACGGTGGAAGCATGACAGACCGACATTCGGGTTCCATCCTCCCGAAACGGCAAGGCAGTCCGCATCTATACGCTGCGTGCGACCATTCTTGTCGGTCACGGCGATGCTGCTCACACCGTCGACACCGCCCTTGACGTCGGATACGACTCCGGCAAGCACGCGCGGATCGTAAGTATCGGCAAGCCTCCGGCACTGCGCCGATACTTCGCGGCGGGGGTCGATCACCGCCACGATATGGGCGCCGGCCCGCTGGATGGTCTCCACCGTGCGCCAGCCATCGTCATTGTTGGTGAACAGCGCCACACGCTTGCCAGGCAGAGCCGCGAACCGATTGACATAGGTGCGGACGGCTGACGCCATCATGACGCCCGGCCGATCATTGCCCGAGAACACGATCGGCCGTTCAATCGCACCAGCGGTCACCACCGAGCGCTTGGCGATGATGCGCCAGATTCGCTGTCGGACCTGATGATGATCCGGCGTCGGGACGTTGTCGCTGACGCGCTCGAGCGCAGCGTAGGTGCCTCCATCATAGACGCCGAACAGGACCGTCCTGTTCATGATCCGGACATTGGGTAAAGAAACGAGTTCGCGGGTCGTGCTACGCAGCCATTCCCTGGCATCCATGCCATTGATCTCGCCGCCATCGCTGAGCAGGCGACCGCCGAGCAGGGAATCTTCTTCAACAAGAATGACGCGCGACCCGGCGCGGCCAGCGGCAAGCGCCGCCGACAGGCCGGCGGGACCGGCACCGACCACGAGCACGTCGCAATGAGCCCAGGCCTTGTCGTAGTGGTCTGGGTCCGGCAATTCGGCGCTCTTGCCGAGTCCGGCGGCGCGGCGGATCATCGGCTCGTAGATGGATTCCCAGAACTTCGCCGGCCACATGAACGTCTTGTAGTAGAAGCCGGCGACGAAGATCGGCGCGAACAACTGGTTGATGGACATCAGGTCTCGGCGCAGCGACGGCCAGCGGTTTTGGCTGTTCGCGATCAGGCCGTCAAAGAGTTCCTGCGTGGTCGCCCGCGTGTTCGGCTCGCGCCGCGCACCGGTGCGCATCTCGACGAGCGCGCTCGGCTCCTCCGAGCCGGCGGTGAGGATGCCGCGCGGGCGGTGATACTTGAACGAACGCCCCACGAGCTTGACGCCATTGGCGACGAGCGCGGAAGCCAGCGTGTCCCCGGCAAACCCGGTCATGGTCTTGCCGTCGAACGAGAACCGGAGTGGCGATCGGCGGTCGATGATACCGTCACCGGGCAGACGGTGCGACTGGCTGGCGGGCGTAACCCCTTTTCGGACGTTAGCCTCCATCGCCGCGGTTCTGGCGAAAGGTTCGGATTGGGAATAGCCCGACATGGTCATTCTCCTGCCCGTGCCGCCAGGGCAGCGCCCGCACCCGGAGCCGCCGTCACGGAAATAAACTCATGGGTAACGGTGTTGCGCTCGGCCACCAGCCAGGAACGGCAACCGCCGCCATGATACCAATACTCGCGCATGACGCCCGCCACGTTGTCGCGCAGGTAGACATAGTCGTAGAACGCATCCTCGACTCGCTCGGGACCCTCCCCGCCATCGACAGCGAAGCTGGGCCGCCTAGGGGTGGCATCGCCAAGATAGGTGAACTCGCCGTTTTCGCGTTCACCGCAGAAAGGACATGCAATTCGCATTCCGCCAGACTCGCTTTTCAGTGAAGGTTCGGCTGGGCGCCCTGGCCCTTTTCATCGATCATCGCGCCACGACGGAACCGGTCGAGCCGGAACAGCGCGGCCTCTTGATGCGGCTCGTCGCGTGCCAGGAGATGGGCAAAGACAAGACCCGATGCCGGTGTCGCCTTGAAGCCGCCGTAGCACCAGCCGGCGTTGAGGTAGAGACCGTCGACCGGCGTCATGTCGATGATCGGCGAGCCGTCCATCGACATGTCCATGATGCCGCCCCACTGCCGCAGCATGCGCACGCGGCCGATCATCGGCATGATGGCCATGCCGCCCTCGCAGACATCCTCCATGACCGGCATGTTGCCGCGCTGCGCGTAGGAATTGTAGCCGTCGAGATCGCCGCCGAAGACCAGCCCGCCTTTGTCGGACTGGCTGACATAGAAGTGGCCGGCGCCGAAGGTGATGACCCCCGGGATCAGTGGCTTGATCGCTTCGGACACGAAGGCTTGCAGCACGTGGCTTTCGATCGGCAGCCGTAGGCCAGCCATCGCCGCGACGCGTGATGAGGAGCCCGCCACCGCCATGCCGACCTTGCCGGCGCCGATCCGGCCGCGCGAGGTCTCCACACCGGTTACCCTGCCGCTGGCGTCACGCACGAAGCCGGTGACCTCGCAATTCTGGATGATGTCGACGCCGCGATCGTTGGCGGCCCGCGCATAGCCCCAGACGACCGCGTCATGACGGGCGGTACCGGCGCGGCGCTGCAAGAGCCCGCCCATGATAGGGAATCGGGCATTGTTGTAGTTCAGAAACGGCAATTCCTTGCGGATCTGCTCGGCGTCGAGGAGTTCGGCATCGATGCCGTTGATGCGCATGGTGTTGCCGCGGCGAGCGAAGGCATCGCGCTGCGCGTCGGAGTGATAAAGATTGATGATGCCGCGCTGGCTGACCATCGTGTTGTAGTTGAGGTCCTGCTCCATGCGCTCCCACAGCTTCATCGACAATTCGTAGAAGCCGGTATTGCCGGGAAGGCCGTAATTTGAGCGGATGATGGTGGTGTTGCGACCGGCATTGCCGGAGCCGATCCAGCCCTTTTCCAGCACGGCGACATTGCGGATGCCGTATTCGTGGGCGAGGAAGTAGGCCGTCGCCAGTCCGTGGCCGCCGCCACCGATAATGACCACGTCGTAGCGGCTCTTGGGTGCCGGATCGCGCCACGCCCGTGTCCATCCCTTGTGTCCGGACAGTGCCGCCTTGGCGAGCGAAAAGATCGAATATTTCATCGCAGTTGTTCCGGCGAAATGTCAGGTGGTGCGCCCAGCGCCCAATCCGTAGATCGGACGCTGGGCCTGGCAAACAGCTTAGACATCCAGCGTGTTGTCGCGCTCCCACTGGGTGAAGTGCGAGGCGTAGGAGTTCCACTCCTGGGTCTTTAGCTTGATGTAGGCGGCGGAAAATTCCTCGCCCATCGCTGCCTTCAACTCGGCGTCATCGTCATAGGCACGAAGCGCATCAAGCAGATTGAGCGGGAGCTTGGCGCCATGCGTGACGGTATGTCCGTCCTTGTACATGTCGATGTCGCTGCGTTGGCCCGGGTCGGCCTCGGTGCGGACGCCGCTGAGGCCGGCAGCGATGATGGCCGCCTGCATCAAGTAAGGGTTGGCAGCACCATCAGGAAGGCGCAATTCGAAACGGCCGGGACCGGGCACGCGCACCATATGGGTGCGGTTGTTGCCGGTCCAGGTCACCGTGTTCGGCGCCCAGGTCGCGCCGGAAATGGTACGCGGTGCGTTGATGCGCTTGTAGGAATTTACCGTCGGATTGGTGATCGCCGCCAGCGCCGAGGCGTGCTTCATGATGCCGCCCAGGAAGTGCCTGCCCTTTTCGGACAGACCCAACTCCATGTCCTTGTCAGCGAAAGCATTGGTCTTGCCACTGAGATCCCATACCGAAATATGGGCATGGCAACCGCTGCCGGTGAGGCCCTGGAAGGGCTTCGGCATGAAGGTTGCGCGCAGGCCGTGCTTTTCGGCAATCGACTTGACCATGAACTTGAAGAAGGAGTGCTTATCGGCTGTAGCCAGAACGTCGTCGAAGGCCCAGTTCATTTCGAACTGGCCGTTCGCATCCTCATGGTCGTTCTGGTAGGGTTGCCATCCAAGGTCGAGCATGGCGTCGCAGATTTCGGCGATAACGTCATAGCGGCGCATCACGGCCTGCTGGTCGTAGCAGGATTTGGCCGCAGTATCGTACTCGTCGCTGATCTGCTTGCCGTCTGGCGTCACAAGGAAGAATTCCGGCTCAACGCCTGTCTTGACGCGCATACCCTCCTTGGCGGCTTCGGCAACGAGCCGCTTCAGGGTGTTGCGCGGCGCTTGAGCGACGCCCTTGCCTTCCATCAGGCAGTCAGAAGCAAGCCAGGCGACTTCCGGCTTCCACGGCAGCTGAATCACCGACGAGGTGTCAGGCACCGCCAGCATGTCGGGATGCGCAGGGGTCAGGTCAAGCCAGGTCGCGAAGCCCGCAAAGCCGGCGCCCTCCTTCTGCATGTCCCCGATGGCCTGCGCCGGCACCAGCTTTGCGCGCTGGCCGCCGAACAGATCCGTATACGAGACCATGAAATACTTGACGTTGCGAACTCTTGCGAACTCTTGGAGATCAGCCCCCTCAGACTGATCGATTTTGGCTTCAAAGGCCTTATTCATTGTCTACTGCTCCCATTCTTCTGGTTTTAGAAGCCACCCTGCCCTGGTACCCAATTCGTCCCCGCGAGGGGTACGCCGGCCATGGCCGCAGCTTCGATCGAAAGCGCGCAAAGATCTTCCGGCTCGAGATTGTGCAGGTGATTTTTGCCGCATGCACGCGCGATCGTCTGCGCTTCGAGCGTCATCACCTTCAGATAATTCGCCAGCCGCCGCCCGGCGACGACCGGGTCGACGCGCTTCATCAGCTCGGGGTCCTGCGTGGTGATGCCGGCCGGATCCTTGCCCTCATGCCAGTCGTCGTAGGCACCGGCGGTCGTGCCAAGCTTTTGGTATTCGTCCTCCCAACGCGGATCATTGTCGCCGAGCGCGATCAACGCCGCAGTGCCGATCGACACTGCGTCGGCGCCAAGCGCCAGTGCCTTGGCGACGTCGGCGCCGTTGCGAATGCCACCGGACACGATGAGTTGCACCTTGCGATGCATGCCGAGGTCCTGTAGGGCCTTCACCGCGGGCCTGATGCAGGCGAGCGTCGGCTGACCGACATGTTCGATGAATACTTCCTGCGTGGCGGCCGTACCGCCTTGCATGCCATCGAGCACCACGACGTCGGCTCCGGCCTTTACCGCAAGCGCGGTGTCGTAGTAGGGCCGCGCGCCGCCGACCTTGACATAGATCGGCTTTTCCCAGTCGGTGATCTCGCGAATTTCGAGTATCTTAATCTCAAGGTCATCGGGACCGGTCCAGTCCGGGTGACGGCAGGCCGAGCGCTGATCGATGCCCTTCGGCAGTGTGCGCATCTCGGCGACGCGATCGGAAATCTTTTGGCCGAGCAGCATGCCGCCGCCGCCTGGCTTGGCGCCCTGGCCAACAACGATCTCGATGGCATCGGCCCGGCGAAGATCGCGCGGGTTCATGCCGTAGCGCGACGGCAGGTACTGATAGACCAGCGTCTTCGAATGGCCGCGCTCCTCTTCGGTCATGCCGCCGTCGCCGGTGGTCGTTGAGGTGCCGGCAATGGTTGCGCCACGTCCGAGCGCTTCCTTGGCGGGGCCGGAGAGCGAGCCGAAGCTCATGCCCGCAATCGTGATCGGGATCTTCAGTTCGATCGGCTTCCTGGCATGGCGCGAGCCAAGCACCACGCTGGTGTCGCAGCGCTCGCGATAGCCTTCCAGCGGATAGCGCGAGATCGAAGCGCCGAGGAACAAAAGGTCGTCGAAATGCGGGACCTTGCGTTTCGCGCCAGAGCCACGAATGTCGTAAATGCCGGTCGCTGCAGCGCGTCGGATTTCCGACATCGCGTAATCGTCGAAGGTCGCTGACTTGCGCGGCGTCGTCGGAGGATTGTGGTAGGTCATGTTTGCCCCTCAGTATGCATCAGCGTTGTCGATGTTGAAGTTGTAAAGCGTACGGGCCGAGCCGTAGCGGGTGAACTCTTCCGGCTTGGCATCCTTGATGCCGGCACGGTCGAGCAGATTCTGCAGGAGCGCGATGTGCTCGGGACGCATCTCCTTCTTGATGCAATCCGCGCCCAGGCTCTTGACCTTGCCGCGGACGAACAGCCGCGCCTCATAGATCGAGTCGCCGAGCGCATCGCCGGCATCGCCCAGCACCACTAGGTTGCCCGACTGGGCCATGAAGGCCGACATATGGCCGATATTGCCACGGACAACGATGTTGATGCCCTTCATCGAGATGCCGCAGCGCGAGGAGGCATTGCCTTCGATGACCAGCAGGCCGCCGCGGCCGGTGGCGCCGGCATACTGGCTGGCGTCGCCTTTGACTACGATCGAGCCCGACATCATGTTCTCGCCGACACCCGGGCCGACAGAACCGTGCACGGTGATGGTGGCGCCATCATTCATGCCGGCGCAGTAATAGCCGACGCTGCCGCGCACATCGATGCTGATCGGTTGGTCGACGCCGACGGCGACCGAGTGGCTGCCTTTCGGGTTGAGCACTTCCCAGGCGTTCTCGTTCGAGCCGGGGGCCAGATTGTGCAGCGCCTGGTTCAGCTCGCGCAGCGAACTTTCGCCAAGGTCGAAGACACGCTGCGCGAAGTTCACTTCGCGCGATGGCGCCGTGGCAACATTCGAAATATTCATGATCCTCAGTGCTCCCAGAAATAGACGGTGGACGGCTCCGGTTCCCAGACCCTGGCTTCCTCGATGCCAGGCAGATTGGCCAATGCGCGGTATTCCGATCCAAAGGCGACGTACTGGTCGGTTTCGGCCATCACGGCGGGCTTGCAGGCGATCGGGTCGCGAACCACGCCGAAGCCGTTCTTGGTGCCGACCACAAAGGTGAAGAAGCCGTCGAGGTCATCCAGGCTGCTTTGCAGCGCCTCGCCGAGATTCTGCCCGTGGGCGATCTTGGACGAGAGGTAGGCAGCCGCGACCTCGGTGTCGTTCTCGGTCTCAAAACGCATTCCGTCGCGGATCAGCTCGCGGCGGAGATTGTTGTGGTTCGACAGCGAGCCGTTATGCACCAGGCACTGGTCCGGGCCGGTCGAGAAGGGGTGCGCGCCCAACGTGGTGACCGCGGACTCGGTCGCCATGCGCGTGTGACCGATGCCGTGGCTGCCGCCCATCCTGGCCAGGTCGAACCGCTTGACCACGTCTGCTGGCAGCCCGACCTCCTTATAGATCTCGATCGCCTCGCCGGCGCCCATGAGGCGCACGTTTGGGCGCAGTTCGGCGATCGCAGTGCGGGCTTCCTCGAGCTTATCGGCAGCGACATCGAGGACGGCATGGGTCGACTTCACCGTCGACGAAATCTTGGCTCCGATCTTCTTGCTGAGTTCGGCTTCGAGCCCTTCGAAATCCGCCTTGGGGGTCGATGACTGAATGGTGATCTTGCCGCGCCCGGCCACGCCAGTGTCATAGATGGCTATGCCGGCGCTGTCCGGCCCCCTGTCGGTCAACGATACCAGCATTTCCGACAGCAGCGCGCCTAACTTGGGTTCAAGCGATTTGTCTTTCAGGAACAGTCCGACGATCCCACACATCCCGTCACCTCTACTGGTTGTTAGCTGACACGGAGGCTAGCAGGTTCCCTGTTGCAATTCAACTGTCATGAATTTTTTTTTCCTCTAGAAAAACACAGCCTCGTTGAAGCCGGCCAAGATCACCCCATGTTGAATGTCACCGGCCTGGCGGAGATGCGCGAAGTCTGCCGCGAGTGCGGTCAAGGCAGCGAGCGGTACCGAGGCGCGTAGTTTGACGCGGACACTGGACACGCGACGGTGCCTGCGCGGCCCGCGCGTTCACAAATAGCCAGTATCGCAATGAATGGCCGATTGCGTCAGCCGTTACCGCGCCCGTGGGGATAGGAGATGATTGACAAATATCGTATCGGCAAATGCGTCAATTCTTCGGGACCGTGCGGCGCGTCGGCGTCGAAAAACAAACTGTCACCTGGCGTCATCCGGTAAAGATTGTTGCCATGGCGATACACGACCTCGCCTTCCAGCATGTAGAGGAATTCCATGCCGTCGTGCTGGAAAGTCGGGAAGACGTCAGAGTCTTCTGTCAGTGTGATGAGATAAGGTTCGACGACAACACCGCTCGTATCCGAACCGATATGACCCAGCAGCGTATACTGGTGCCCAGCACGCGTGCCGCGCCGCTCAACGTCCACGCCCGATCCTGCCTTGACGAAGACGGCCTTTCGCTCTTCCTCGAAACGGCGAAAAAATCCTGTCACTGGCACGCCAAGTGCCCGCGATAGCGCCTGCAGCGTGGTCAAGGATGGCGAGGTGATACCGTTCTCGATCTTGGACAGCATGCCGACCGAAAGGCCCGTGGTGACAGCGAGATCGGCAACGGTGATGTCCAGTTTCTTGCGAAAGGAGCGAACCTCGTGGCCGATCGCAACCTCAAGCACGTTCTCACGAGTGTCGCGAACGGCATGAGGATCCTGACTGAGAGGCTTACCGCGCGCCGGTGGCGGCGGGTTGACGATTACCGGACCCACCACTTTGACGGGGGCGAGCACCTTGCCGCCCGTTTTTTCCGCCTTTACCGCCTGCCTTTTACCCGCCTTAGCCGTTGCCATGTTCACTGCCGTCTACTGATTCATTTTACCAACAGTAAATATTTTCTGCTGGAGATACAACGCAGGATAATTGGCGAGAAGGGACGCCTGAGCGCCTCAAGGCTGCCGAGGCTATTGCATCAGCAGTATTTGCAGGTCGGCGACATTTGTTCCCGTGGGCCCCGTCAGGAGCAAATCGCCTGAAGTCGCCAATGCAGGGTAGGAATCGTTGTTGCTCAGATGGGCTTCCGGCTTGCAGCCACGCCGGCGCATCCGTTCTGTTGATCCGGAATCGACAAGGGCGCCTGCCGCGTCCGTCGGTCCGTCCCGACCGTCAGTGCCGCCACTGAGAAAGACCCAGGGACGCGGGATCGGTTGTCGTTCATTGAGAAGGGCAAACCGAAGAGCCAGTTCCTGGTTGCGTCCGCCTCTCCCGCTTCCGCGTACCCTTACGGTCGTCTCTCCTCCGGCGACGATTGCCACCGGCCCGTCATGTCTCGCCGCCAAGAGAGCCAGGCGGTGAAGAGCAAGGGCCGCCTCTGAAACATCTCCGCTCAGCCAGTCGGCGGCCTTGATGACCCTGAAACAGCGCTCTTCGGCACCGCTCATCACGCGCTGCAGGCTGATCGCGTTGCTGCCGATCACAACATTTTCGACATGATTGAAGCTCGCACATGCGCGATCTTCGCCAGCGGCAAGATCTTCCAGTCGCCTTCGCAAGATCGGAGGCAGCGATTGAAGCAGGTTGTGACTTCGAAGAGTGATAATGGCGTCGGAGACGCCGGTCGCGGGCTTTGCTGTAGGCCCGCTAGCGATCGTGGCGACATCATCGCCGGGCACGTCCGAGAGTATCAGAGACAGCGTTCTAACGCCTGAGGTCAGTTCCGCCAGACGCCCGCCCTTCAGTCTTGAGAATATCTGCCTTACGGCATTGATCTCCGAAATGTCGGCGCCACAACGAACCAGGGCTTCGTTGAGTGTCACCTTGTCGGCAAGCGAAATGCCGAGCACTGGCGCACAGACAAGTGCCGAACCGCCGCCACTGATCAGTAGCAACACGAGATCGTCAGGCGTTGCCGACCGTGCGGCCTCTTCAATCGCGCTGCCGCCTCTGAGGCTCCCCTCGTCTGGCAACGGATGACCGCCGACAATGACCTCAATGCCCTCGATGTCCAACACGTTTTCGCGATTGGTGACCACACATGCGCTGCGCAGCTTGTCCCCGACGAACCGCAGTGCCGTCCCTGCCATTAGGCATGCCGCTTTGCCTAAGGCAATCAGGATGACGCCGCGAGCGGCGGCGATGTCGGACTCTCTAGCTTTCAAGGCGGACGCGACCGCCGCCTCGGGACTTGATGCGGCAATGCCTTGGCGAAACAGATAGAACGCCTGCATCCGCAGCTCGACCCAGGTGGAAGCCGAGCTGTCGAGGCTCATCACACGATCCGATCCGGCACCGGGCCCCCGTCGAAAAACGCGACCAGATTCTCCACTGCCCGCATTCCCATGGCCACACGGGTTTCTTTGGTGGCACTGCCGAGGTGCGGCAAAAGCACGACATTTTCCATATGCTTCAGCGGCTCTGGAATTGCAGGTTCGCCGTCAAAAACGTCGAGCCCTGCACCGGCAATCTCGCCGCGCCTTAGCGCTTCGATCAAAGCGTTCTGGTCGACCACATCACCGCGGGCGGTGTTGATGAGGAAGGCGCCGCGCTTCATTCCAGCCAAGCGGGAAGCGTTGATAAGGTGCCGGTTCTCAGCGCCGCCAGGACAGTGGAGCGACACGAAGTCCGCCTGTGCGAGCACCTCCTCCACGCTCGACAGTTGCCTGGCTCCCATGGCAACGATTTCTTCGTCGTCCACCTTCGAGCGATTGTAAAAGACCACGTTCATGCCGAAGCCGAACCGCGCACGTCGGGCCGTCGCTTTGCCGATGCGGCCCATTCCAATGATACCAAGCGTTTTGCCTGAGATCTTGGTGCCAATCATATGCGTCGGACACCAACCAGCCCATTCGCCGGCGCGTAACTGACGTTCACCCTCGCCCGCCCGACGAGCGACCGAGAGCATCAGGCACATGGCGATGTCGGCGGTGCAATCGGTAAGTACCCCAGGTGTGTTGGTAACCACGATGCCATGCTTGCGCGCAGCATCGGTGTTGATGTGACTGAAACCGACACCGAAATTGGCGATGACCTTGGTTCGAATCTTCTGATCTGGGAAGACAGACGCCGACAAATGATCACTGACGGTTGGCAAAATCGCGTCGAAATCCCGGAACGCGGCTCTGAGCTCGTTAGAGGTCAGCGACGAATCATGCCGATTGAATGTTGTGTCGAACCGCTCAGCAAGAATCTGCTCGACAGTCGCAGGCCAGCGACGCGTGACGATAACGCGTGGTCTCATTTGAATCCCTCGTCAAAACCGACGGACGACCGTAAACGCCGCTTCAGAAGCGGTCAGGCGACTTTTTTCCGTTGACCAAGCACATTCGCGATGGTCGAGCCAAATGCAGCCGGCGTCGGCACGATGGTGACGCCGGCCTCCTTCAGGATTTCGACCTTTTCCTGCGCCGACTCGCCGAAGGCCGAGATGATCGCGCCGGCATGGCCCATGCGGCGGCCCTTCGGCGCCGAGAGCCCAGCGATGTAGGCAATCAACGGCTTCGTCATGTTGTGCTTGGCCCATTCTGCGGCTTCGGCCTCCTGCGGGCCGCCGATCTCGCCGATCATCACCACATCGGTCTCGTCGTCCTGCTCGAACAGCTCCAGGATGTCCTTGAAGGACGAGCCGTTGATCGGATCGCCGCCGATGCCGACGCTGGTCGACACACCGATGCCCAGCGCCTTCATCTGCGAGGC
>NZ_JHQR01000362.1 GCF_014843825.1 Mesorhizobium silamurunense
GCCGGCGCGCCCGATCGCCGCCGCAAGCAGGGCCTGCGCGCGCTACCATCGCCTGCCGCCGCCGCGTTTCGAGCCTGAGGCCTATGCCGAGGCGGTCGAGGCGCTGGTTCGCGAGGAAGGCATAGGGCTGGTCATCCCGACCTGCGAGGAGGTTTTTCATCTCGCGCTGGCCTGGCACAGCAGGGCCATGCTGGCGCAGCTATTCGCGCCCGGCATCGAGCTGCTGGCGGAAGTCCACAACAAGCATGCCTTCATCCGGCTGGCCGAGCGTCTCGGGCTGGCAGTGCCGGAAACGGTATTGCTACAATCGACCGCCGATCTGCATGCCGTGCGCGGCCGCTCGCGCGGACTGGTGTTCAAGCCGGTCTGGTCGCGCTTCGCCAGCCAAGTGCTGCTGCGTCCGACACCGGATTTTCTCGATGCGATCGCCCCCTCGCCCGCCATGCCATGGGTTGCGCAACGTTTCGTCGATGGCGACGAGATCAGCGCCTATGCGGTGGCGCGCGAGGGCAGGCTCAAGGCGCTGGCGCTCTATCGTTCGCTCTATCGCGCCGGCAAGGGCGCCGGCATTTTCTTCGAACGAGTCGAAGATGGGGCAGCGCGCGAGCTTGTCGAGCGCATCGTCGCCGGCACGTCTTGGACCGGGCAGATTTCCTTCGACCTGATGTGCGAGGCGGACGGAAACGTGCTGCCGCTGGAATGCAATCCGCGCGCCGTGAGCGGCCTGCATTTCTTCCGCGATCCGGCGCGGTTTGCCGATGCCGTCCTGGGGCACGGGCCGGAAGTCATACCCGATGTGGTCGCACCGCAAACGGTGCGGCTTGCCATGTGGGTCTACGGACTGCCGGCGGCTTTGCGATTCGGTGGTCTCGTTCGCTTCCGGAAGGCGATGCGCGATGGTCAGGAATTGCTCGACTGGCCGGGCGACCCGGCACCGGTCAAGGCGCAATGGCCGGCGCTTGCCGAGATCGCCGGCGTGGCCTGGCGCCAGCGCATCAGCCTGCAGGTCGCGTCGACGCGGGATATCGAGTGGAATGGGCCCGGCTAACGGTTGCTTCCCGATCCTTCACGTCCTGAGGGAATCGGGATTGGTCGGTTTGGCATAAAGTTGGAGACCCAGCGCCTTGGTGACTCCCAGGAGCGTGCTGAGGCGCGGATCGCCCTTTTCGCTCAGCGCCTTGTAAAGCGCTTCCCGGGTTACGCCGGCGTCCCTCGCGACGGCTGTCATGCCGCGAGCGCGAGCGATGATGCCGAGCGCATGGGCGATATAGGTTGCGTCGCCGGTCTCGAACGCATTTACAAGGAGCTCAGCCTGGGACTCTGCGTCGTCGAAATATTCAGCGGCATCGAATGGTGTGGTTTTGAGAGCCATGTCAAACCTCGTTTGCCATCTGTTTGGCTTTTCTGATGTCTCTGTCCTGGGAGGATTTGTCGCCTCCGCAAAGCAAGATGATGACCGTGTTGCCGCGCCGGATGAATAGCGGTAACCCGGTCCATAGTCGATCCGAAGCTCACCGATGCCTTCGAAGAACTTGGCGTCTCCCAGCAGGCCGGCCTCAACGCGGATGAGCCGCTGAGCGATCTTTCTGGCAGCTCGGATATCCGTGAGGTCCCGCAGCCATTTTCTGAATTCGTCGGTCTGCCGAACCTCGATCATCCGTAAACTATAATTCACAGATCTGAGCAAATCAAGTTGCGTGAACTTTAATTCACAGTTCGATCTGGTGCACCTTCGACTCACTCGCAGCCGGCGGCAGTTTGCCTTCCATGATTGCCGCGATGTCGCGGCGCAGGAAATCGAGCGGGCCGATCACCGGCATAGACTGCGGCGCGAAACGGGCGTTGTCGCTTGCCGATTTCAGCACGTGGCGATCCTGGTGCAGCGCGATGGTGAAGAGCGGCTTGAAGGCGAGCGCCTTCAAGCCGCCGAGCAGGCCTTGGCGCCGGCCGATCAGCCATCCGACGCCCTCGACGGTGCGCTCGTCGGCCTGACGCAGATGGAAAGTGGTGGCGAGCACCAGCCCGTCCTTGCCCCAATATTCGAGTTCGGCGATGCCTGGATAGCGGAAGCGGCCGATGGTTTTCGTCCGCTCGCCTTCCAGCATCCGGCTGATCAGGCCTTGCTGGCGCTCCTCGCCGGTGTAGCGGGCTTCGACCCAGCCCTCGCCGCCGTTCACCTCGACCCGCACAAGGTGCCGCTTCGAGGTCAGGCCGCGCAACAGGCCCTTGTGGGTGAAATGGGTATGGGTGGCGTCGAGAATGTTCTCGGCGGCATCGATAACCGTCGACTGCGTCGAGCTGCGCACCCGCCGCACGATGATGTCCTTGCCCTGCATGCAGTGCAGGTAAGGCTCGCCCCGCGGCGTGCCGGACGAGACGAAGACGACGCCGTCGCGCTCGATCGCGGCGTAGCGGCGGACACGGTAACCCGGCATCTCGCCGACATGGCCGGGAATGGCGGTGCAGCGGCCTTCGCCATCATAGCGCCAGCCGTGATAAGGGCATTCGATCTCGCCGCCGACGACTTTGCCGGTCGAGAGTTCGACGAGCCGATGCGGGCAGCGGTCGAACAAGGCGGCAATGCCTTGCGCGGAGCGGAACAGCACCAGCGGCGCGCCGTCGAACAGGATGCGCTTCGGTCGCTTGCCGATGTCGGCCGACAGTGCCACCGCCTGCCAGTGATCTTTGCTACGGTCCCCGCGCTTGCTCACAGCTCGAACCTCCTGAGCAGGGGAATGCCGACCTTCGCCAGCACGCTCTCCATCAAGCGGATCGCCAGACGCCGGCGGCGCGGAAGATGGCCGGCATAGACGGCGTTGTACTCGACCGCGGCGACCGCGCCGCGCAGGCGCTTGAAGCCTGCCGCGCCGGCGCTCATGTTGAAGAACAGGCCGCGCGCCGTGGCATGGTCCTGCCCCATCGCCATCACCATGCGGTAGAGCCCCTCGCCGAGCGGCAGGCTGGTGTCGTAGCCGACGATCGGCTGGGTGAGCGTGCCGCCGTTCTCGAACAGGCCGGTGACCGCGACCAGCTCGCCGCCCGGCCGGCGCAGACCAGCAAGGCTGATGATGCCGCGCCGATGCATCTCGGCAATATAGCGAGCTGTGTAATGGGGATTTAAGGGCGTGTATTTGTCGAGATAGAGCATCTTGTAGAGCTGCTCGGCGCGCGCATAGTCGGCCTCCGTGAAATCGGCATCGCCGACCCGCTCGAAATGCGTGGCGCCGAGTTGCTTGCGGTCGAGCTTCATGTTTTTGGTCATGGCCGGTGCGGCGCTGCGGTCGGCGAAGATGTAGATCTGCCGCGCCGCCAACATGCGAAAGCCTTCGGCTTTCAGCGCGGCAATGGTCGCCGGATCGGCGATCTCGTTCAGCGAACGGATGACGATGGCACGATCCGGGAAGCGCGCGACCATCGCCGTTCTAAGTGCGGCGACCGTCTGCCGATCGAGCAGCGGCACCGGATTGGTCGAATAAAGCCAGTTGTTGACCTGCACCTGATGATCGAGGCCGCTTGCCCTCACCAGCGGCGTGCAGGTGCCGATGAGGGCCTGAAGCGCGCGGCGCAGCAACAGGTGGCCCGCAAAATTGCGCGTCTCGTCTATCGCATAGTCGATATAGGCGCTGGACGGACAGCAGATGTAGCAGTTCGGCGCTTCGCCGGCGTCGTTGAGCGTCAGCGGAAACGTCCGGCCGGCGATCTCAAAAGTTTCGACTTTGGTCATCAGATTGGCGACGAGGTCGCTTACGGGCACCTCGTTGAACAACCGGACGAAAGCGTCAACCTTGGCCGGCTTGTTTTCGACGCGGTCGGCCTGTTGGATCGGCTTTTCCATGACGGTCGCCCGGCTCATGGAGCCCGCTCCGGCCGGCATTCGACGCGGCGCAGCTTGCGGCTTGTCTCCAGCGGCAGCGGCGCGCGAATGAGAGTGACGGTCGCGGTTGCTTTTCGCGCTTCAAGAAGCGCGCGCACCGCCTGGTGTGCGGAGGCGGCAGCTTCATCGGCGAGCGTCGGAAGCAGTCTCAGCTCGATCGCATCGGGCGCGATCTGAACGAGCCGAAAATCGTCGATGCGGCGATCGGCCTTGAGCACGGCGTTGCGCAGCACATCGGGCGTGACGAGGATCGGACCGCCTTTCGAGGACAGGCGGAAGACATCATCCATGCGGCCGACGATCTCGTCCACACAACACAGCGGCGAACCGCAGCGGCAAGGCTGTTCCGAGAGGCGCAGCAGATCGTTCATGCGGTAGCGCGCCATGATTTGCGTTCGGCGGCGGAAGGCGGTGACCAGCGGCGTTACCAGCCCCTCGCCCGCCGGCTCGAATTCAAAGAAGACCGAGTCTTCGGCAAGGTGCAGGCCGCCCTGCCGGCACGTCACCGCGAACAGGCCTTCGGTCGCCATATAGATCTGGTCGAGCGGGAGCCGGAAGAAGGCTTCGATGACCGGACGGTCTACCGGATCGAGCGTCTCGGCGGCCGAGAAAATGCGTTTCGGTTGGAGTTGGAAACTTTCGGCGGCGAAATGCCTGAGCATCTTCGGCGGCGCAATGATCACCGTCGGGTCGAAGGCTTCGAGCGCTTCGCGCCAGTGTTCCGGCCCGAGCGTCAGATCGAAGAAGGCGAGCCTGATCAGCTTCGACTTGCGGGCGCTGTCATAAAGCCCGGTGTTCTGCGGCAGGATGACGGCGACGCGCATGCCGCGCCACAGAAGATCGGGCGCCCCCTTGGCGAGGATCGCGCCCAGCCAGCGGTATTTTTCCGCCTCTGAAATGACGAACAGGCCGCGATTGCCAGACGTGCCGGTGCTGGCGCCGACTGTGAGCGAACCGGCGCGGCCGTCGCGCGCCAGCGCTGCCCAGGCCTCATTGGCGGTGAGGCCATGGATGTTGAAATCCTCGAAGCGCGCCATCACCAGCGCCTTGTCGGTGACCGGCAGGTCGGCGAGACGAGCCGGCGGCTTGCCGTAGAACGGCGCGCGCGGCAGGTCGCGATCGAGGAAACGGCGCAAGGCCGCCGCCTGCCATCGCTCGAAGTCGGCGCGGCTCTTACGCGATGCCCAGCGCGTTACGGCAAAAGAGCCGATCGCTTCCGCCAGCGCGTTCATCCCGCCTCCGGATTGCTCGTCGCGAAATCATAGGATGTCGGCGCAGGATCATGGCAGAGCATCACCTCGCCACCCGTGCCCATGAAGCGCCGCAGCATGGCGCTGGTCGGCTCGATTGCCCCGGCTTCCTCGGCGATCAACGTAGCCGGGAAGCCGGGCGTGCGGTTTTCGGTCAGGGCGGTGAGCAGCCATTGCACATCGACGGCGTAGAGCAGCGGCCGCGAGAGGCCAGCGAACAACAGGCCGAACTGGCCGTCGGCATGTCCAGGAAGATCGATCGCGATCACGCTGCCGTCGCCGAAGAGGTCGGCCCCACCGAGTGCGCTGTCGCGCGCTTCGACGCGCGGCTTGGAGGATAGACCGTTCAACCGCGCTTCAAAATCAGTCGGAAAGAGCTCGGTGAAGATGCCATGGCGCAAATTCTGGCGCGGCGTTCGCGCCTTGACCCGCGTCCAGGCGGCATCGCTGGCGATGAAGCGCGCCCTCGGGAACAGCGACAGTCCGGAAATGTGGTCGGCATGGAAATGGGTGACGATGACGGTGCCTATGTCATCGGGCGAAAGGCCGAAATGCTTCAGCACCGGCAAGACCTGTCCGGCGGCGTCGAGTTCGGGCTTCAGCAACGCGCCATAGAGGCGCAGCATCCGGCCGCGTCGCTCTCCCGAAAGCGCTTCCCGCGTATAGCCCGTATCGACCAGCACCGGTCCGGCGGTGGGATGGAAGATCAGCCCGTAGCGGACACGCAGCCTGACACTTTGCCAGCTGCCGCCGCGCAGGATCAGCCGCTCGGCGGCGCTGACCCAGGCGCTGTTGGCGAAGACGATTTTCACGGCGTCGCAACGCCGGCGAAGGTGCGGTCGAGCCCCTGCTCGAAGGAAACCTTTGGTCTCCAGCCAAGCACGCGTCTCGCCTTGGAGATGTCCAGGCTCTGGGCATAGGCGAAGAGGCCGAGCCCATAACGGGTGACCGGCGGCTCCGGCCGGCCGGGCAGCCTGAGTGCCACCGCCTCCATAAGGCCTGCGGCAAGCATAGCCGGCAGCAGCGGCATCGGCCGCCAGCGCGCGGCAAGCCCGGCACGAGAGCAAGCCTCGTCGGCGATGCGGCGCACCGGCAGCACCTCGCCGCCGGAGATGTTGAAGATCTGGCCCTCGGCCTCTTCGGGTGCCGCGAGCGCCGCCATGACCGCATCGACGACGTCGTCGACATGGGTGAGATCGATCGCGGCGCGGCCGTCGCGAAACAGCGGCAGCGGCCGGCTTTTCGCCGCCTTGATCAGCCGCGGCAGCAGCGCGCGGTCGCCGACACCGTAGATGCCGCGCGGCCTCAGCACCACGGGATGGACCAAAGGCGCGGCAAGCACGAGCTTCTCCGCCTCCCGCTTGGTGCGGGCATAGTGGTTGGCCGGATCGGGCAAGGCCATGTCCTCGGTCAGGCCGAGCTGGTCGCGAAAGGCAAAGCAGACCGACGGGCTGGAGATATGGACGAAGCGGCTGACGCCTTGCCGCGTCGCGAAGTCGAGAAGGTTTCGCGTCGCCGCGACGTTGGCTGCCACGAAATCCTGCAGCCGGCCGAAGGGCGCCGAGAGCGCCGCGCAATGGATGACCCGCTCGACCCTGTCGAGCCGCGGATCGAGCGCGCCATCGAGCGGCTGCGCGAGATCATGACGGACGATGCGATGGCCGGTGGCTTCGAGCGCGGTGCAGCGTGCCGCATCGCGGCCAAGGCCGAGCGCCAG
>NZ_JHQR01000363.1 GCF_014843825.1 Mesorhizobium silamurunense
ACTGTCACCCATCTCTCGGGAAGGGCACAGTTTCCCAATCTGGAGAATGGCAGAACAATCTCGAAGTCGTCAGTCCATCTGTGTATGCTTTTCGCTTACGAAACCTTGACGTGTGTATGCTATTTGCTTACATGACGGTATGATCGAGTCGTTCAAGAGCAAGGCGCTGGCGGACCTATTCTCAGCCGGCAAGACCGGGAAGATCGACCACCAGCGTATCCTTGTCAGGCTTGACCGTCTCGAAGCCTCCGAGCGGCCCGAAGACATGAACCTTTCGGGTTTTGATTTTCATGCTTTGAAGGGCTTCGACCCGACACGCTACAGGGTCCATGTGAACGGTCCGTGGTGCATCACGTTCGAATTCGACGGCAAGGACGCCGCCCGCGTCGACTTCGAGCAATATCACTGAGGCGGACAGATTGGAGACGTCTGTTTATGAGCGAGCACAAGCCGAAGCGTCCGATCGAGCGCGGCCCGTCCCACCCGGGAGCGCTGCTTGAGGACATCATCCCGGCGACCGGAAAGACCAAGGTGGAGATTGCCAGGCTGCTGGGCATTTCGCGACAGCAGCTTTACGACATCACCCGTGAGAGGAAGCCGGTATCGCCGGCCGTCGCGGCGCGGCTTGGAAAGATGTTCGGCGATGGCGCCGCCATCTGGCTTCGTATGCAGGCTGCCTATGACGCCTGGCATGCCGAGCGCGAAGTGGATGTGAGTGCTATTCCAACTTTGCGCGCAGCATAAGGGGTGTTCGCCGACGATCGGCCGGCGATCTGGTTGAGCATCGAATCGCCACGGTCATGGAGGTCAGCCCGTCAGGTACGGGGCTGTAAAGATCAAGGAAATGACCGAATACCTGTCGCGATACTACAGCCGGTGCGTGGTCCTTAACGAAAAGCAGGAGAGGGAGATCGATATTCGCGATCTGTCTGACCCGCGCGATATTCTTCTTTTGCCTTGAAGCGAAAAACAGCCGAACGAATGGCCGGAGTCAACGCGACCACATCTGTCGCTGGTGCCATAAGTCTACAGGCGTTCGCCAAAGACGATATCGAGCGGCTTCTGCAATTTGCTGAGCAATTGGCGCGTCGCCGTAGACATTGAAGAATTTACGAACGCGCGGCCCGGCGAACAGCTTTTTGCCCCGCGTGTTGTAGTTCCTGATTTTCAGGCGATGCGGGCTGATGGTTCGGCCATCTTGGGATAGGGCGATCCCAATGCAGAACTGCTCAGCAGCATCTATCTTCGCGATCTCATGAACGGCGAGGATCGGAGGATAGGCGTCGAGCAGGGCAGGAAGGTTGTCGCGATGCACGCCGAGGATGCCGCTATTCCACATCGGCTCATGGCCGGTCACAACATAGTCGCCGACCCGAACACCCTTGCCCTCCAGCCGCGGGCACCAAGCATGCGGCCCCTCGCAAAGACGCATGATTGAATTGCAGGGCGTAATGGCCTCGAAGGCACGGGATAGATTCCCGACCGGGTACATGTCCGTGTCCATGAAAAGCAATCGGTCAGCGCGCTTCAAAAGCTCGATAAGGCCGCCAGCCTTGATGCCGAAATGGTAGCGCCAATCGAAGGATAGCTCGTTCTTCTTCTCGGCGCTCACAAGTATCGTCTCAAGCGGGTATCCGCGAAAGAATGCCGGTCTGTCAGTTGCGACGATTATCCTGGCGCCGGGGCAATGGTGCAGAAGCTTAAGCGCGCTGAGTAGCGCGCCAAAGTGATAGAGCTCGTTGTCGCCATAGGCGATGTAACCAAAGAGGTCATTCATTCGGTCAAGTCGTTCATTCGATTAAGTGGAGCGGGCCGTTCGCTCCACTAGCAACACTCCCAGGCGCAATCCACCGCAAAACACAGCGCCAACAGACGAAAAAGGCTGCAACCGGTATCTTCGGCAATCTGCTCCCAGCCTGAAGATCACTCGCCCGGCTTGTGAAACCTCAGGCTTGTGGATTTGGTCCGTCTGCGGCTATGTCGTTATTGTGCTGGGGTAGGCTTTCAGAATGTCCGTATTATCCGACTGGTTGAGGAACGCTCGCTCGAAACTGCCGGAATACGTGACGGTAGGACGCCACACCTATGGTGTGTCACGGCGGAAGGTTTTTTTCGCCTCGAAGGAGGCCCCGCTGACGGTTGGGGCTTTCTGCTCGATCGCGGGTGAAGTGCTTTTCATGTGCTCCGGTCAGCATTTGACCGATCGCGCCACGACATTTCCGATCCACAGCCGGATGCTAAAGCAATCCGATCCCGTCGGAAATGGCGGCAAACCGAGTGGCGTCACAATCGGCAATGACGTCTGGATTGGCCACGGCGCTATAATATTGCCGGGGGTCGTAGTCGGCGATGGCGCGGTCGTCGGCGCAGGGGCTGTGGTAACCAAGGACGTGCCGCCCTATGCGATCGTCGGCGGGTCTCCGGCCCGATTGATCAGGTACCGGTTTTCTGAGGATGTGATTTCCAAGCTGTTGGCAATCCGGTGGTGGGAATGGGATGACGATAAGATCAAAAGGGAAGCCGGCACGCTCACCGGCCCCATCGAGCCTTTCATCGACAGGCATTTTGTGGCAGGCACCGGCTCGGGTGTAGTGCGGCTGGGATAAACATTCGGGTGGCTTAGCCGGATAATCGCGATCGATTTTTGATCGACCCATCATGCGAAGCTCGATATCACGGAGGCTGGCTTGCAGCGCCCATGCTACTTCTTGGCCACGGATAGCAATTATTTTCCCTATGCATGCCTGGCGGCGCGGCGGATATTGGATGTTTCCGCGCCAATTGATGGCTTCATTCTCCACGTGAAGGCTCATGAGCGCGATATGCAAGTCGCGAGGCGACTGCTTGGCGACAGAGTAGCGTTGCTCGACGTGTCCGACTTCATGGATCGCGTTGGCTTCCGTTTTGGTACCTACAGCATCGCTGCCTATGTCCGCCTGTTCGCAGACCTGCTACCGCAATTCGACGGTTATGGCCGGGTCGCCTACACTGACTGTGATGTCCTGTTCAATCGCGACATTAACGACCTGGCCTGCCAGGAGCTTGGCGCGCCTCTGCTCGCGGCCCACGACGATTATATGTACTTCCGGCCGTCTTATCGCAAAAGCCTCGGGATGCAGCCGGGCGCGCCATACTTCAATTCCGGCGTGGTGGTCTTCGACATGGACGCAGTGCGCACGGAAGGCCTCCTGGAGAGGACGCGCCAGACCGCCATTCATGGAAAAATGAACGATCAGAACGCGCTCAATGTCGCGTTCGAGGGCAAGTGGCAGACGATGCACCCGAACTGGAATCTGATGTCGGTCAGCAGGGAATATCGATTCCCGCAAGCCTATGCGCGCCACTTTGCGGGCAGCAAGCCATGGGAAAAGCAAATAGATGTTGAACTCGAGGCACTGGCGGTTTACCGCGACCTTGCGAAGGATACGCCATGGGGTGAGCCTTTTCGGCAAAGGTTCCCATTCGAACGCGGATTGCTGAAGCGTTTCAGGCGCCGTTTCGACGTCTTGGGAGGCCTCTTCGGCAGGGACGTTCATCGCCGCCGCGCGCGCTATGACGGGGCGAAAATGCACCAGATCTACGCCAGGCAGGCGGACGACAGGGCAATGGCGGTTCAATTCCCGGAAGTGCTCGGTGGGTTCGGCTGATCGACGCGGCGAAACGGTCCGGGTCGATCGGGACATCCTGTGGATAGTAACCTCCCGTTCACCACGGCCCGGTCTTCGCGTTGAACGCGGAGGCCCAACTCGCCAAAATGAAAGGGCCTGAACAAAAAGGCGCCCTGAAGCGCGGCGGCCGACGTTTTCATGTACCCCGTGGGATGCGCTCTGAACGCTCTCCAGTATACGTCGGCCGCGGTGCGGTTTTCCGTCCAGATTGCCCAGCGCAAAATCAAGCCCGCCCCGGCGATGGGAAGTCGGAACGGACTCGGCTTGGGTCTGGAACCCCGTAGTCAGGAGACTACGGGGAAGAAACAGGTCGGCGGCTGCGATGTTCCGAAATTTTCTCGGCTTGCGGACCGCCGAGGGCCGGGGGCAACTCGACACGATCCGGGTGCCCGTTTCTCCGCCCGGGACCGCGATGCGCTTCAGGCCAGCAGGCCGGCGGCCTTCGCCGCTCTGCGCAGGATCTTGCGCGCTTCGACGGGACTTCTCAAGCCGTCGAGTGCGTCGCGGCAGACGCGGCTTGCCGACCGCCAGGCGCCGTCGCGCGCCCGTCTTGGCCAGCGCTGGTCGAGGCATTCGACTGCTTCGAAGCAGCTCGAGACCTTGTGTTGTCCGCTTGGTTCGAAATCGATCACGACCGGCTCGGAAAACCAGACGTCGTTCATCACATACTCCGTTCGTATGGTGGTCTTTTTGATCGAGCGACGGCGCCGGCAGGCGCCTATTGGGATGCGGGTCCGGGATGATTGGCGGACCCGCGCATTAACCATCCACTCCCGATAATGTTCCGAAGAATTTTGAGGTCGGCGATCGGCCGTCCGGGTCGGCTCACAGCCGGGATTCATTTTACCGGCGCGCCGCGCAAAAACACGTGACCAAAGTCACTGGCTGCGCTGTCGCCCGCGGCGATAATCGGGATCCGACACGCAGTTGAAACGCGGGGAACCTCTCATGCTGATCGCCGTGCTTGCATCCACCATGACCGTCGCCACGTTGATGGCGACCGCTTTCGGGCTCTATGAGGAGGCTGAGCGCAGCCGTTCGCACGCCGAAGCGGGCGCCAAGCAGCGGTTTCGGCCGGCGCGCCGGCTAGCCGCAAATTCGCGCAAAACCCCCGTCGAATTGCGCAACCGATAAGTGCCGGCACCGCCAGGCATGGCCAATCCGCTCTACCTGCCCATGTGCGTTTTGCGGGCCGCAATCCTGCTTTCCCCGGCGGCGTTCGCGGTGGTGGTGCTTTTGTGGCTCTTCTACCGATAGGCAGGTCGTCAAGTACCGCCTTGGGCCTATTCGACCAGCACATGCGCTTCGCGCGCGGCGCTGATGAAGGCTTCCCTGGCATTGTCGGCCGGAACGTCGCCGCTCATTGCCCGGCGGCAGGCGCGCAGCGCCGCGCCATGCTGCGCGCTGCCGGCGTCGCGCCATTGGCCCGTCAGCAATTCCACGGCCTGCTGCGCATTGGAAATGTGTCGGATCGAGCCTGCCACGCCGACGGCGACTTCGACCGGCCTGGAAAACCATCCCTGGATCATCGCGAAACCCCTGATGCATTGTGAGCGGATGATAAACGCGCAACTGCCCGGCAGGTTTCATCCCGATATTTCAACAGGATGTGAGCAGCGCGCCGGCAGCGGAGATGGTTCCTGTCTATCTTCCGAGCGGTTTGCGGGACAGTTCGATGAGTTCCGCCTCATCGGTGATGCCGGCCATGTAGTTGGCGATGATGCGCGAGGCGCGCGCTTCCTTCTGCTCTTCGGTTTCTCCATCGACTCGCCCGCTCTCGAAGACGCGCCCGAACAGGGCCGTCTCGGCGGGTGTGAACGTGTTTTGTGACATATTGGACACGGGCCTCCTCCTTCAGCTCATGTCCCCCTTTTCTGCCCCGGCTAATATTAGCACGGGTTCCGAAACGAGGGTGAGTCTCAAGGAGATGGCGACAATGTGCGTCGTGGCGCCCCGGCCGATGGGATTTCGTCCCATTGTCTTGCCCGGAGGCATGCCGGATACTGGGCCAGCTTCGCTATATCCTTGCTGAAACAACGAAGCGCTGATACTCATTAGCGGCGCGGAATTATTCCGAGTCTGCGCCAACTTGCGTCACGCAGCAACGCGGCGCATGCTGTCCGAGGCCAATATCCCGACGTGGTGGCAACCGGGTTACGAAGGGGTTTGGTCGAATAAAGAAGCAGGGCAGGTTCCGTGTCGGAGCAGGCCCACCAAATGCTCTGGAATTCTGAAGCCATTGCCCCCATGGCCTCGGAAGAGCATGGACATGGGGAAATCGATGGTGACGAAGAAACTTACCGCCAACGCAGAAAGCGCCGCAGCCTTTCTTGCGGTGATGGGCAACGAGAAGCGTCTGCTCATCATGAACTACCTGGCCGAGGGCGAACTGTCGGTCGGCACGCTTGCCGACAAGGTCGAACTCAGCCAGTCCGCACTCTCCCAGCACTTGGCCAAACTGCGCAGGTTTGGCCTGGTCGACACCCGCCGCGACCGCCAGATGGTCTACTACTCCTGCAAGTCGTCCGCAGCGCGCGAGCTCCTCGCTCTCCTCGACGGCCTGCTGACCATGGACAGGCCGCTCGCCGGCCCGGCCCGGCAGGCTCTGGTTGAAAGGATGCGGCGGCCGCAGGCCGCCTGATCGGCTGCGACGCAGGCGAAGGCCTGAGGGTCTTCGCCTGCGCGGTGCCTTCTAAAGGCGCGGATGCAAACGGGATGGCAACGCGCCGCGCGGCGCCGCGTATCCGCTTTTGCCTATTGTTTGGCCGGAATATTCCGGATCCGTAATTCCCATTACAAATTCGTAATTTAGCGGCCACAAGTTCGCCGGGAATGCGCTTGAGACAGCGGCTGTCTGTCTGATGCATGTCGCCCAAAAGTGCGCAGCGGTTTTGGGAAAACGACATGCATCAAAACAAAGACTTAAAACGCGTCGCCTGAACCCGTTTCTGCGCGACGCGCCTCACGGAGCCGCGCCGAATGCCCAGTGACGCCTACACGTCCACCCAAAAGTTCCTGCATTGGGCGCTCTTTGCCCTGGTCGTATTGCTCTACGCCCTGACCTATGGCGAAGACCTGCTGCCCCGCGGGGATCCGACCCTCGACGCCGTCTGGCGGCTGCATATTTCGTTCGGACTTCTGCTCGCCGCGCTCGTCTTTTGGCGGGTCGTCCTGCGCGGCATGAGAGGAGCGCCGCGCCTGCCGGCGGATATGCCTGCCCCGGAGCGTACCGCCGCCAGGATCGGGCATTTCATTCTCTACGCGCTGCTCGTCGCGATTCCCGTCCTTGGCATCCTTTTGACCTGGTTCAGGGGCGACGTGTTGAGCTTCTTCGGTCTGTTCATCGTGCCGGCCCCGTTTGCCCCGGACAGAGCGACCGCGCGAACCGTTCGCGAACTGCATTCGCTGTGCGCAAACGGCATACTGATCGTGGCCGGTGTGCACGCCCTGGCCGCGCTCTATCATCACTTCGTTCGCCGGGACACGATCCTGACCAGAATGCTGCCGGGAAATCGGTAACCCTCTGAGCGCTCGCCTGATCGCCTCGCATGGCGGGAGCGGCCGTCGCTATGCCGGTCCGGCTCGACGTCGCGCCGGCGTTCCCATCACTTTTGATTGAAGGGCGCCGCACCGGCGTGCTCTCGGATGCTCGCAAGGCGATGATAGTGCGACCCTTTTTGTCGACGCCGCTTGCTCTTGCCGGCCCGAAGTTTACGGATTTGTAAATCGACCGTCGGGCCTCTGTTGGCTAGGCTGTGCGCGATCCACACCCCCGGATCATTAGGAGCCGAACTTCCACTTTGGCGCCTGACGAGGCCCGTCGCTCCCGGCGGGCCTCTTTTCGTTTCTTACGGTGCAGCTTGCCGGCGCGTGATGACGCTGCGCACCGCGAGCACCAGCACCGTGATGATGATGAGGATCACCGAGAGCGCCGCGATCGCCGGGTCGATGTTGTCGCGCAGGCCCATCCACATCAGCCGGGGCAGGGTGATCGCGTTCACCGAGGTGATGAACAGCGTCACGCCGATCTCTTCCCAGGAAAGCACGAAGGAGAGGAGCGCCGCGGTGACGATGCCAAACTTGATGTTGGGCATGATGACGCGTGTCGTGCGCTCCCACACGCTGGCGCCGAGCCCGCGCGCGGCGAGGTCGATGCGCCGGTCGAGCTGGCTGAGCGAGACCAGCATCAGCACCGTCGCGAAAGGCACGGTCATCACCGAATGCGCCATCGCCACACCCAGCCATGTGTCGTAGCCGAAGAAGGACGAGATGCCGGACACCGAGGTGAGCAGGAAATAGAGCGTCACCGCCGAGACCACCGGCGGCACCACCATCGGCAACAGCACGAAGCCGACGAGGGCGGCGGTGAAGCGCGGCTGGAACATCCACACGCCCAGGCTGAACGTGAGCGCGAGCACGGTGGAGAGCGCGCTGCTCACCACGCCGATCCGCAGCGAAAGCAGGATGGAATCCAGCCAGCGCGGATCCTCGATCAGCGAGCGATAATGGCGCAGCGACAGTTCGCCCGTCGGCATGGTCAGCATGCGGCTCGGCGTCAGCGACACCGGAATGACGGCGAGCAACGGCATAAGCAGGAACAGCGCCACCAGGACGGCGAGCGCCAGCGAGACGGGACCGGGGCGGTAGGTCGGCATCGCGCTACACCAGTTGCTTCGGTTTGACGTAGCGGAAGACGAGCGCCATCAGCGCGCCGACAAACACCACCAGCACGACGCTGATCGCCGCGCCCAGTCCCCAATCCGGGCTCTGGAAGATGCGCAGGTAGATGAGCTCCGCGATCATCACGCTGCGGCCGCCGCCGAGGATCGCTGGCGTGACGAAGAAGCCGAGCGAGAAGACGAAAGTGATCAGCGCCGAGCCGATGATGCCGGAGCGCGTCATCGGCACGAACACCGTCCAGAAGGTGCGCATGCGGCTGGAGCCAAGCCCGCGCGCCGCCAAGAGCACGCGCTCGTCGAGGCTGCGCATGGCGGACGCCAGCGGGAACACCGCGAAGGGGATGAGGAAATGCGACATGCCGACGATGACGCCGAACTCGTTGCGCACCAGCGTCAGCGGCTCGGAGATGAAGCCGATCGATTGCAGCCAGGTGTTGATGAGACCGCGGTTGGACAACAGCGCCACCCAGCCGAAGGCGCGCGTCAGCACCGAGATCCAGAACGGCACCAGAATGCAGAACTCGGCAAGCACGCGCTGCACCGGGCTGCCGCGCACCCACACCACGGTGATCGCATAGGCGGCGGTGACCGAGACCACGGTGACGATCGCCGCGATGCGCAGCGTACGGATGAACACCGATTGAACCAGGTCATCGGTGAGCAGGGCATGGTACTGGCCGAAGCCGGGCGTGGGGAGGGTAAAACTCCACTTCACCACGCCGAGGAAGGGCCAGGCATAGGCAAGGATCAGGAACAGGAGCAGCGGCGCCATCAACAGCGCCGCGCCCATCCTGTCGGAGAGAGTGCCTCTCATGTCGGCTCGGTATCTCGGCCTGATCAGGCCGAGATGATCTTGGTATATTCGTCGAGCGCGGCGCCGTAGTTCTTTGCGTACCAATCCATGTCGAGCGGGATCTGCTTCTTCATGTTCTCCGGATCGACCGGGTTGATGCGCTTCTTGTCGGCCGGGATCAGCGCGTCGGCCGCGGGGTTTGCGGGACCCTGGCCGAGCTTGTCGAACATCACCAGCTCCTTCTGCGGATCCTGCGTGCTGGCGATGAACTTCATCGCCGCTTCCTTGCCGCCGGGATTGTTCTTCAGCACCGCGAGCGCGCCGGGCGAGATCAGGCCCTGGTCCCAGATGAACTTGATCTGGCCGCCCGAGTCCTGCTCGATCAGCGAGGCGCGCGTCGACCACACGATCGCCATCGAGGCCTCGCCGTTGAGCAGCACGCTCTGACTTTCGGCGCCGCCGCCCCAATAGGAGACGACGTTTTCCTTGAAGGCGGCGATCTTGTCATGCGCGCGCTTGAGATCCAGCGGATAGAGCGAGGCCGGCGCGACGCCGTCGGCGAGAAGGGCTGCCTCCCAGCTCGATACGCCCCATTTGTAGAGCGAGCGCTTACCGGGAAATTTCTTGACGTCGAAGAAATCGGCCATGCCGGTCGGCGCATTGCTGCCGAATTTCTGCGAGTCGTAGGCGATCACATAGGAGAAGAAATAGGTCGAGGCTGCATATTCCCAACCAAAACCCTCGCGCATCTTCTTCTTGTCGACGATCGTATAGTCGATCGGCTCGAGCATGCCCTGGCCGCCCAGCGTGATCGCCGAGAACGGATCGACGTCGACCAGATCCCAGGTCGGTGCGCCGCTCTTGAACTGCGCAGCGATCGCGCCTTCGGTCGGGCCCGAGCCGTCCATCTTGACCGGGATGCCGGTGTCCTTGGTGAAGGCCTGGCCGTAGGCGGCGTCGTATGCCGTGATGGCGTCGCCGCCCCAGTTCACCAGCACCAGTCCTTTCGTCTCGGCGAAGGACTGGGTCGAG
Source organism: Mesorhizobium silamurunense (assembly GCF_014843825.1). Taxonomy (GTDB): domain Bacteria; phylum Pseudomonadota; class Alphaproteobacteria; order Rhizobiales; family Rhizobiaceae; genus Mesorhizobium; species Mesorhizobium silamurunense. Next base: position 10,173 of record NZ_JHQR01000363.1, read on the forward strand.
CGCAAAAGCATCGGCGTGCCGGCGAGCACGAGGCCTGCAAGCTGCGCGAATTGCCGGCGCGAGATCTCGCCGCACTTTGCCCTTTCGGCAAGGGATTCGATGGTCTGTTTCTTCGTATCGCTCATGTCAGTTCCCCTTGTTGTCGTTTATCTGATCCGGAAAGCCGGTGTGGCGATGTCAGGCCGCTTCGGTGCTCATTGTCCTCCGTCCGGAAGGAGGAAGCCTTTTTCGGCCGGCCAGGTCAGCCAGACGGAATTGCCTTTGCTGAGCGCTGCCGCCGCCACCTCGTTCGGCACCGACACGGTGACCTTCGCGCCCTGGCGCGTGGTGAGGTCGAGCTTGGTCGCGGCGCCAAGATAGGTCGAGGCGATCGCGGTCGCCGCAATGCCGTTCTCGCCGGCCGCCGCTTCCCGCGCGATCGACATGTGCTCGGGTCGGATGGCCAGGATGGCGTCGCCGCGGACCTTCTCGGCCTTGCATCGCATGTTGACCGCGCGGTCCTCGCACAGGCCCGTCGCGCCATTGTCGGCGGGCTTGACGCCCTTGACCGGCAGCATGTTGATTTCGCCCAGGAATTCGGCGACGAAGCGATTGTCCGGCCGGTCGTAGACCTCGTCCGGCCTGCCCACCTGCAACAGCTTGCCGTGGTTGAAGATGGCGACGCGCGAAGACAGCGCCAGTGCTTCGCTCTGGTCGTGGGTGACGAAGACGAAGGTGGTGCCAGTCTCCTGGTGCAGCCGCTTCATCTCGGCCTGCATCTGGCCGCGCAGGCTCTTGTCCAGCGCCGAGAAGGGCTCGTCGAGGAGAAGCACGCCCGGCTCGAACACAAGCGCGCGGGCCAGCGCCACGCGCTGCTGCTGGCCGCCGGAAAGCTGCGCCGGCAGCTTCTTTTCGTGACCCTTGAGCCCGACGCGCTCAACCATCTCGCCGACGCGCCGCTTGATCTCGGTGGCGGATTTCTTGCGCACCTTGAGCGGGAAGGCGATGTTCTGTTCCACGCTCATATGCGGGAAGAGCGCATAGCCCTGGAACACCATGCCGGCGGCGCGCTGTTCGGCCGGGCGGTCGGTGATATCGACGCCGTCGCTGAAAAGCCGGCCCTCGCTCGGTTGCACGAAGCCGGCCAAAATCATCAGGAAAGTGGTCTTGCCGGAGCCGGAAGGCCCGAGCAGCGTCAGGAACTCGCCGCGGCCGATATCGAGCGTCAGGTCGTCCAGCGCCCGGAACGAGCCGAAGCTCTTGCCGATCCCGTTCGCCTTGATCTCTGCGGCCCGGCCGGGTTGCTGCATCCTGCGTCTATCCTCACCGTTGGTCCAAATCGTAGGCAGGGCCGGGGCTCACCGCAACCGAATAGTTTTCGCCTGATCGGCAAATTTGATTCACGGGTGGCGCCAAATCTCCCCCTTGAGGGGGAGATGTCGCCGAAGGCGACAGAGGGGGCCGCCGCGCGTGAAGCGCCAACGCCGTTCGCGACGCCGATGGCGCCGGCGCTCTACGTGAGACGACCCCCTCTGGCCGCTTCGCGGCCGCCTCCCCTCAAGGGGGAGATTAGAGCCTGTTCTCCGACAGCTTCGCCCTCAGCCAGTCGCTGAAGGCATCGAGCACCGGATGGCCGGCCTTGGCATGCTCGAAGACCAGATAGTAGGAGCGCGGCGAGGGGACGGTGGCTTCGAACGGCTTGACCAGCCGGCCTTCGCTCAGCGCCCGGCGGCCGGTCAGCTCGTCACCCATGGCAATCCCCTGGCCGGCGATCGCCGCCGAAAACACGAGGTTCATGTCGGAAAAGAAGATGCCGCCCTCGGTGTCGGGATTTTCCACCTTGGACAGCGCCAGCCAGCGCGCCCAGTCCTCGGTGTCGCTGAGATGCAGCAGATTGGCGCGCAGCACGTCGGCCGGTTTGGAAAAGCCGCCGACCTTGTTGAGCAGCGTCGGGCTGCAGAGCGGCGTGAAGGAGACTTCGCAAAGCAGTTCCACCGCCCGGTTCGGCCAGTTGCCGACGCCGAAGGCGATGAAAGCGTCGGCCTCCGGATTGCTGACATCGTCGAGCCGCCGCGGCGTCAGCACGGAGAGCGCGACGTCCGGATACATCTGCTGGAACTCGCCGATATGGGTGCACAGGAACATCGAGGCGAAGCCCGGCGGACAGGAGATGCCGAAGGAACCGCCGACGCCGGCGCCGCTGTTGTGCGTTCCCGCGTCGCCGAGCACGGTCAGCGCCTTCCTGACATCGGCCGCGTAGCGCTGGCCGCGTGGCGTCAGCGCCACGCCCTTGCCGATGCGCTGCAACAGATCGAAGCCGAGGTCGCGTTCGAGCAGCCGAAGCTGATGCGAGACCGCGCTTCGGGTGAGGTGGAGCTCGTCGGCGGCGCGCCACACGCTGCCGTGACGAGCAAAACTGTCGAGGGCGCGCAGCGCCTGCGTGGAAGGTATTCGCAAGAGGCCTCAGGTGAACCGAATTTGCACGAGCCGGGAAAACATATCACTTTTTGATGGGCCGCTTCACTGCTTTCTTTAAGGCATGGAGGAACCGGTGACGACTTCAGCGCAGGAAACAGCGCTTGCCTGTATCGACGGCATCCAGCCGCTCTTGTCGGCCTGGACCCGCACCATTTTCGATTTCGGCGAGACCGCCTGGCGCGAGTACCAGTCGGCCGCCTGGTATGTCGACCGGCTGAAGCGCGAAGGCTTTTCGGTCGAGGAAGGTTCGGGCGGCATGCCGACCGCCTTCTGCGCCCATTGGACGAATGGCGACGGGCCCACCGTCGGCATGTATGCCGAATATGACGCCGTGCCCGGCAACTGTCAGGACGTCGCGACGGTGAAGCGCCCGCGGCCCGGCCTGGGCGTCGAGGCCGGCGGCCACACCGATCCGCATTCGGGTCTCGGCATCGGCAGCCTCGGCGGGCTGCTCGCCACCAAGGCGGCGATGCAGCAGCACAACATCCAGGGCACGCTGCGCTTCACCGGCGAGCCGGCGGAGAAGGTGAGGGGCTCGAAGCCGATCCACGCGGCCAAGGGCTATTATGACGGCCTGGCCGGTATGATCTCCTTCCATCCCTTCTACATGCTGCCGCTCTGCAACACGGCGCGCTGGGACACGCATTGCGGCGCGGCCTACGCGATGATCTACCGCTTTATCTGCGACGAACCCGAAAATTGGGTTCGCGCAAATGACGGCGCGCCGATCCCGCAGGCGCATTCGGCGGTCAGGGCGCCCGGCGCCAACGACGCGCTGATGATGATGTACATGGCCTCCAAGGCGCTGCGCGACTCCATGCTGCCGCATCAGGGCGGCTGGTCGATCAGCGAGGCGATCCTGACGGCGGGGCAGGCGACCGCCGACAATCTGCCGGCCGGGCTAGCCGAGATCCAGTACATGATCCGCGTGCCGACTATTGCCATGGCCGAGCAGGTGACCGCCGTGCTCGACCGCAATGCGGAAGCGGCCGCCAGGCTGAGCGGCTGCCGCTACGAGCGGCACTGGGTGTCGAAGTCGCGGCCGGGCCTCGCCAGTCACGCCATGGCCGACATCACCTATCAGGCGCTCGCAGCCGTCGGCCCGCCGCAATGGAGCGAGGAGGCGAGGGCCATCGCCCGCGAGATTCAGGTCAATGCCGGCGGCGAGGCGACCGAGAACCCGTTCATTGACGAGCTGGAGCGGCTGATCACGCCGCAAGAGGCCGAGGCGATCCTGCGCCGTGATCTGCCGCCATCGCAGGTGAACTCGACCTCCGACGACTACACCGACATGAGCTGGCACGCGCCGACCGCGCGTTTCTATGTCGCCCGTCCGGCGCTGCGCTCGGAGAACGGCCATGCCTATCCGGCCTGGGTGATGAACGCGCTGGGCGGCATTTCAGCCACTATCGACCCGATGGTGACCTGCGCCGCCAAGACGGTTGCGCTCACCGCGTTGCGCGTGCTCGAGGACAGGGCCGCGCGCGAGGCCGCGATGGACGAGTTCGTGAAGCGAACCGGCGGGGGCGTCGGCGGCTCGAACTGGATCGCGCCGCTTTGCGACTACGAGCCGCCGATCAACTTCCGCTGGCCGGAATATGTCACCACGCCGCGCGGGCGCGACTGGTGGATCCCGGCTGCTTCCACCGCATGACACACGAACACTATCAGCTCGAGGAGAACACCATGACCGTCCATGATCGCATCGTCGCCGAACCCTTCTCGCTGCAGCGCCGCAACCCCAACGGCGGCACCAAGCCGCTGACCGCCTGGGGCTTCGCCAACGAAACCGATGTGCTGACCGATGTCCTGCTCGGCTCGCCGAATTTCCTCAGGCATCTGTCGACCAGCTCGCTGTCGAGAAAACATCTGCGCGAGGCGCCCTGCAACATCCAGATCGCGCAGGCGCAGCACAAGGACCTCGTCGCGGCTTACGAGCATTTCGGCGTCAACATCCACTGGCACGAGCCGACGCCGGAACTGCCGATGCAGGTCTATTCGCGCGACTCCAGCGTCATGACGCCCTACGGCGCCTTCATCACCGCCATGGCCAACTGGTGGCGCCGCGGGGAGAACTACGCCGCCATCCGCACCTATGAGAAGCTTGGCATCCCGATCTACGACATGGTGACGGCCGGTACCTTCGAGGGCGGCGACTTCAACGTCATCGAGGAAGGCGTGGTGCTGATCGGCTGCGGCGGCGCCCGCACGCAGGAGGAAGGCGCGCGCCAGGTGCAGGCCTGGTTCGACAAGGAAGGCTGGGAGACCCGCATCGCCTTCATCGACGAATATTATGTCCATATCGACCTGATGGTGGTGCCGATCGCCGAAAAACTCACCGCCGTCTGCCTCGCCTGCACCGAGCCCGGCATCGTCGACTGGCTGAAGGGCAAGGGCCACGAGATCATCGACGTGCCGTTCCAGGACACGATGGCGCTCGGCTGCAACTTCATGTCGCTCGGCAGGGACAGGGTGATCGCGCCGACCTCCAGCAAGAGCCTGATCGGCCAGTTGAAGGCGCGCGGCTTCGAGGTCGCGGCCGTCGACATGAGCGAGATCTCCAAGACCGGCGGCGGCATCCACTGCATGGCGCAGGCGCTGAAGCGCGTGAAGGCATAGGGCTTCAGGGTCGCCAATTGTCAAAGCCGCGATCCTTCGCGCCCCTCTGTCCTGCGTTAGCTACCTTGCCGCCCAGCCCGCTTCGGCGCGCCGAGTGCTTCCAGCCGCTCCTGCAAATGCCCGTTGAGCACGATCATCTCCTTCAGCGCCTTCACTGATTGTGCTCGGCGATGAAGCGCTCGGCGATTGCCTGAAGCGCGGCCTCCTGGCGGCTGTCGAGCCTGACGATATGGTCCATATCCGTTGCTCCCTTCAGCTCATATTAGTAAGTGAACAAAAAGTGAACAAAAATGTCAAGGACGAATTGACTTCGCGAGGAAGAGATTCCTATTTTGTCAGGAGATGGGGCGGTTGCTCGGTATCAGGGAGAGCCGCATTGGGCAGACGGAAAAGCCGCTATGACAGATTGTTCCGGTCGGACGTGGAGGCGATCATCCTTGACGCGCTGGAGCTACGCCAGACAGTGCTGGCGGCGCAGCTCAACCTCAAGACCAATGGCGAAATGTACTGGCGGCTTAACGGCTTGGTGGAGAGGCTGCATGAGGTGATGGGCGCGGTTGCGGGTCGGGAGCCCGATTTCCGGGCCGCTTGGCTCGGCCTCTTGCCCCTGCCCGAGGATTATTCAGACCGGACATGAGAAAATGGCCGGACCCATGGACAGCGTTGGCCGAGCGGCCAAGGCCAACATGCTGCTTATCGTCGAATGCCGCCACTGCTACCACGTCGGCCGCTTCAAGGCGAACGACGTGGCCAAGGTGGTCGGCTGGAACAAGCCGCTCGAAGCCATCCGCTTCCGCTGCAAGCGCTGCGGCCGCAGGGACACGGAGGTGAAGACCCAGTTCATCGACCAGGACCACCCGTCAAAGGGCTATATCTGGGTGCTGCAGAAGGCGAGGGGTTAAAACAATGATCCCTGCGCCGGCGGCGCGGTGGGAAACTTGATCTGCGTCGCCGGCTTCTCGACGATCACCAGCGCATCATCAGGCGCCGGCCGCTGCAGCTTCTTCGCCTCCGACCATGGCGCGGTGAGCCAGAGGTCGGTCTCCTCCAGCGTGGTCAGGATCACCGGCATAGCCTTCTCGTGGATCGGCGCGATCAGCGCGTTGGGCCTAGTCGTCAGGAAGCCGTAGAGTTCGTGGTCGCCCGGACCTTCCTTGACCTTTCGCACCCCGTGCCACGACGTCCACAGCCCGGCGAAGAAGAACAGCGGCAGCTCTTCGCTGCGCGCAAACCAGAAGTTCTTCTGGACACCGGTTTCCGGGTCCTTGTCCCCGGGCTTGGGCGAGGGTTCGGCAAAACTTGTCACCGGCACCACGCAGCGATTCTCGACGCCGAGATAGGGCAGCCAGTGCCCATATTGCGGGTTGCGGATGTTGGTCGTGCCGGAATCGGCATTGCCGCGCATGCGCTCGAGTGGCGTCGGCATGCCCCAGCGCAAAGTGGCGAGCTCGCGACTGCCGTCGGCGGCGTTGCGCACCACCGGCGCCGGCTGGTTCGGATAGATGTCGATCGAAGGCTCGAGGTTGCCGATCAGGTCGCGCAGCGTGCGAGTCCACTGGCGGATCGCCTCCTGGCTGGTGGTGATGTTGTAGAGATTGCACATCGGCAGCACTCCCCCGTCCGCCGATTGTTCCCGCATTTTCGCGCCAAGCGCAAACACCCGTCGCGGAGGTGGAGCCAATCGTGCCAGGAGCTTACGTGCCGGATCGTGTTAACGCCCGCGCCCGCCGCGCCGCCTTGCCTCGACCGGCTCCTCGGCCGGTGGTTCTCCGGGCAGGCCGATCCGGTGGCGTTCCTCCTCTGCGAAGGCTTCGGCTTCCGCGTGAATGTCAAACACGAGCTGCGTCAGTCTTCCGCCCTCGACGACGCGCACGATCCACTGGCCGTTGATGCCCTTTACGCGGACGCTGTCTGGCTCGCCTGCCACCATGTGCAGCTCCAGCTCGTTGCCACAAGAAATGCATCCTTGAACAGCAATACGATTTAACTTGCGAAGGGTTGCCGCAAGCATCAGCGCATTGGCCTTTAGTAGGAGAACAGTCGCCGGGCGCCCGCCGATTTGACATTGTAAATAAAAATATCGAGAAACCGCCCGTCGCCGTGTAAAAAGCCAGGTTTTGAAACCCCAGGTTCGGGCGTGCTCGGCAGAATTCGATGTCGATAGGCCCGGTTCGACCCAACGACACGCCATCGCGTCTCGAACGCGTCCAAGCGGATCGTGAGGCCGGACGTGTCCGGCATGCCGATGGAATTGGTTCGGATCGGAGGTTATGTGGCCGAAGGCTTGCTTGAGCGGCGTCCGCCGCGCCGGCGGCCCGGCAGCCTGGGGGGGTGTATTGGGTTCGGCGGCCGGGCCTGACCGGAGTTTGCGAGCCTGCCGGCTGCCTCGAACATGCGCTTGTGCTCATACAAGGGCAAGAACGACCTAGGCCCTAGGACCAAAGCAGTGGGGGCGGCGCAAAACGGCCGAGGCGCCGGCGTTTCCCGCTTCTGTTTCGGCTGGCGCGTATTGAACTTGCGGCGCTCAGGCCGGTGCGTAGCGCAGCAGCGTCACGCCTTGGGAAAGGCGCTCGGCGCCAAGCGGCGTCAGCGCGAGCGACAATCCATGCTGGAAATACGGCTTGCCGCCGCCCAGTACGACCGGGTGCATGTAGAGCCGGTACTCGTCGATCAGGCCCGCGCGGGCCAAGTGCCCGGCCAATTCGGCGCCGCCGACGCTGATCTGGCCGTCCGTCTCCGTCTTCAGCGATCTTGCCATCGCGACGGCGTCGCCATCCGCCAGCCGGGCATTGGCGCCGACCTCGCGCAGCGTCGTCGAAAACACGATCTTCGGCGTCTCGCGCCAGGCGTGGGCGAAGTCGCGCTCGACCTCTTCGGCGCCGGTCTCACGGTCGGCGCTGTCCCAGAAACGCATCGTCTCGTAGAGGCGCCGACCGCAAAGCGCGATCGCGGTTTGCCGCATCTCCTCGTTGAAATGCCGGTGCAATTCCTCCTCGGGCACTGGCAGGTCGATGCTTCCGTCCGGCCCGGCAATATAGCCGTCCAGCGACATCAGCATGGAATAGACGATCCTGGCCACCGGCGCCTCCTTCTGACCCGTTCGAGGCCAAGGATGCACATCTGATTGCGTTTTGCAATCGGTTACCAGAAAGGTAGCGAGTCCTGGATCAGAAGCCGAAGAACTGCTTGCCGACGAAGTAGCCGAGCGCGACGACCACCAGCGGGAAAAGCGCCGGCGCGATCCTGCCGAGCGGCGAGGGTTTCATCTCTCTCGCTGGAGCATTGGGCTTGGCGTTGCCGAGGTTCTTGGTCATGGGGTTCGTCGCCGGTTGACCCATAATATTAGAATTCGCTGATTAATTTTCTCACAATTCGATCGATGCAATTTGCAGCTATCGTCGGTGGTCGCTATTCCGCCTGCTGGGTGCGCTCGGCGAGCGCGAAGGCTTGCAGGCTCCTCGATTTGCCGAGATCCTGGTTGGCATCGGCGATGATGGCGTGGAAGGCGGCGCGGGCGATATCCTTCTTCTTGGCATCGGGATGCACCTTGCGGACGGCCTTGACCAGTTCCTTCGGTGTCATGTCGGGGGTGACGAGGCGCATCATCGTGTCGCCTATGGCCTGCAGTTCGCTGGCATCCATAACGATGAACCCTGTCTTGGCTGCATGAGGCTAGCATATAGCGTGATCAGAACGTCACTTTTGTGATGCGCGCCGATCGAATCGGAGCGGGAGCTTCTACAGAATCTTCGTAGCGAAGGCATCGAGACGTGAATTCTCTCGATAGCCAAGCCACACCGCCAGGGCGGCCGCAACCCCGGTGGTGGCGCCGCCCATGACGTCACCCGCATAGTGGATGCCGATATGCAGCCGCGACCAGCAGATCAGCGGTTGGAGCGGTTCAGCGACCCTACCCGAACGCCGAACCGGCCCCGGTCTTCTACGCAGGAATCACTTTTTATGCCGGGATCAGCATGGCGATGCGATGGACGCCGACCTCCTTGCTTGTATTCGTCGCGTCGTCGGTCTTGCCCTTGGCGCAGGTGTACACGTCGCCGACCTTGAGCTTGAACTCCTTGTCCACCTTCTTGATGGTGAATGCGCCGGAAGTAATCGTGCACACCATGTCGTTGTCCATCACGCTTTGCGGCGCGTGTGCTCCGGGCTGAAACACCACGTCGACAATTGCAATGCTCTTATAGGCCGGAATGTCGGAATTGCCGGTGCCGACTTCCACCACCCTGACGCCGGGCGCGATCTCCTTGCCTTCGTTCGCACCGTATTTCTTGGTTTTCGCAAACGTTGCCGTCGTGAACAGGGGCGCCACCGCGGCAGCCGTTACACCGAGAGCGATTGCAGACCTGCGATTCATCTTTTTCATCGCATCCTCCTAAACCTGTCATGCGTGCATGAGCATGGCACAACATATTAGCACGAACTGATCTAATTGTGCAGAACAGTGCCTGCCGATCACCGCGCTGCTTAGGACGTACCTCACTCCACCTTTTGACGGAATTTCGAATGGCAACTCGAGCAATCCTGCAGGATGAGATGCAGGAGATGTTCGGCCGGCATCTTCGTCGGGTTTTCCTCCGCCGCATTTGGCCGCTTGCCGAGCAGGCTGCCGCCATCCATCGGCAGCATGGCGCCCATGCGCATGTCGCGGGTGATCGCAGGCGGCGCATTCTCGGCCTTGGCGGCGAGCGCTTCGGCGAGCCGGCCGATATGGCTGGCGAGCACCTCGAACTCCGGCCGGGCCTGGTCGATTTCCGGTTTGGCGCCGGATGGCGCGCCAAGCGAGCGGGCGGGGAACTCGGCGATCAGGGCAGGGCCGGCGCGGGCGCTGAGCGTGTCCGCCGCCACTTTGAAAGCTTCTGGTGCGTAGGCGCGCCTGCCATCGAACATTTCGGCGATCGCCTTCACGGCAGCCGCCATCTCCTTCATCGAGGCCTGGCGCGCCGCCACGGCGGGATCGCCCGGACCGTCTGCCGGCGACGGAGCTAAGATCAGCGGGCCGGCGAGCACAAGCATCGCCGTCCCAAGAACGACGCGGAACCTCACGCCTGCACGTCGACAATGCCCATCATGCCGAGCTGCTCATGCTCGAGGATGTGGCAGTGATACATGCGCGGCCCCGCCCGCTCTTGGCGGAGCAGCAGCCGCACCGTCTCGCCGCGCGCCACGTTGACCGTGTCCTTCCAGGCGAGATAGGGCGGCTTGGCGACCTTGCCGCCGCGCTCGCGCTCGATCACTTGGAACTGCGTGCCGTGAAGATGGAACGGGTGGTCCATGTCGGCCTGGTTGACGATTTCCCACAGCTCCGTCTCGCCGGCCTTGGCCACGATGTCGACCCGCCGCATGTCGAACGCCTTGCCGTTGATCAGGAAGCCCATCTCCATGCCGGCGGCGTTCATCACCATGGTCTCGGTGAAGACGAGGCGGCGGCTGACCGTGGGCTGCCCAAGCTGCGCGATTGGCCTCAGCCTTTCGGGCAGCGTCGGCATCGCCTGCACCGGCGTGTCGGAGACATCGACCGTCAGCAGCGTCAGCCCGGCGTCCGCGGGCCGGCCCGGGCCCATCCACCCGCGGTCATAATCGAGTGTGGTGAGCGTGACGGTTCCCGGTCGGTCGAAGGCGACGACCAGCTCGACGCGCTCGGCCGGGCTGAGGAGGATCTCGTCGGCCGCCATGGGCGCCTCCAGCAGGCCGCCGTCGCTGCCGATCACCGTCATCGCGGCGTTGCCGAAGGCAAGCCTGAGGAAACGCGCATTGGTGGCGTTGTAGAGCCGCAGGCGCAGCTTCGCGCCCATCGCCACGGCGAGCCGCGGGTTCTTCTGGCCGTTGACCAGCACATGGTCGCCGACCCGGCCGTTCATCAGGTCGGCCATGGTGTTTTCGGGCATCGAGCCGTCGGCGGCAAGGCGAAGATCGGTGAACATAAGCACGGTGTCGCCATACTCGGCTGGAACCGGATCCGCCTTGGCCTTGACGACGAAGGCGCCGGCAAGGCCGCGATAGACCTGCTCGGCTGTCTTGCCGTGCGGATGCGGGTGATACCAGTAGGAGCCGGCGCTGCCTTCCGGCAGCTCGAAGGTGTAGACGCGGTCCGCGCCCGCCGCCACCGGGTCCATCGGATTGCCGTCCTGATCGGCCGGCACCGGCATGCCGTGCCAGTGGATGGTGCTCTGCTCGCCTTCAATCCGGTTGGCGAAGGCGATCTCGACGCGGTCGCCTTCATAGGCCTCGATCAGCGGCCCCGGGATCATGCCGTTATAGGCGAGGATCGGCGTGTCCCGGTCGGCGGCAAAGCGCGTTGTGGCCGACGCCGCCGTCAGCCTCGCCCTGAACAGGCCGGGCCGGCCGGTTTCGTTCGCCAGCGGCGGCAATTCGCGCAGCGTCTCGCCCTCGGGCAGCACGGCTGGGGCCTGCGCTCCCATGTCATGGCCGGCATGGTCACCCATGTCCGTTCCGGGCATGGAGCCCATGTCCGACGCGCCGTCCATCTTCATCTGCGCCAGCGCGCGCGAGCCCGACAGGACCGTTGCCAGGCCTGCCGCCAGAAAGCCGCGTCGATGCATTTTTCGCTCCTCGATCTCGATTGAAAAGGCCCCGCCGAAAACCTCGCCGTTGACGCTAAGGGTTCCAGTTGCTGGAAGGTCAAGCGGATCGAGCGGCTTGAGCCGGAAATTCCGGCGGATGGATCGGACTGGGCGCGGCCGCGTTCATGCGCATACAACCAGCCGTTTCATCGAGCAGAGGCCGGATCATGCTCATCCAACCGATCGATTATTTCCTCGTTGCCTGGTTCGCGCTGGCGGCCGTCTCGACGCTCTATGTCGGCTTCGACCAGTATCGCAACAATCCCGAGCCGGTGGTGATGAAATGGGGCTTCATCCTGGTGACGCTTTATATGGGCCCGCTCGGCCTGCTGCTTTACGTGCTGTCCGACAAGGAACCGCGCCCCGGCGAGCATGAGGCCTTCACCAGCCCACTCTGGAAGCAGGGCGTCGGCTCGACCATCCATTGTGTGGCCGGCGACGCCACCGGCATCATCCTCGCCGCCGTCGTCACCGCCACGCTCGGCCTGCCGATGTGGCTCGACCTCATCGTCGAATACCTCGCCGGCTTTGCCTTCGGCCTGTTCATCTTCCAGTCGCTGTTCATGAAATCAATGATGGGCGGCAGCTACTGGCAAAATGTGAAGAAGAGCTTCCTGCCCGAATTCATCTCGATGAATTTCATGATGGCCGGCATGGCGCCGGTCATGAGTTTTCTGATGATGGGCCGTGACATGCGCGCCATGGAGCCGACGGAGCTTCTGTTCTGGGGCGTGATGTCGATCGGTGTCATCGCCGGTTTTACGCTTGCCTATCCCGCCAATGTCTGGCTGGTCGCGCGCGGGCTGAAGCATGGCCTGATGACCGAGCGCCCACCAACAGCCGAGACAGACAAGCGGGAGCCGCCTGCTGGGAGGCAACACGCGAAGATGCAAATGCAGCGGGCCGACGCAAGTGGTCATGGCCATCACGAGCACGGCCACGATATGGGTTCCCACAAGGGAAGCGGTGGCCACCAGATGCGGTCGGACGCCACCACGCCGCAGATCGCGGCGCTCGGCGTGGTGTCGCTGATTGCGCTCGGCATCGGCATGGTTGCCCCGGCGAACTGGCTGAACTTGCGATTGTCGGCCCGCGATGTCGGCGGGGTGATCATGCCGCAAGGCATGATCATGGACCGCGACACGCCAGCCGACACCATGCGCGACATGGCGGCGGCCGATCCGCGCCTGGTGACGGCCTCCTACGGCCTCGTGGCCAAGGGCGACCATGATCTGCCGTTCCGCATGGAGAACGGTGTGAAGGTGTTCGAACTCAGGCCCTCGGTGGTCTGCTGGCAGATCCTGCCGGATGTCGCGGTCGACGCCTATGCCTATAACGGCCAGATTCCGGGACCGCGCATCCATATCCGGCAGGGCGACCGCGTCCGCATCAACGTCACCAACGGCCTGCCGGAGGAAACCACCGTGCACTGGCACGGCCTGATCCTGCCCAACCAGATGGACGGGCCGGCCGAGATCACGCAGGCGCCGATCGAGCCGGGGCAAACTTATTCCTACGAATTCACGGCCACCCAGCACGGCACCTATTTTTATCATCCGCACGCCAAGCCCGACCGCACCCAGGCGCTCGGCCTCTATGGCGCGCTGATCATCGATCCCGCCAATCCCGCCGACGAGGTCGCCGCCGATCATGACTATGTCATCGAGCTGCAGGAATGGCTGGTGCGCGAGGGGCTGACCTATCCGTCGATGCCGATGGACGGCGGCATGCCGAACTTCTTCACCATCAACGGCAAGGCCTATCCCTCGACCGAGACGATCCGCATGAAGGTCGGCGAGACGCTGAAGGTCCGCTTCATCGGCACCAACAACGGCTTCATTCACCCGATGCACATCCATGGCGGGCCCTTCGAGGTCGTCGCCCGCGACGGTGAGACGATTCCCCCCGCGGCCCGCTTCCTCGCCGACACCATCAATGTCGGGCCGGGTCAGCGCTACGACGTCGTCTGGAAAGCACAGCGTCCGGGCAAGTGGCTCATCCACTGCCACATCCCGCATCACACCACGAACAACAATGCCGAGGAGAAGGGCGGCGGCGGGCTGATGGTGGTCATCGGTGTGGGCTGACTGGCCATGTCCCGGGACGAAACCAGTTTTGCGAAACGTTTATCGAACAGGCAACGCTCAAGACCGGTGTTTGGCACCGGCGCTCCGGTGCTGGCGCCCAACTCGGGTGCCCCAATATCGGTGCCGATAAGCAAAACCCCTCCGACAGCAGCGCCACGGTTCTTCCGTGCCCGACGCCCAGGAGACAGAACATGACTGTCAACGCCTATATCAACCGGATTGCCACAGCGGTTCCGGAGCACGAAGTACACCAGTTCTACCTGCGCTACGCGGCCTCCATGCTGGCCGACGATCGCAAGAGGCTATTCGAACGCATGGCCGGCCTCGCCGGCATCGAGCACCGCTTCTCTTGCTTCGCGCCCGCCCTCGACCCCGAGGGGCCGTCAGCCGACCTCAGCGGAACCTTCAAGCGCGGCGCGTTCCCCGGAACGGCCGCCAGAATGGCGATGTTCGGCGAGGCCGCGCCCGTCCTGGCGCAGAAAGGCGTCAACGGGCTCCATCTCGGCAACGAGGCATCGCGCATCACCCATCTCATCGTCACCTCCTGCACCGGTTTTTCCGCGCCGGGCATCGACCTCGACCTGGTTCGGCGCTGCGGCCTGCCGGACGGTATCGAGCGCACGATGATCGGGTTCATGGGCTGCTACGCGGCGGTCAACGGCCTCAAGCTTGCCCGCCACATCGTCCGCTCCGATCCGCAGGCGAGGGTGCTGCTGGTCAATATCGAGATATGCACGTTGCACATCAGGGAAACCACCGAGCTCGAAAAGCTGCTTTGCTTCTGCCTTTGGGGCGATGGCTGCGCAGTGAGCCTTGTCACCGCCGAGCCGCCCGGCATCGAGCTCAACTCCTTCCGCTGCATCCTCGCTGACGAGCAGCGCGACCTGATGACCTGGGATATCAGCGACCACGGCTTCGACATGGTCCTTTCCGGCAAGGTGCCGGCAGCCGTCCAGATGGTGCTACGCAGCAACCACGACGCCATCCTCGGCGGCCGGCCGCCGGCGGCGATCGACCTCTGGGCCGTGCATCCCGGCGGCCGCACCATTCTCGACGCCGTCGAAAGGGCGCTCGATCTCGAGCCCGCCGCGCTCAAGCCGTCGCGCGAGGTGCTGCGCCGATACGGCAACATGTCGTCGCCGACCGTCATGTTCGTGATGGAAGAGATGCTGAAGAAGCCGGGCGGCCTGCTCGGCTGCGGCATGTCGTTCGGACCCGGGCTGACGGCCGAGACCATGCTGTTCAGGACCGTCTCATGAGTGCGCTCGCCCAGCGCAGCCTCGTTCCGGAAATCCTGGACGGGCTCGCGGCCGACGACGCACGGGCGCTTCGCTCGCGCCGCGATCTCGCCCGCATCAACGCGCTGATGTTCCAGGCGCCGATCATGGCATCGCTCATGCGGAAATTCTTGCCGAGGCCGCCCGGCCGCATCCTGGAGATCGGCGCTGGTGACGGCACCTTCATGCTGAAGGTGGCGCGGCGCATGGCAAGGGACTGGCGCGAGGTGGAGTTGACGATGCTCGATCGCGTCGGTCTCGTCACGCCGAAGCTCGCGGCCGATTTCGCCGCGCTGGGGTGGACAGTCGAAACCATCACCGCCGATGTCTTCGATTGGGCGGAGAAGGCGGATGGCAGGCTCTTCGACGCGATCACGGTCAACCTGTTCCTGCATCATTTCGACGACGCCGGACTGCTGCGCCTATTTTCGCTTTTGCGGCGCAAAGCGCCGCTCATCCTGGCATCGGAACCACTGAGGACAGGCTTCGCGCTGACCGCCGCCCGGCTTCTGCCGGCAATCGGCGTCAACGACGTCACCCGGCATGACGCCGTCCAGAGCGTGCGAGCCGGCTTTCGCGGCAGCGAGCTTTCCGACCTCTGGAGCGCCGCCGGCGGCAGCCCGCTCGAGGAGCGCCGCGCCGGGCCTTTCTCACACGTCTTCGTCGGCGAAGCGCGGATGCCGACCAGGCATACGCCCTGGGGTACGATGTGAGGCGGCCAT
>NZ_JHQR01000364.1 GCF_014843825.1 Mesorhizobium silamurunense
AAAAGATACAAATGCTCGTACCCGTCGCGAGACCGGTAATTTCTCTGGGGTCGAATACAGGTTGTTAGGCCCGCGTAGTCCATGAGCGCCGCTTTGTTCGGAGGGAAAGCGATGGCGGTGGAATGGACGATCACGATCGAGGGCAGGAACGAGTTCGGTGACGTTTGCCGGAAGGCGGTCCGCATCGACAAGAGCTGGGAACGTCTGTTTGACGGCGACCTCGGCCTGTCGATCGAAGACAGCAAGACCATCATGGCGGCGCTGCAGAGCGCGGTCGTGAACCATGAGGCGGAGACGTATTCCCTCTTTCGTCGGGTCTGCCCGGATTGCCACAGGTTTCGGCCGGTCAAGGACTACACGACGCGACGGATCCGGACTGTCTTTGGCATCGTGGAGGTGCGCAATCCTCGTTGGATGCTGTGTCGGGATTGTTACCCAGGCATGGTCGATGCCTTTGCGCCGCTGCGGGAGATCTGCCCGGATCGAGCGACATCCGAGCTGATGGAACTGACGGCGCGGCTGGGGAGCATGATGCCGTACCGGCAGGCTGCGAGAGTGCTTGCCGAATTCCTGCCCGTTGAGCCGACCGAGACGCATGCCACCGTGCGCAAGCGAACCATCAGGATTGGCGAACGGCTCGACGATCAGGTTGCTGAGGAAGAATTGCACGCAAGGGCGCAAACGGACGAACGACGCCAGCTTGAAATGCAGCTTCCCGGCGATCGACGCAAAGAGTTCGTCATCAGCATCGATACTGCGCATGTTCGCAGCGCCGATTCCAATTCCGCGCGCAACTTCGAGCTCGTTGTGGCCCGATGCGGCCGCGGCGGGCGGGGCGAAGGCGGCGGTCGCTATTTCGTGACCGGCAGCACCGACCAACGGGCAATCCGGGATCGCGCCCTTCATGCCCTTCGGGAAGTAGGCTACCGCGGCTTTGGCGATGTGACGGTGATTTCGGACGGCGCCGAAATCCTGAAGCGGCTACCCCGCGCAATGCCGAAGCCGACGGCCCACATCATCGACTGGTTCCACATCGCCATGAAGGTCCAGCCGATGCAGCAGATCGCCGATCATATGGCTCGATCCCGATCGGGTCTCTCTGAAGCGCTTCCCGCAATCGACCGTGACATCAGAGCGGTGAAGTGGCGCCTGTGGCATGGGCGGGTCGATCGCGCGATCACCGATCTGGAGCAACTCTTGGAGAGGGTGAAGGCTTCGCAAGGAGACAGCGAGTTCTCCATCGCCCGACTTCAAAGCCTCGGCTTGCAGCTCCTGACCTATATCCGTTCGAACCGCGGCGCGATCGTCAACTATGGCAAGCGCTACCAAGCCGGCCTTCGCGTCGCAACGACTCTGGCTGAATCGGCGGTGAATTCACTTGTCGGCAAGCGGATGGTCAAGAAACAGCAGATGCGGTGGTCGCTCCACGGTGCTCACATGCTCATGCAGGTCAGGACGGCAGATCTCAACGGCGAGCTTCGCAATCGATTGCGGGCACCGTTCCGACAGCCAGAGCCGAACGTGCCCCCACTATTCAAGCCCAAACCGCCTCTCCTGCGCGCCGCCTAACCCCAGAGAAGTTACCGGTCTCGATGAACAAGGCCGTCAAATAAGGCCAGGTCATCAGCGGAAAATCGGTCTGTTGCCCGGGCGCACGGTATGGTTGCAAGCCCGGAACGTTGTGATAGGGCATTGGATGCGAAGAGGCTTTGAAATGAAGCAGATGCGAGAAGAGGATATTCCGGCATTCGTGCGTGAGGTGGCCGCGACCGGCTGCGATATCTGTGCCGTCGGTCCGGGGTACTACTCCTTGGGCGATAGCGATGTTCCGCGCGGCAAGCGTAGGGGACTGTACAAGAAGCTCCAGGAAATCGATGCGCGTTACGGCAACCGCGATTACCTGCGTTACGAGATCGCGGCATACTTGACCTCGATCGGCCGCCATGTCGACGCGCCTTCGGCACAAACGGAAGCATTGCCCAGAGGGCCGGCTTCCACGTCAAATCGCGATCGATAAGGATCACCAGACTTCGACAACGTCACGGCCTACGAAGTGGCGCAGATCCCGACCTACGTAGCCCTTGTTCATCACGGGCACTGAATCAGGAGAAGGCCACCGCCCGTTCCGGTGGCCGCTCTCTATGCCGAGGGCACGGAGCCGGCCTGCGCCCGTCTCCGCCGATCCCGGTAACGATCGCTTGTCCAGCGGCTGCTTGTGCACCCGGCACTGAGGCCCGCTCCGGGCCACATTGCTTGTTTCCGCCCCATGACATCGCCGGCCAGGCCGGTCAAGCGGCCCGTGAAGGTGGAAAATCTTCCGCGCCAGTCCGCGAGCGGACCCGAGAAGATCCCCCACCTTCCGCACCACGCCACTTGACAGTCCCGCCCGCCGCCGTGGGGCGGGCTTTCGCCATTCCCCCGGAAGACCGGGGAGGCTTCGCCCGAAAAGGCTTTCCCTTCGGGAAACACACACTCAGGACACAGACCATGACCGAACTCGCAAACTTCATCCGCCTCAACGAGGACGGCACCTATCTCGATGGCGTCGTGCGCTGGCGTCTGTGCTAATCGAAATGACGTTCTTCCACAGGTGCAATCTTGCTTCTGTTAAATAAAACCACCTCGTACGAGCTTCCATATTCCGTCTTCACTCCATCCAAGCCGTATCTCTGCGCCAAGGGAGCCCATGCGCCTAGTTCATCAGGGAACACTTGATTACCCTGCTCGTCCATGACCGCTAATTTGAGGGGCTCTTGCGCCTCGACAACAAAGTACTTTCCAGAACTACCTGCATAGCCGCGTGCCGCGCCTACATCGTTTTCTGAGGTCATCCAAATTGCTTCGCCCGTGTGCCCGCTTTGCCCCGAACCGCGCCACACCCCATCCTTATTAGCGTGGTTGAACTTTGTTCCCGCCGGAAGTTCTTCCATCTTCTTCCTCTCCCAATCTGAGGCTGCCTGATGTATGTGGTGAACGGTTTGCCCCTTGTCCTCAGCCGAAACCTGACTACTCGGTACGAGGACGATCACGGTCGCAGCAAGGATCATCCCCTTCCAGAAAGACGGGGGATGCACTCGATGAATCGGGATGGCCGCGGTGGCGGTCTCTTTCGGTGAGGATCTCATGTAAGGATTTCCTTGTGCTCGTTTGTGAATTGTCCGCCATCGCATCCGTTTCGCGATCGTCAAGTCGAACGGAACTTGTATAGCGGCCAGAACTGACAATAGCCTGAAAGCATTGCGCAAAGGTCAGCGACTTGCTGTATGTTAGAACGTGCTTTCCTTGATTCGAAAGGTGGGATCCGCGCCAGCTATTCATGGATGCCTAGCGCAATTTGCTGGGCATAGAGGTTTGAAGCGGGCCTGAGATGCACTCCGTGCACCGCCTCGCCGGTGGCGTCGAAGAACTGCAGGCTGCGACGGATGTTGCTGCCATCGCGCTTCTCGGCTGCGAAGCCATAAGCCCACGCTTCCGGGAAAATGGGCAGGTCGATGTCGTCGCCGAGCACCATGGCATGTTGGTTGCCGGTGACCACTTTGTCATAGATGCCGATCTTCTCATGCACGGCACTTTCATTGCGGGTCAGCGCCATCACCTCGCCGACCGCTTCGAGGCCGGTCAGCAGATCATTGACGCGGGGCTCGATGCGCACATCGCCAAAACCGCAATGCGCCGCAACCAGTTCCGCTTCCGAAATGCCCAACTGGGCGGCGAGATCGCGCTCGCGTATATTCGGCATGTCCTCCCGCGCCCGCCGGATTTCGGCCGGCGAGCGTTTCGCGCGCTGGTCCATGTCGTCCACCTGTCTGTCTTCTGTCTGCACTAGAAATCGCTGATCCGCATACTTGTTGAGGATCAACTGCCCTGCCGGGTGATCTTCAGCCGATAGAGCGCGCCGTAATGCTCGATCCCGATCGCGTACTCGCCAGGAACGGAGTGTTGCTGGAGAGCGTGCGCATCGCCTTGCAACCGGGCGTGCTGCTTGAACGGCGAAACGCAATGACACTGACCGGCAAATGACGGTCGAATGCGGTCAATGGGCACCAGGTGGTGGTGAGCGATTGTGGGTGTCAACGCCAATTGGCCGATGGGGCAATCGGATTGCGCGGGCGGTCTGCTTTCCGATAGAAAGCGGATCTGACCCAGATCTGACATGTTGCTTTCCTTCCTTCGTTCCATCCGTCGCGAGGGGACGCCCACGATACGATGATCGGCCGGCGGTTCTTGCCGCCTCGCCTAAGGGAGCTTCAAACGTCGTGCCAATTGCGTCGAAGCAAGCTCAGAAAACATTTTCTGCATGCTATTCAACGGTTTACGTCAGAGCTGAGCACGAGCTCAGGCCGAGCAGGCCCATGTCGCGGACTCGACAAATCCGACAGTACGTGTCGGCCACCCGACGTCTTCCCAGCAAAGGGCACAAAGATTCATTGTAGCGTTAGAGAGACCCCATTGTTTGGCTCTGTTGCAAACTCTTTGGTCACGGGTTGTCTGGCAATGGGCCATTTGCCAATAGTCTTCCTGTATTAGTCCGACCCGGGAGGCCTCGACCATGTCCGCGCACTTTGCCCGCACGATCCGCCATGACGCGCTCGACCGTCTCGCCGACCGTCGGCTGCTGCGGGCACTCGCCTATGTCGATGGCCAGTGGACGGCGAGCGAGGCGGCGGAAAGCTTCGAAGTCACCGATCCGGCCAGCGGCGCCACCGTCGCCTTCGTCGCAGCGCTCGATGCGGGGCAGACGGCGAAGGCGATCGACGCCGCCTCGCGCGCGTTTCCGGCCTGGCGGGCTCTGCTGCCGCAGGAGCGCGCAAGAATCTTGAGAAAATGGTTCGAGCTGATCCTCGCCGCGAGGGACGACCTGGCGCTGCTGATGACGCTGGAACAGGGCAAACCACTCAAGGAGTCGCTGGGCGAGATCGATTATGCTGCCTCCTTTGTCGAGTGGTATGCGGAAGAAGCCAAGCGGCTCAACGCCGAGAGTGTCACAAGCCATCTGCCCGGGGCCGAGATGATGGTGCGGCGCGAGCCGCTCGGTGTCGTCGGCGTCGTCACGCCGTGGAATTTCCCGTCGGCGATGCTGACCCGCAAGGCGGCGGCAGCACTCGCCGCCGGCTGCACCATCGTCGCGCACCCGTCCTCGGAAACGCCACTGTCCGCACTGGCGCTGGCCGAGCTTGGGGAGCGGGCCGGCCTGCCGGCGGGCGTGTTCAATGTGGTCACCGGCAACGCTTCGGCGATTGTCGCAACCATGTGCGGAGATCCGCGTGTCCGCGCCATGAGTTTTACAGGCTCGACCGAAATCGGCCGGTTGATCGCGGCGCAAAGTGCGCCGACGATGAAGCGGCTGGTAATGGAGCTCGGCGGCCATGCGCCGCTGATCGTCTTTGCCGATGCCGATCTTGACAGAGCGGTGAGCATCGCGATCGACGCCAAATTCGCCACGTCCGGCCAGGATTGCCTTGCAGCCAACCGCATCTATGTGCAGCGGTCGATCTACGATCGCTTCTGCGCCGCCTTCGCCCGCCGCGTCGAGACCTTGCGGATCGGCAATGGGCTCGTCGACGGTACCGACATCGGACCGCTGATGCATGAGCGTGCCATCAAGAAGGTCGAAGAGCAGGTCGCCGATGCGCTCTCCCGTGGCGCGCGCTGCCTTGCCGGCGGCAAGCTTCACGCGGCGGGATCGCTGTTCTACCAGCCCACCCTGCTAGCCGATGTTG
Organism: Mesorhizobium silamurunense; assembly: GCF_014843825.1. Taxonomy (GTDB): domain Bacteria; phylum Pseudomonadota; class Alphaproteobacteria; order Rhizobiales; family Rhizobiaceae; genus Mesorhizobium; species Mesorhizobium silamurunense. The sequence goes on from NZ_JHQR01000364.1 coordinate 5,721, forward strand.
CCGACGGGGCGCTAATCATGCGCGAGGAGACTTTTGGTCCGATCGCCGCCGTGACGCCGTTTGACGACGAGGCGGAGGTCGTCGCTCGTTCCAATGCCACCGAATACGGCCTCGTCGCTTATGTCGTGACCGAAAACGGCGCCCGGCAGCAGCGTATGGGCCGCGCGCTCGAATACGGCATGGTCGCGATCAACCGGGTAAAGATTACCGGCGCGCCGATCCCGTTCGGCGGTCTAAAGCAGTCCGGCACCAGCCGCGAAGGCTCGCGCAACGGCCTCGAAGCTTTCACCGATCTGAAATACCTTTGTCTGGACGTCGGCTAGGGCATCCCGGGGAAAGATTTCCTGCAAGGAGAATCGAACCATCCAATGAACTCGGCGCCTGGGATCGCGACCACTTCTCCATCCATCGACCCGCGCTTCGATCCCCTTCGGGGATGGAAGCAATCCGGACTCAGCCGCGAGGGCTCAAGACATGGTCTCGCCGAATATCTCGAACCTAAATATGTCTGCGTTGGAAATATCGCTGCTTGAGAGGAATGCCTATGACTATCAGCATTAAAGAAATCAGCGAAAAGGACCGGAACTCTGTCCTGCATCCTTTCACGCAGCTCAAGGACTTTGCAACCGGGAAGCTTGGTGAACCGACCATCGTCGAGACGGGTAACGGCATTCGCATCCAGGACGCGTATGGCAAGCAGTTGATCGATGGCTTCGCCGGTCTCTATTGTGTGAATGTCGGTTAGGCCGCACCGAAGTTGCTGAAGCAATCTCGCGCCAGGCCCATCGCCTAGCTTATTACCACTCCTATGCGGCGCACACGACCGATGAGCTTGCGATCCTCTCCGATCGCCTCGTAAAGATGGCACCTGGCAAGATGAGCAAGGTTTTCTATGGCATGTCCGGCTCGGACGCCAACGAGACCCAGGCCAAGCTCGTTTGGTATTATAATAATCTCCGCGGCAAGCCCTCCAAGAAGAAGATCATCTCGCGTGAGCGCGGCTATCACGGCTGCAGCGTCGTCTCCGGCTCGATGACCGGCATGAGCTTCTATCACGGGATGTGTTGCAACGTTTTTGTTACTCGCGAGTGGCAAGGGATCCTTCAACCATTTCGGAGGATTGCGATGTTCAAAGGCCGCCAGTTCGACCAATCTGTGAGGTTCTGTCGCAAACTATTCGGTAAGCTGGTGCAGGCATGAAGGCACTTCAGTTTCTGAGGAGCCCGCCATGTTCAAAGGCCGCCATTTCGACCAATCTGTCATCTTGCTGTGCGTGCGCTGGTACCTTACCTACAACCTCAGCCTTCGCGACCTGGAAGAGATGATGGCCGAGCGCGGCCTGAGCGTCGATCATTCCACCGTGCATCGCTGGGTCGTTCACTTTTCGCCGCAGTTGCTGGAGCGCTTCAACCGGCGCAAGCGAACCATCACCGGCAATTGGCATATGGATGAAACCTATATCAAGGTCCGCGGACGATGGATGTATCTTTATCGCGCCATCGACAGCGTCGGCGACACGGTGGAGTTCTTCCTCAGTGAAAACCGTGACCTATCGGCGGCGAAGCGCTTCTTTCGCCAGGCTCTTGCGCGTCATGGCCGACCGGATCGCATTGTCATCGATGGCAGCCAGACCAATCGCGAGGCGATCTGCCTCTGTGATGCGGAAAACCGGCTGCGGGATCGATCACAGCGGTCGCTGAAGCCGATCCGCATCCAACGGAGCCAGTATCTCACGGATGTATTTGACAAGGGCCGTTCTGC
>NZ_JHQR01000366.1 GCF_014843825.1 Mesorhizobium silamurunense
AAGCGCCGGATGGAAATCGGCGGGGCGGGCGCCGTTGATGCAAGCCTGGACGATCATGGCGATGGCGATCCTGTTGCAATGCGAATCTAGCGCAGGCAGGGCAAAGCGGAAACGGCCGATCGTGAAGCTTGCTGACAGGGGCAAAGAGACCGATGCCAATCGCGGGCGGCTGCGGGACAGCACCCCCCTCTGGCCTGCCCGTCCTCCGCAACTGCTGCGGAGGGTGAACCGGCCATCTCCCCCACAAGGCAGGAGATCGGATGTCGCGCCGGCCTTCGCCAATCTTCCAGCGTTGAAGAAGGGCGCCGTCGCGGGAACGGCCCCTCTCCCCGCATAGTGACGGGGAGAGGGGCGCCTTCGCCGCGGGCTTCGCCAATCGCCGGCGTCGCAACATCGGACGAATAGATTTCGCTTGGACGATCTTTGCTACCCCAAATGCTCCGCCCTCAGCTTATCCTTCATCCGCGCCAGCACCGGCTCGCCGCCGGCCGCCAGCTCAGTGGCAATCCGGGCAAGATCATCGTTGGCCTTGCGATATTTGCTGCCCCACGCGCCGAGCGCCGCCAGTACCGGCAGTAGGTTGATGCCGGCTTCGGTCAGCCGGTAGATCGCTTTCAGCCCGTGGGTCGGGTCGTCGCTGCGGGTGAGGATGCCTTCCTCCTGCAGCGTCTGCAGCCGCTCGGCGAGCGTTCGCGACGAGATGCCTTCGTCCGACTGCAGGAACTCGCGAAAATGCCTTTTCCCGGCGAAGATAAGGTCGCGGATGATGAGCAGCGTCCAGCGGTCGCCGATAAGCTCGAGCGAAAGGCTGATCGGGCAGCCGGACCTTTCTCTGGTCGACATAAATTTGGTTCCATTTTTAAATCACTTTACTATTGACACCATTCGCCCAATGCGTCAACGGTTCCAAAAGTAAATCAATCGGAAACATGAGGAGGACCTGAGATGAAAAAGCTCATCCTGCAAATGCAGATGTCGGTCGACGGCTTCGTCGGCGCCGATGAAGATCGTCGCTGGCAACTTTGGGAATGGGGCGACGAGAGCGACTGGGACGACGAGCTGAAGCAGGACTTCAACGCCGCCTTCGAAACCGTCGACACCATCCTCTTGAGTCGCAAGATGGCCGAGGAGGGCTACCTCAACCACTGGAGCAATGCGGCGAGGAAATATCCGAAGGACCGCTTCTACGCCTTCGCCCAGCGCATCGTCGAAGCTGAGAAGGTGGTGCTGAGCGACAGGGTGAAGACCTCGCGGTGGGAACGCACGCGGATCGCCGGCGGCGACCTGCCGCGCGAGGTCAACGCGCTGAAGGCGGGCGAGGGCGGCAACATCGCCGTTTTCGGCGGCGCCGGCTTCGCCTCGGCACTGATCGCGGCCGGGCTGGTCGACGAGTTCCAGCTTTTCATCAATCCGGCGGTGCTGGGCGCCGGCCGCCGCATCTTCGACCAGGGCGGCTTCGCCAGACTGAAGCTCGTCGGCTCGAAAGCCTATGCCTGCGGCATGGTGGTGAATCGCTACGCGCCGGCCGTGCGAGGGGCCTGAATCAATCCGGCAGCGCGTCGTCTCAACCGTTTGTTCGTCCGCCATTTTCCGGCGGATGGCGAGGGACATTACCGCCTTGACGCCACCCCAGGAGGTTGATCTCCCGGCATTCCGCATCATCGTTGGCCGCGGCCGTGAACCGCCGGGCTTCAAGCGACGTCAGACCGATGAGCACGCGCCCGGCATGTTCGGCGGGTTTGTCATTGGTCGTGTCAAACACCGCCCAGCTATGATGAGGCGGCTCCTGCACCGCAACGAATCTCATTCGAGCCCCCGCTCTGAAGAGACGCTAATGTAGCAGACGCTTTCTGGCGGCGCTGTGACGAAGGCCACATAAACAAGAGGCGTCCACCGATTATTTTGGCCGGCGGACATCTGCCGGTCTGCGGTGCGCTTCGAGCTGCCTCACTGCCCCGCCTGGTCGGCGTCGGTCAACGTGCCGAGGAAGGCGACAATATCGTCGATCTCGGCGTCGGTCAGTGCCGGCTTGTCGCCGGGTTTCCTGCCGTTGAAGGGCGGGTCGGTGTTGAGGTTTCCCCAGTAAGCTTTTGGCAGGTCGTCGAATTTGTCGACCGTGCCGTCGGCACTCTTCGGATACCAGCGGCCGGGATCGCTGTCGCGGCTGGCGTAGAAGGCGACAGCCTCGCGCAGCGTGTGGAAGCGGCCGTTGTGGAAGAAGTTCTTGCGCAGCGCGACGTTGCGCAGCGTCGGCGTCTTGAACAGGCCGCAATATTCGGCCCGGCCCTTGAAGTCGCTGCGCAGCGGCCCGCACAGGCCGAGATCGACATAGGTGGGGTCGGCATTGGCGGGGATCGCCGGGTTGCGCGGCACGGCGATCGCGATCAGGCCGAAATCGGTGAATTGCGGCGGCTCGCCGTCATTGGCGGGCTCGCTCAGATGGCAGCTTGCGCAGTTGCCCTTGTTTCCATCCTCGAACAGCATGCGGCCGTGCAGCTCCTGTGCCGTCAACCGCGCCTTGCCGGCGAGGAAGGCGTCGTAGCGGCTGGAATAGGGATAGAAATCGGCGCTGCTTTGCTCGAAAGTGCCGAGCGCCTCGACCGCGGCGTCGAAGGCATCTTGCGGATGGTCGAAGACATCGTCACCGAACACAGCCTTGAAGGCATCGGCATAGGGCGCCTTGCGCAAGGCGGCGACAACGGCTCCCTCGTCCTTGTTGGCCATTTCGAAGGGAGACAGCAGCGGGATACTGGCCTGGTCCTTGCCGTGGTCGGCGCGCCCGTCCCAGGTCAGACCGCCGGTCGGGCCGTTGTCGACGCTTTCGTCGCCCTCGTCCTCGGAATCATAGAAATGCTCGGTGAAGGCGGGCGCCACCTGAAGGTAGCGCAGCGACGGCACGCCGCGCAGGCCGGGCTGGTCGAGATTCGGCCCGCCCAGCTCGACCGGCGCGGCGGAAGCCGGGCCGAAGGCATGGTTGGGATCGTGGCAGGACGAGCAAGCCTGCTTGCTCGAGGCCGACAGCGACGGATCGAAAAACATCTGCCGCCCGAGCGCCGTCAGCGCCTCGGCGCGGGCGAAGGCTTCCGCGCGTGCCATCGGGCCGGGATGGACACTGCCCGCCGGCACGCCGTCAGAGGGCCACAGGATGATGGTGGATGCAAGCGCCGCGAGCGCGGCGGGGTTCCATCGTGTCATGGCCGTCAGTCCCGTCTGCTATTGGCGCAGGCGCACATTGCCATGGATTGTTGACTGGCAAAACGCAATTGCCAAGCTGGATACGCCTCATCCGACCGCTTCGCAGACATCTCCTCTGCAATAGGAGAAAGATCCCATGAGGCGACGGGCGGCGGA
>NZ_JHQR01000365.1 GCF_014843825.1 Mesorhizobium silamurunense
GCGGGCCGCGGCGGCGCGGAAGCGGTCGCGCCCGGGCGCGTCGGCGATCTCAGGACCGACCTCGACATACAGCACCTTGCTGCTGCGCTTGGTGACCGCGATCAGGAAGTCGGCGCGATTGTCGTGCAACTGGTCGGGCGCTTGCGAGAAGGAGATGGCCGACAGGCGCGGCAAGCCGTCGAGGCCGTCATAGCCGAGCAGCACCGACGCCTTGTCGGTCCTGGCGACATGGACCGTTCCGCGCCTTGGCCGTGTCGAGCCGCGCACCTCGAACATGTCGCGGAAGTCGGCGGCGAAATGGAGCGAGACGGCAATGGTCGAGTGCTCGCGGCTGTAGTTGGAAAGCGTGATGCGTTCGAACAGCCTGTCCTGCCAGATCAGTCTGACGCGCTCGATGTGGATCGCACCTTGCGGAATGTCGCGGCCGGCGGCGCTCTGAATCGGCAGGTTGGTCAGGTTGCTGGTGAACAGCACATTGTCCTGGCTGAGCGAGGCACCGAGCAGCGACATCTGCCTGCCGCCGACGGTCAGGCGGAATTCGGACAGGACGCGGGTGTCGTCACGAAAGAAACCGTCGCCGGCGCCCCTGATTTCGCCATAGGCGTCCGCGACGACAAAACAGTCGCCCTGCTTGAGCGCAAACAGCCGGTGTGGTTCCCGTGGCGCCGTTTCGTCCAGCGAGGCAAGGGCCACGGCGGGATCGAGCTTGCGCTCGTCGAGTTCCATCATTCGTAACCTCTTTCGCTAGCTGCGCCCCCTAAGGCATATAATTCACGAAGCCTTCACCGCATGAGCACCGATCAGCCGCATATAGGCGGCAAGGTAGTCGCGCGCCATCCTGGTGACAGAAAACCGCTTTTCGAAGACCGCCCTCACCTGCCGACGATCGAGTTCGAGGAGGGCGGGCATCGCAGTGACCGCCTCATCGACGGTATCCACGACGAAGCCGGTCACGCCCTGGTCGATGATCTCCGGCAAGGCGCCGCAATTCCAGGCGATCACCGGCGTGCCGCAGGCCATGGCCTCGATCGGGGCCAGGCCGAACGGCTCCGGCCAGTCGATGGGAAACAGCAGGCCCGCGGCGTTGCCGAGAAACTCGGCCTTCTCGTCTTCCGCGATCTCACCGACATAGTCGACGCGGTCGCCGTCGATGAGCGCCTCGATCTGGTCGTGAAAATAGGCGCGGTCGTCGTCGCCGATCTTGGCCGCCAGCTTCAGCTTCAATCCTGAAAGCCGCGCGATCTCGATCGCGCGATCCGGCCGCTTGTCGCGCGAAAGGCGTCCGAGAAAGGCCAGATAGGGCTCTCCGGCCGGCTTCTCGTAGGTCGGCGGATAGGCGCCGACCGGAATCCCGTGGTGGATCGTCGCCAGCCAATTGGCATCGGGCAATCCCCGTTTTTGGCTGTGCGAGATGGAGATCATCGGAAAGCGCGGAAAGCGCGTGTAGGCCGGCGCCAGGTCGACATAATCGAGCCTGCCATGCGGCGTCGTCACCGTTCGTTCCGCCATATGCTCGAAGAATGGAAAATGCACGAAATGGCTAAGATGGAAGTGGATGACGTCGAACTCGCCGGCTCGGCCGCGCACATCGCAGAGCATCGCCATATGCGCCGCGATCTCCGACTTCTTCGGCCGCGGATCGAGGCGGATCGCCTGGTCGCGGCCGGGCACCAGCCGCGCCGAGGTCTCGCTGTCGCCGCTCGCGAACAGCGTCACATCGTGCCCCAATTCCACCAGCGCCTCGGTGAGATAGGAGACGATCCGCTCCGTGCCGCCATAAAATCTCGGGGGGACGGATTCATAGAGCGGCGCGACATGGGCAATGCGCATGGATTCCCTCAACTGTTGAGGGAAGCAAAATGCATCAGCCGCGAGATCGTTCCTCTCAATCGACCTCGGCCGGCAGCGGAGCGCGAACCGTCCAGGTCCCGATTTCGCCACCGCGCGGACCTCAGAACCAAGGCGACGGGGTCTCTGGAGGCCTGCGAGCGCGCTGAACTAGGCGCAGGATTTGAACCGGGCGCCATCCGGCCGACCGCCATGCACTGATAACCGCGATGTCGCCCCGGGGAAATACTTGGTCTTGCTGCCGCAGGCGTCAACTCCATTTTGCCGCCAGTGTTAGCTGCTTCACAGTCAGTACCCGGCCGGGAGCAGAGATTGTCGGGTCTATTGATTTCATTTCTAAGTATTTTCTGCCCATTCCGCCTCGCGCTATCGGTCCCCTTCGATCGAGCAGGCCGGAAGCGCAATCGGGGGCGATGCGGATGCGGGTCTACGAGGCAATCGTCAAAGCGCTGGAAGGGATCGGCGTCGGCGCCGCATTCGGCGGCGCGGGCGAGAATGCCGCCGGATTGATGCTGGCGCTGAAACACTCCAAGTCGATCCGGCCGGTGATCACCCGGCATGAGCAGGCAGCATCCTTCATGGCCTGCGGCTATGCCATGTTCTCAGGCCGCCTCGGCGTCTGCTTCGCCACCGCCGGCCCCGGCGCGTTCAACCTTTTCTCCGGCCTTGCGGTCGCGATGTCGGATTCCTACCCGGTGCTTGCAATCTCCGGTTACGCCTCGCGCAGATGGACCGGCAAGGGCGCGCTGAACGAGACATCGGGAGTAAGCCGCACGCCGAACTCCCAGGCGATGTTTGCCGCGACGACGAAGAAATCCTTCCTGCTCACCGATGCCTCGAAGACCTGCGACGTGCTGGAAGAAGCCGTCAACATCGCCTTCGAAGGCAGGCCGGGTCCTGTCCACATCCATGTCCCGGAAGACCTCACCGATCACGGCGTCTCGGTCGACAATTTCCGCCCCATCGAGCTGCAGGTGAAGCCTATCCTGCCGGACCCGGCGCGGGTGCGGGACGCGGCCGAAACGCTTGTGGAGGCGCTGGAGAAAGGCAAGAAGGTCTTGGCCCTCATCGGCTTCGGCGCGGTGAAGAGCGGCGCCGGCCACGAGCTGAAGCAGCTCGTCGAGCGTTATCAGATACCCTTCGCGACCACGCTCGACGGCAAGGGCATCATTTCCGAGCGCCATCCGTTGTGCGTCGGCGTCTTCTGCGACAGCGGCCATAGCGCCGCGTGGGAAGCCTTCCTCGAAGCCGACCTCGTTCTCGCTGTCGGCAATTCCTTCGCCCAGCACGCCACCTTCGGTTTCCGCGACGACCTGTTCACGGACCGCAGGCTGATCCACATCAACATCGACATCGGCGAGATCGACAAGGTCTACAAGGCCGACGGCGCCGTCATCGGCGATGCCAGACTGGCGGTCGGCGCGCTGCTCAACAAGATGTCGGACATGCTCGAGCCGAGCACCACGGCAGACCGCGAGGCGACCGATTACAGCGACGAGCACATCCTCCATCTCACCGGCAAGATCCATCCCGGCCAGATGGCGCAGGCGCTATCCAAGCGCCTGCCGGACAATGCCATCGTTCTCGCCGATGCCGGCGCGCATCTCGCTTGGCTCGGCTACTATCTGCAGATCGCGCCGGGCCAGAATTTCCGCAAGCCCGGCGGCTTCGGCCCGATGGCCGGCAACGTCAACGGCGCGCTCGGCGTCAAGCTCGCCCATCCCGAGCGTACGGTGATCGTCGGCTGCGGCGACGGCTGCTATTTGCTTTCGGGCTTCGAGCTGCTCACCGCCGTCCAGTACGACATCCCGGTGATCTGGATCGTCTTCAACAACGCCGAGTTCCAGCTGATCAAGCTCTATCAGCTGCAATCCTATCACGAATACGGATTGGTCGATTTCGGCAATCCCGACTACGTCGCCCACGCCGAGGCCTGCGGCGCGAAGGGTTATCGCGTCGAGACTCTGGAGGAATTCGAAGCCGCGCTCGAGGACGCGCTGGCGCTCGGCAAGCCTGCAATCATCGACGCCCACATCACGCGCCTGGCGCTGCCGCATTACAGCGCCTCGCCCGAGGGCGTGGTCGCGGGCGTCGCCGAAATGATCGCGGGACGCATCCGCTCGAACTGACGAGGAGGCACGTCGTGTTGATGCAAGCAGGCCGGCAGGCAACAGCGATTTGGCGCGAAATACCGCAAGGCTCCGCGGAGGATGAGCGCCTGATGTTCGAGCGGCTGGCGCAGGACATGATGCATGTCCAGCTGAAGACCAAGCGGCGCTCCAAGGCGGCAGGCATCCAGCGCGCTTTCCACACCAAGCCGATCTTCGCCTCGATCGATGCGACGCTGCGCTTCAATGACGATCTTCCCGCTGACTTCCGCGCCGGCTTCGCCCAGCCGGGGAAATCCTATCCGGCGATCGTCCGCTTCTCCAACGCGAACGGCTCGGGCCAGGCCGACTACAAGCCCGACCTGCGTGGCGTGGCGCTGCGCGTCAAGGTCTCGGACGAGGAGCAGCACGACCTGCTCGCCACCAATTTTCCGGTCTCGCATGCCCGCGATGCCACGCAGTTCGTCGCCTTCGCCAAGGCGACCGCCGGCGGTACGGTCGGCAAGATCGTCGGCCTCCTCGGCCTCGCCTTCCGCTTCGGTCCGGCCGAAGTAATCCGCATGCTGAGGAACGTCTCCACGGGGCGCAATCGCAAGGTGCGCAGCGTCGCGTTGGAGACCTTCTGGAGCCGCGGCGCCATACGCTGGGGCGAAACGCTCGCAGTGCGCTATCTGCTGCGGCCGGTGCCGAGCGCAGCACCCGCGCCCGATCCGTCGGATACGGATGCGAGTTATCTGTCGAACGAATTCGCCGCGCGGCTGGCGGTTGGCGCCATCCGCTTCGAGCTATGCGTCCAGCCTTTCCTCGACGAGCGCTCGACGCCGATCGAGGACACGTCGGTCGAGTGGACCGAAACGGTCTCGCCGCCGGTGAAGGTGGCCGAGCTCACCATCACCCAGCCGTCGGCCGGTACCGCCGAAGCCTTCACCAACACGAGGGTGATCGACGAGCTGGCCTTCAACCCGTGGAACACGACCGACGAGTTCCGTCCGCTTGGCAATCTCAATCGGGCGCGCAAGGTCGTCTATGACGCGAGTGCCGCGCATCGGCTGGCCTATCGCTGGCGCACGGAAGCACCGCTGCGCAACCGATTGCTGGGCGCCATCGCGCGCCAGGCCTTCGTCGCTATCAATCGCCGTTTCGAATGGCACAAGCTGCCGCTTCGCCTCAGCCTGCTCAACCTTGACGCCTTCCGCTATGTGCTCAGGCAAAAGAACCTGATCGACACGGAAGTGGTCGAGGCGCCGCCCGAGGCGCGGCCGGAGCCGCAGACGCCGATCCCTGAGGTGGTGCGTCAGACGCGCACCTATGACGGCACCTATAACGACCTCTCGGCGCCGAAGATGGGCGCGGTCGGCGCCACCTTCGGCCGCAACCTGAAACCGGCCTACGCGCCCGACCTGTTCGACACGCCGAATCCGGTCGTCGTCGCGGAAAAACTGCTGCATCGCGAGACGTTCATCCCGGCGCGCTCGCTCAACATCCTCGCCGCAGCCTGGATCCAGTTCCAGGTGCATGACTGGGTCAATCATGCCCGCAATCCGCTCGGCACCAACGACATCGTGGTGCCGCTGCCTTCCGGCATGAAGTGGACGAATTCGGTCGGCGGCAAGCCGGAGCAGGTCATGCGCATTGCCGGCAACCAGGCGCTGGACCGCGGCCCCAGCTGGCCGCCGGTCTATTTCGGCAATGCCGCCTCGCACTGGTGGGACGGATCGGAGGTCTATGGTCCGAACAGCGCCAAGGCGAACATGCTGCGCGAAGGCGCCAAGATCAGGCTGGTCGACAACCACCTGCCCGTCGACATCAAGGGCTTCGAGGTCACCGGCTTCAACGAGAGCTGGTGGCTTGGCCTCAGCGCCATGCACACGCTGTTCGCGCGCGAGCACAATCTGCTCTGCGACGAATTGCGGTCGCGCTACAGGAATTGGGACGACGAGCGCATCTATCAGACGGCGCGGCTGATCGTGTCGGCGCTCATCGCCAAAATCCATACCGTGGAATGGACGCCGGCGATCCTCGCCACGCGGGCGATCGAGGTCGGCTTGTCCAGCAACTGGAATGGCCCGCCGACCAATGACTGGGTGACCAAATTCGGCCTGTGGCTGCTTGACGAGCATGCGTCGACCGGCATCCCGAAGACGATGCCGGACCATCACGCCGCGCCCTATTCGCTGACCGAGGATTTCACCACCGTCTACCGCATGCATCCGCTCTTGCCGGACGACTATTGCTTCTACCACCACCGGTCCGGCGAAAAGATCGCCGAGAAGGGCTTCCTCGACATACAGGGCGCCAACGCCGACGACATCATGCGATCCTTCGGCCTGCGCAACACGCTCTATTCCTTCGGTGTCGCGCATCCCGGCGCGATCGCGCTGCACAACTTCCCAAGATCGTTGCTGAAGCTTGAGCGCGACAAAGAGATCATCGACCTCTCGGTGGTCGACATCGTGCGCACCAGGCGGCGCGGCGTGCCGCGCTACAATGATTTTCGTGCCGGCCTGCACCGGCCACGCATCAGGAGCTTCGAGGAAGTCGCGGCAAGCCCCGAGGACGCGCGGCTGCTCGAGCAGATCTACGACGACGTCGACAAGATCGATACCGTGGTCGGCCTGCTCTCCGAGCCGGCGCCGGCGGGCTTCGGCTTCAGCGACACCGCCTTCCGCATCTTCATCCTGATGGCATCGCGGCGGCTTCAGAGCGACCGCTTCCTCACCGTCGACTACAGGCCGGAGATCTACTCGCCCTTCGGCATCGACTGGATCGCCAACAACGGCATGACCAGTCTGATCCTGCGCCACTGCCCCGACCTCGCCTCGGTGCTGCCAAGGACGCAGAGCGCCTTCGCGCCGTGGCGCCCGATCGTGCCCGCAAGCACCGATCCGGCCATGGCGGGAGCAAAGCCATGACGGCGCCGCTCAAGTCGACCGCGACCGCGAAGGGCAGCATCGCCTCCGGGCTCGATATGCTTTTGAAGCGGCCGCTGGTCGAGACGATCTTCCGCCGCCGCACGCACCGCGTCAGCCAGGGCAGCTCGGTGCTCGCCGGCAGCATGAGTTATCAGTCCGACCAGCCGCGCGAGCCGCTGTCGGAACTCGAGGAGGCGGTGCTGATCGCCATGACCGGCTGCACCGGCCTCACCATGCCCGACCGGCCCTTCCAGGATCCGGCGACGAAGCAGCCGGTCATGGCCAAGCCCAACCTCACCATGGCCGGCCGCACCGCGGGCAGTCCCGACAATGCGCAAGGCACGCACTTCTTCCTGATCAACGACAGCGGCACCTATTTCCTGCGCAAGCTGCCACCGCCCGCCGCCGGCAACACCGCCTTCACGCCCGAGCGGCTGATCGAGCGCGCGCGGGAAGCCAAGGTAAAAATCCTCGATCGCCGGCTCGACGTCGCCGAAGGCCAGCGCGACTTTCCGGCCTATCTCGATTCCAACCGCTTCCTGTCCAACCTGCCGGGCACCACCATCCTGCTGCCGGTCGTCGATCTCTCGCGCCAGTACATCAACGGCATGATGTACCTGCTCACCCAGCCCGATGGCGCGCGGCCCCACATCGTCGACGACCGCAACTTCTATCGCTCGGCCGGCGTCAAGCGCTGGGTCAAGAACGGCTTCCTCAACAAGGACCTGAAGATCCCGCTCGGCGCCATCGGCTCGCTGCGCACGCAGATCGAGGCCGATCTTCTGCTGCAGAACATCTTCCTCGTCGCCGATGCCATGGGGCTGGGCGCCTGGATCCATGGCTCGATCAGCCCGCCGGTGCTTCTCGGCGATCCGAAATTCTCAAAGACCTATGGCGCCATGCTCGGCTTCGACGTGGCGGTGCCGCGCTGGCGGCTCATGGACCTGTTGCGCTGGCATATTCCACTGCCGACATACGCCAATCTGCGTAGCAACCCGATCGGCCTGCGCTTCGAGGGCGAGCACCTGATCAAGGGCATGTCGCCGCCCTACTACGACTCGATGGCGGACGCCGTCGCCGAAGTCGTCGAGGAGAAGTTCGGCAAGAGCGGTCTTTACTCGGACGAGAAGCTTTTTGCCGAAATCTACAAAGGCGATTACGGCCACCGCTATCTCGGCGAGGCGGCGGTCTACACGCAGGACGTCATCGACTGCGTGCGCGACATCTGCACCTACATCTACGAGACGCACGGCCGCTTCCCGGCGCATTGCGACGCCATCCACGTGCCCGGCATCTGGCTGCAGGTTCACCACGTCGATGTCGGCTACTACCAGCGCTTCTTCCGCGACGGCCTGACCGACGCGCATCTCAACCACGCGCGCGACTGGCACTGATCCGGATGGCAGCGCCATAGCGCTCGCCAGCGGTCTCTGGGGCGACCGGGCTTTCGGCCGATCAGCTCATCCAGTTGCCGCCGTCGACATTGAGCGTCTGCGCCACGACGTAGTCGGCATCGCTCGACGCCAGGAAGACGGCCGCGCCCCGATAGTCGTCGGGATCGCCCATGCGGCCTGCCGGCACCGCCAGCCCGACCTGCCGCTTCTTCTCTCCGACCGGCAAGTTTTCGTAGCGCGCGAACAGCGCGTCGACCTGATCCCACATCGGCGTGTCGACCACGCCTGGCGCGATGCCGTTGACGTTGATGCCGTGCTTGATCAGCGCAAGGCCGGCCGATTGCGTGATGCTGATCACCGCAGCCTTGGTCGCGCAGTAGACGGCAACCAGCGCCTCGCCGCGTCGGCCCGCCTGCGAGGCCATGTTGATGATCTTGCCGCGACGCCCTTGCGCGACCATGCGTTTGGCCACCGCCTGCAGCGTGAACAACAGGCCTTTCACATTGACCGAGAATTGAAGGTCGAAGCTCTTTTCCGAGATTTCCAGAAGCGGTCCCATGTCGAAGACGGCGGCATTGTTGACCAGGATGTCGATGCCGCCATGCGTCCTTGTCACCGCATCGACCATCGCCTCTATCGAGGCGAGATCGCGCACGTCGAGCCGGACGGTGGAAGCTTGACCGCCCAACTCTTGAGCCAGCGCGTCCGCCTTGTCGATCGCCATATCGGCGATAACGACATGAGCGCCTTCGGCGGCGAAGCCGCGCACGATGGCCGCCCCGATGCCTTGCGCGCCGCCGGTGACGACGGCGACCTTATCCTTGAGTTTCATGCCGGTTCTCCTGTCTCAGCGGGTAGTATAGCCGCCATCGATGACCAGCACCTCACCGGTCACATAGCTCGAAGCAGGAGAGCACAGGAAAAGTGCGGCCGCGGCAACCTCCTCCGGCTGGCCGACGCGGCCCATCGGCGTCATGCCGCGCCAGATCGGGAACCATTCCGGATTCTCGATGCCGCCGCGCGAAAGGTCCGTTTCGATATAGCCGGGCGCGACGGCGTTGACACGGATGTTCTCGACCGCGACCTCGCTGGCGAGGCTCTTGGTCATCATGTGCACCGCCGCCTTGGAGTTGTTGTAGGCGACCTGGTTCTGCGGAATGTTGGAGACGATGCCGGAGATCGAGCCGACATTGAGGATCGCGCCGCCGCCCTGGCGCCGCATCGGCGCCAGCGCCGCCCTGCAGCAGCGGAAGACGGCATCGACATTGATCGCCATCGTCTGCCGCCAGATGTCCTCCGGATAGTCGCCGCTGTCGCCATGCACGGCGATGCCGGCGCTGTTGACCAGTATATCGAGCCGGCCGGCCTTGGCCAGTGTTTCGGCAACCAACCCGTCCGGCGCCTTTTCGTCCAGCATTTCCGCTGCGAGAAAATCGAAGGCGATACCCGAGAGTGCCTGCCGCGCATCATCCTTCATGGTTCGGCCCGCAACGACGACGCGCGCGCCGGCTTCGCCGAGCGCCTTGGCGATGGCGAGGCCGATGCCGCGCGTGCCGCCGGTCACCAGCGCGACCTTGCCGTCCAGTCGGAAGCGGTCGAGGATCATGATTGCGGCCCCATCATGCGGAGTTGGAAGGCTCAGATGTCGACGCTCTGCGGCAGGATGACGAGGTCGCGGATAGTGATGTTGCGCGGCCGCGTCAGCATGAAGAGCACGGCCTCGGCCACTTCCTTGGCCTCCATGAGGCTGCCGGCGGCCAACGCTTCTTCCATCTTGGCCTTCGGCCAGTCGCTCAGCAGCGCCGTCACCACCGGACCGGGAGCGACCGCGCCGACTCGGATGCCGTGCTTCAGCACCTGGCGGCGAAGCGTATGGACGAAGGCCTGCACGGCGAATTTCGAGGCGGTGTAGATCGGCTCCCAGACCACGGGAACGAAGCCGGCTACCGAACTGGTCACGATGATGTCGCCGCTCTTCCTCTCGATCATATGCGGCAGCACGGCGTGCACCGTGCGGAAGACAGCGTTGATGTTGAGGTTGAGCATCCTGTCCCATTGGTCGGGGTCGCCGGATGCCACCTCGCCGCCGACATAGGCGCCGGCATTGGCATGGAAGATGTCGAGCTTGCCCGCCTTTTCCAGGACCTCGGGCATCATGCGATCGACGCTCGCCGGGTCGAGCAGGTCGGTAACCACCGCTGAAGCATTGTCGCCCAGTTCCGCGACAAGTGCCTTCAGCCGGTCCTCGGCCCGATCGACCAGGACGACCTTGGCGCCGGCGGCGAGCATGGCGCGGGCGCATTCCAGCCCGATGCCGGAGGCAGCACCAGTGATTGCGGCAACCTTGCCGGAGAGACTTTCAGACATTGTGATCCTCTTCGATGAGCCGTCAGGCGCGGCCGTGTGAGACACGCGAGCGGCGGGCGAGAGAATCGACGATGACCGCGATCGCCAGCACGCAGCCGGTGATCATGTACCGGAGCGAGGATGACAGATCGAGCAGCGTCAGGCCGCTTGCGATGGATTGGATGACGATGATGCCGAGCAGCGCCGAATAGGCGCTGCCGCGGCCGCCGAACAGGCTGGTGCCGCCGATGACGGCCGCCGCGATGGCGTTGAGGTTGACGTCGCCGGTGCCGGCCTGCTGGCTGGCGGTTGCCAGGCGTGCC
>NZ_JHQR01000367.1 GCF_014843825.1 Mesorhizobium silamurunense
CCGGCGCGTGCCCGTCCGCGCGCGGCCGGCGCGGAGCGCGGGCTCGACATCCTCGTCGCCGAGGACAATGAGGTGAACCAGCTGGTGTTCACGCAAATCCTGGGTGAGACCAGCTATCAGTTCGAAATCGTCGGCAACGGCCGCAAGGCGCTGGACGCCTTCGGCAAGCTCAACCCGCGCATGATCCTGATGGATGTGTCGATGCCCGAGATGAGCGGCCTGGAGGCGACCGCCGCCATCCGCCTGCTCGAAGCGGAGACGGGGACGCATGTGCCGATCGTCGGCGTCACCGCGCATGCGCTGAAGGGGGACCGAGAGCGCTGCCTGGAAGCTGGCATGGACGACTACCTGCCGAAGCCGATCAGCCCGAAGGCGCTACTCGAGAAGCTCGAAAGATGGCTCGGGTCGGACGCGGAAGTCCGGCGCAGCGCCGGCTAACAGCCTTTTTCTGCTTCGCGGCGTCGTCCTCCACGGGCATCGTCCGCAGACCGGACGCGGGCATATGGTGTGATCGCACCATACAAAACGAAGGCCAAGTCGGGACAATGGTCACTGTCGATTCCGCCCTTCGGTTACGGGCGGGAGCAGCGACCGCCGGCAAGGAACAGCGTCGACTCTACCCCAACGGACCCTGTTTTCGGCGATGGCTAGGCCATGATCCGCTCTGGCGCACAGGCAACGCGCTCTCGTCCGGATTTTATTTCCCGGCGGCCGTGATCCGGCCGCCGGGATAATTTTTGATTCAAAAGTCAGACAAGTTACTGATTCCCGCGGCAAACTCCGGCTGGTCCGCAAAAGGCGGACGCAGGCCCTCCAGGCATCCCCGTTCAGGCGTTACCCGGCTGACACGAAACTGTCATGCGACTGTAATAATCGAGGGCTATTGCGCTCACCGGGCGCCGATAGAACGGGTGCCGAAAGACCATATTCCGAACAGGAGCAGGCCACATGAGACATTTCATCCGCTCGGCGGCCGTTGCGATTGCAATGGCTGCGGCATCCACGCTTTCCCTCTCCGCCGCGATGGCGGCCGATATCTCGGGCGCCGGCGCCACCTTCCCCTATCCGATCTACGCGAAGTGGGCCGATGCCTACAAAAAGGAGACCGGCACCGGTCTCAACTATCAGTCGATCGGCTCCGGCGGCGGCATCAAACAGATCAAAGCCAAGACTGTGACCTTCGGCGCTTCCGACGCGCCGCTGAAGGGCGATGAACTGGAGTCCACCGGGCTCGCGCAGTTCCCGATGGTGATGGGCGGCATCGTTCCGGTCGTCAACCTCGAAGGCATCAAGCCGGGCGAACTGGTGCTCGACGGCCCGACGTTGGCCGACATCTTCATCGGCAAGATCGCCAACTGGAACGACGAAGCGATCAAGAAGCTCAATCCCGATCTCAAGCTGCCCGACCAGGCGATCGCGGTCGTCCACCGCTCGGACGGCTCGGGCACCACGTTCAACTTCAGCTACTATCTGGCCGACGTCAGCGCCGACTGGAAGTCGAAGGTCGGCGTCGACAAGGCGCTCGAGTGGCCGGTGGGCATCGGCGCCAAGGGCAATGAAGGCGTCGCAAACAACGTCTCGCAGACCGGCGGTGCGATCGGCTATGTCGAGTACGCCTACGCCAAGCAGAACAAGCTGACCTACACCGACCTGATCAACAAGGACGGCAAGAAGATCGAGCCGACGGCAGCGGCCTTCTCGGCTGCCGCGGCCAATGCCGACTGGAGCTCGCAGCCGGGCTACGGCGTCATCCTGGCCAACCAGGCCGGCGCCGAATCCTGGCCGATGACCTCCGCTACCTGGATCCTCCTCTACAAGAAGCCCGACGATGCGGCGGCCACGACCGAAGCACTGAAGTTTTTCGCCTGGTCCTACGCCAAGGGCGACGAAATGGCTGCCGGGCTCGACTACGTTCCGATGCCGGACGCGGTCGTGAAGAGCGTCGAGGAAATGTGGGGCAAGGACATCGTCGACAAGGACGGCAAGCCGCTGTTCTCGGGGATGTAATTTGCGGAATTGAGGAGGGCGCTTCCGGCGCCCTCCTGTCTCTCTTTCGAAATGCGAGGGGCTAGATGACTGCCGTCTCCGAAGCCGTGACACCGTCCGCCATGCGGACCAGAGAAGCGACAGTGCGGCGCTTTGCGCTCACCGACACGATCTTCCGGACGGCCACGCGCCTTTCCGCCATCCTCGTGCTGGTTCTTCTCGGCGGCGTCGCCATCTCGCTGATAACCGGTTCATGGCAGGCGCTGTCGAAGTTCGGCTTCTCCTTCCTGACCACCGAATCCTGGAACCCGGTCACCGAGAATTTCGGCGCTCTCGCGCCCATCTACGGCACCGTCGTCACCTCGGCCATTGCCATCCTGATCGCGGTTCCGATCGGCATCGGCATTGCCATTTTCCTCACCGAGCTCTGCCCGCGCCCGCTCAGGCGCCCGATCGGCATTGCGGTCGAGCTGCTCGCCGGCATTCCCTCGATCATCTACGGCATCTGGGGTCTGTTCGTCTTCGCGCCGTTCCTGCAGACGACGGTGCAGCCCTTCATCATCAACGTCTTCCACAACGTCCCGGGCCTCTCCAGCCTGTTCGCTGGTCCGCCTTACGGCATCGGCCTGCTGACGTCATCGCTCATTCTTGCCATCATGGTTCTGCCTTTCATCACCTCGATCACCAAGGACGTGTTCGATACGGTGCCCGCGGTGCTCAAGGAATCGGCCTATGGCATCGGCTGCACGACCTGGGAAGTGACCCGGCGCGTGACCATTCCCTACACTCGCGTCGGCATCATGGGCGGCGTCATGCTCGGTCTTGGCCGCGCGCTCGGCGAAACGATGGCCGTCACCTTCGTCATCGGCAACGCACACCGCATCAGCGCCTCGCTGTTTGCGCCGGGAACGACGATCTCGGCGACCATCGCCAACGAGTTCACCGAGGCCGATGGCGAGCTCTACACATCCTCGCTGGTGTCGCTCGGCCTGATCCTCTTCATCATCACCTTCATCATCCTCGCCATCGCGCGCTACATGTTGTTGCGCATCGATAGCCGCACGGGAGCCTGACCGATGTCGGTAGCCATGTCGCTTCATCAGAGACGCAAGCGCAAGAATGGCGTGATGATGGCGCTGTGCGTCATCGCCGCGGGCATCGGCCTTGCCTGGCTGGCGCTGATCCTTGGCGCGCTGGTCTATAAGGGCCTGTCCGGCGTCTCGCTTTCGGTGTTCACGGAAATGACGCCGCCGCCCGGCGACGCCGGCGGCCTGCTCAACGCCATCTACGGCAGCATCGTGATGACCATCATCGGCATCATCGTCGGCACGCCGATCGGCGTGCTCGCCGGAACCTATATGGCCGAGTACGGTCGCTTCTCGCGTCTCACCACGGTGGTGCGTTTCATCAACGACATCCTGTTGTCGGCGCCGTCGATCATCGTCGGCCTGTTCGTCTATGAGCTGCTGGTGCGCCCGATGGGCCATTTCTCGGCGATCGCCGGCGCGGTGGCGCTGTCCATCCTGGTGATCCCTGTCGTGGTGCGCACCACCGAGGACATGCTCAACCTTGTGCCCAACGCGCTGCGCGAAGCCGGCACCGCCATCGGCGCGCCGCGCTGGGTGGTGATCCGCTCCGTCGCTTATCGCGCCGCGCTTTCCGGCATCGTCACCGGCATATTGCTGGCGATCGCCCGCATTTCGGGCGAGACGGCGCCACTGCTCTTCACCGCGCTCAACAATCAGTTCTGGTCGAGCAATCTCAACGCGCCGATGGCCAGCCTGCCGGTGACCATCTTCCAGTTTGCGCTCAGCCCCTATGAGGAATGGCAGCAGCTGGCCTGGACGGGCGCACTCATAATCACCCTGACGGTTCTCGGGCTGAGCATTTTCGCCCGCAGCCTTACCGGACGCAGAGAGGACAGATGAAACCGATGTTGTCCACCGACCTTAACGTAGCCGAGACGGCCGTCGAGAAGGCTAAGATCGAGGTCAAGAACCTCAACTTCTACTATGGCCAGTCGAAGGCGCTGAAGGACATCAACCTGTCGCTGCCGGAGCGCAGCGTCACCGCCTTCATCGGACCGTCGGGCTGCGGGAAGTCGACGCTGCTGCGCGTGCTGAACCGCATCTACGAACTTTACCCGAAGCAGAGCGCCGAGGGTCAGGTGCTGCTCGACGGCAAGAACATCCTCGACCGCTCGCAGGATCTCAATCTGCTCAGGACCAAGATCGGCATGGTGTTCCAGAAGCCGACTCCGTTCCCGATGTCTATCTACGAGAACATCGCCTTCGGCGTCAGGCTGTATGAGAAGATCAGCAAGGCCGAGATGGACAACCGCGTCGAGCAGGCGCTGAAGCGTGCGGCGCTTTGGAACGAGGTCAAGGACAAGCTCAATGCCAGTGGCCTCAGCCTCTCCGGCGGCCAGCAGCAGCGGCTCTGCATCGCCCGCACGGTAGCGGTGAAGCCGGAGGTCATCCTGCTCGACGAGCCGGCCTCGGCGCTCGATCCGCTGTCGACCGCCAAGATCGAGGAGCTGATAGACGAGCTGCAGGCCGACTACACGATCGTGATCGTCACCCACAACATGCAGCAGGCGGCGCGCGTGTCGCGGCAGACGGCGTTCATGTATCTCGGCGAGCTGGTCGAGTTCGACCGGACCGAGAAGATATTCACCTCGCCTCGCGAGAAGCGCACGCAGGACTACATCACCGGCCGCTTCGGCTGAGTTCATACGAGGACACAATCATGGCCCATACGGTCGCTTCCTTCGACGAGGATCTGAGGCAGATCAGCCAGCTCATCCGTGACATGGGCGATCTTGCCGGCTCGATGGTCGGCGCGTCGACCAAGGCTCTGCTGAACTCCGACAACGCGATGGCGCAGCGCGTGGTCTCCGACGATGCCATCATGGACGCGCGGCAGCGCGAGCTCGACGATCGCGCCATCACGCTGATCGCGAAACGCCAGCCGATGGCCGACGACCTGCGCAGCGTGGTCGGCGCGATCCGCATGGCCGGCGATCTCGAGCGCATCGGCGATCTTGCCAAGAATATCGCCAAGCGCGTCGGCTCCGTCGGCGTCAGCGCCGCGCCGCGCGACCTATCGCACTCCATCGACTCGATGGCGCAACTGGTGCTGATCCAGGTCCAGGGCGTGATCGAGGAATACACGGCGGGCGACGCCGCGGCGCTCGCCAAGCTCAGGAACGACGACGAGCGCATCGACGTCAAATACACCTCCGTCTTCCGCGAGCTGCTGACCTACATGATGGAGGATCCGCGCAACATCACGGCCTGCACGCATCTTCTGTTCTGCGCCAAGAATCTGGAGCGCATCGGCGACCATGTGACCAATATCGCCGAGAACGCCTACTATGTGCTGACCGGCACGCAATTGCCCGCGAACCGTCCGAAACAGGACGAAACGGCGATGTCGGCGCCGGCGGCCTGACAGCGAAGGTACCTGCTATATGATCGCGCCACGCATCATGGTGGTGGAGGACGAGGAGCCGCTGGGGGTGCTGCTCCGCTACAACCTCGAATCCGAGGGCTATCAGGTCGAGGTGGTTACCCGCGGTGACGAAGCCGAGATCCGCCTGCAGGAGAACGTGCCCGACCTTCTGGTGCTCGACTGGATGGTGCCGGCGGTTTCCGGCATCGAGCTTTGCCGGCGGCTCAGGATGCGGCCCGAGACAGAACGGCTGCCTATCATCATGCTGACCGCGCGCGGCGAGGAAAGCGACAGGGTGCGCGGCCTCTCGACGGGCGCCGACGATTACCTGGTCAAGCCGTTCTCGACGCCGGAATTCATGGCCAGGGTCAAGGCGCTGTTGCGCCGCGCCAAGCCGGAAGTGCTGTCCAGCGTGCTCAAGGTCGGCGACATCGTGCTCGACCGTGAATCGCACCGCGTCTACCGCAAGAAGAGCGAGATCAGGCTCGGCCCGACCGAGTTCCGGCTGCTCGAATTCATGATGCGCCATCCCGGCCGGGTGTTCTCGCGCAGCCAGTTGCTCGACAATGTCTGGGGCGAGACGATCTATATCGACGAGCGTACGGTCGACGTGCATGTCGGACGCCTGCGCAAGGCGGTCAACAACGGCCGCATGCCGGACGTGATCCGGACCATCCGCGGGGCGGGCTACGCGATCAGGGAAGATTAACGATGCGCTGATATGCAGGTGCGGCCGGCCTGCGACCAGCCCGTTTACCGACCGGATTTGATGATCTTCGCCTCGCGCACAAGCGAGTTCAGTTCAAGCCCATCGGGAAGATGAGTTCGAGCGCTTGATTTTCGGGAATGCCGGTATCTTTAACAAGCAGCTGAACGATAGCGTCGACCGGCTTGCTCCTCTCCGGCTCTATTGGCGAATAACAATAACGACCGTCGCGCGTTATCGTTCCGTAAGCATATTTTGATATTGAAAAACGCCGATCTGGATTTATAAAAATCGACGTTTCCCATTGCTTCCCTGAGGAGAGCTGCGATGGATAACGTCCGGAGAAACGAAGCCAAATCCCCCAAAATCGAAGTGATTGAAACCTGCGGCGAATGGTTCGTTCGGGTGATCGAGGATGGTGGAGAAGCCACCACCTCATTCGAGCTTGAGACCTTCGCTATGGTCTATGCCGAAGGCCAGCGATTACGACTTGGTCTAGAAAAGGTCTAGCCCGCACCGGGAGTAGCCGGCTACTCCCCGTGTATGGTCCGGCCTGCGATCCTGTGTCACCAGAAAGAAAGCAGGCCGGACCATCTGGTCAACCCGGACGGACGGGGCCGGTTCCATGCCAGCGGATGAACTCGACTTCCTTTCCTGGAAAATGCTGGCGTTGAGCCGCGACCATTTAAGTCGGGCTTCGGACTGGTACGGATTGAATCGCCTTTTCGAGCGGCGCTGTTGGTGGCAGAATATAGGCAGGGTTATCGAGGGCGGCTGTCATGCCTCTCTCAGGCCACGGCGGAGTGTTCGGTCCCGCTGATCTGGATACGCTCCAGCGGGTATTTGACAGGCTGTGCACCGAGCGCCGGCTAGCCCTAAAGGACAAAGATCAGAGAGAAGAACTCGCTCGGGATGTGATCGGCCTCTTTCAAGACGGCATCACAGATGAAGCCGATTTGTGGCGGGCGCTTTCAAAGCGTCGACGGGCATAGGGTTCACCCTGTCGCGCTGTGTCTCGTCTGTATACCCGGCGCTAAAATCTCCTGGTCGACGAAGGTCAGCGCGCGTATGGCGCAACCTTCGCGGATCAGCGGCAATTCGTTCGGCTCGGTGTCGAAGGAGATCGACTGCGAGTGCTGGCCGCCGGCGGTCTGGGCGATCGCCTCGCGCAGCGCCGGCTCTATCAGGTCGAAGGCCGCGGCGCTGACACCGACCATGGCGACCGGCGCCGGGTCGATGAGCGCGAACAG
>NZ_JHQR01000369.1 GCF_014843825.1 Mesorhizobium silamurunense
GCTGGCCGGGCGCGCCAAGCGACCGCCGCACGGCGTGCGCGCCGATCGCCAGGAATTCGACCGCCGCCGCATCGGCCAGCGAGAGGCCGTTTGCCGGGTAAAGGTTTTGCGCCGGCACCAGGACCTCGTCGCACATGGCGCCGTCGCGATGCACGCCCAGCACCTCGATGCTGACGCAGCAATTCGGCTTGCCGTGCCGGCAGGCGATGCACTTGCCGCAGGCGAGATAGGGATTGATGATCACAGGTTCGCCGACGGCGAGGACGACGCCTTCACCTCTCTCCACGACCGTGCCCGAGACCTCATGGCCCATGATGCGCGGATAGGCGAGGAAAGGGTGCTTGCCTTCGAAGATGTGGTAGTCGGTGCCGCAGATGCCGACATGGCTGACCGCCACCCGCGCCCAGCCGGCAGGCGGCGTCCCCGGCGCCGGGCGGTGCTCGAGAACAAGATCGCCGGGCGAGCGGCAGACGACGGCTTTCATGCGCAAATCCAGTATTTGCTAGACCGCCGGCCGGTGGCTGAGCCGGGCCGGCGCTCATGTTTCAAAGATGGTTCACTTGCCGCGACGGCGCAGGCCGTCGAAATAAACGATGACGATGATCAGCAGGCCGGTGATGACGCGCTGCCAGAAGGTGTTGACGTTGAGCAGGTTGGCGCCGTTGTTGATCGTCGAAAGGATGAAGGAGCCGATCAGCGGGCCGTGCACCGAGCCTATGGCGCCGAACAGCGAGGTGCCGCCGATTACCGACGAGGCGATGGCCTGCAGTTCATAGGTGTCGCCCTGCGTCGGGTTGCCGATGCCGATGCGCGATGCGAGCAGCACGCCGACGAAAGCGGCGAGCAGGCCGGACAGGATATAGGCCATGAAGATGGTGCGCGGGACGTTGACGCCCGACAGGCGCGCGGCCTCCGCATTGGAGCCGACCGAGAACAGATAGCGGCCCCAGCGCGTGTGATGCAGGAAGACATAGGACGGTATGGCGACCAGAATCACCATCCAGAAGAGATAGGGGATGCCGAGCAGCGAGCCGCGCGAGAAGGCCTGGAACGGATCGCTGTTGATCGAGATCGAGTTGCCGTTGGTCATCAGCAAGCCGATGCCGCGCAGCGAGGTCATGGTGGCCAGCGTGATGATGAAGGGCGGCAGACCCATCTTGACGATGCCGAAGCCATGGAACAGGCCGATGGCGACGCCGGCCAGCAAGGTGATCAGCACGGCCGCCCAGATCGGCCAGCCGGCATTGATCAACAGCGCAACAATGACGGTGGTGAAGCCGACGACGGCGCCAACCGAGAGGTCGATGCCGCCGGTGATGATGACGAAGGTCTGGCCGACCGCGAGGATGGCGATCAGCGAACCCTGGCGCAAAAGGTTGGTGATGTTGAGCGCCGTGGCGAAGGAAGGCGTGGCGACAGCCAGCACGACCCACATCAGCAGCAACAGGCCAAGCAGCGTCAGCCCGAACAGGGCATTGAAATTGCGCTTGGGTTTTTCGGCGGCGATCGCCTCGGTGGTCATTTTTGTCCTCCCGATTTTTCTTGTTTCTCGGCCAGTGCCTGACCCAAAATGTCCTCGTGGCTTGCGGTGCGGAAACCATGCGTGGCGACCAGCTTGCCGCGCCGGAACACGTGCAGCGTGTCGGCCAGCTCATAGACCTCGGGCAGATAGGACGAGATCAGGATGATGCCGGCGCCCTTGGACAGAAGCGTCGAGAACAGGCGATAGATCTCGGCCTTGGTGCCGACATCGACGCCGACCGTCGGCTCGTCGAAGATGAACAGCTTGGCGCCGTGCGCCAGCCACTTGCCGATGACGATCTTCTGCTGGTTGCCGCCCGAGAGGCTGGAGGCGAGCGCATTGCGCGTCGGCGTCTTAATGCGCAGGTCGGCGATCTGGCGGTCGGCCTCGGCCTTCTCCTTCGCATTGGAGATCAGAAGATTGTTCGAGATGCGCTTGTAGATCGGCAGGTTGAGGTTCATGCCGACCGGCAGGTTGAGGCAAAGGCCCTGGTCACGGCGGCTTTCCGGCGCCAGCGCCATGCCGAGCCGGATCGCATCGTGCTCGGAGTTGACCTGCACCTCCTTGCCTTGCCACAGGATCTGGCCGGCCGACTTCCTGTGGCGGCCATAGAGCGTGGTGACGAACTCGCTGCGGCCGGCGCCGATCAGGCCGTAGAGGCCGACGATCTCGCCGGCGCGGACGGTCACCGAGACGTTTTCGAAACCCCTGCCGGAAAGGTTCCTTGTCTCGACGATCGTCGTTCCCGGCGTGAAATGCTCCTTGTGGTAGATCTGTTCGATCGAGCGGTTGATCATCAGCTTGACCAATTCCGGCTCGCTGGTCTCGGCGATGTTGCGGGTGCCGACAAGGGTGCCGTCGCGCAGCACTGAGACGCGGTCTGCGAGCTCGAACACTTCCTCCATGCGATGGCTGATATAGATGATAGTGACGCCTTCGCCCTTCAGCCGGCGGATCAGCTTGAAGAGCTGGTCGGCTTCCTTGCGGGTGAGATAGGCGGTCGGCTCGTCGAAGATCAGGAATTTTGTGCCGCGCACGGTGGCGCGGGCGGCGGCGATCAGCTGCTGCTGGCCGATGGTGAGGTCGCCGAGCATGACATGCGCCGGCAGGTCGAAGCCGAGGCCGTCGATGATCTTCTGCGCCTCTTTCACCATCGCGCGCTGCTGCAACAGGCCGAAGCGGGAATTCTCCTCGCCGAGGAACATGTTGGCGGCGACGGTGAGGTGGCGGCACAGCACGACCTCCTGGTGGACGGCATTGATGCCGAGCGCCATCGCCTCGTGGGGCGTGGCGAGCGCCTCGGGCTTGCCTTCCCAGATGACCTCGCCGGAGGTGCGCGGCATGACGCCGGTGAGCAACTTGATGAGCGTCGATTTGCCGGCGCCGTTCTCGCCGACGATGGCGTGGATCTCGGCTGCCTTGAAGGCAAGGTTCACCGGTTTCAGCGCATGCGTGCCGGGATAGCGCTTTTCGAGCCCATTGAGTTCCAGGATCGTCCTGCCGGGCTCCAGCGTGGGTGCGGGGTGCAGTTCCTGCGCCGTCGACGTCATGACAGTCCTCCCAGATTGATCTCAACCGTTGGGTACGCGGCGATGCGTCTGGCGTGCATCTTGAAGGCGAAGCCTAAAGCGGTTCAGCTTCTAATGAAACGCCGACCCGCTTTAGGAGTTTGTACTCGCGCAATTCCGGACGGAACACGGCTTCGCACTTTTTCTGGAATTGCTCCGTAGCAAGCCGGCGAATTTCCAAGCCTTTCCGCGGCGGATGTTTCCGGGGCGTCGCGGCCCCGGAAACGATTGGCGCGATGCCGCTCAGTTGAGCTTCGGGTTGAGCAGCGCGTCGATCTTCGGATCCTTCATGTTGTCCTTGGTGACGAGGTTGGCGCCGGTGTCGACATTGGCCTCGACCTTCTCGCCCTTCGAGGCGGCGAGCGCGGTCTTCACGCCGTCGTAGCCCATCCGGTACGGATCCTGGACGACGAGGCCGGAGATGACGCCGTCGTTCAAGAACTTGATCAGCTTCTCGTCGCTGTCGAAGCCGATCAGCGCTACCTTGCCGGCAAGGCTGTTCTCAGCGATCGCCTGGCCGACGCCCTGCGCCATGATCAGGTTGGAGGCGAAGATGCCCTTGAGGTCCGGATTGGCGGTGATCAGGTCGGTCGCGATGTTGAGGCCCGTGGTGGCCTGGCCGTCGGCATATTTGTCGGCGACGAGCTCGAGGCTCGGATATTTCGCCTTTAGCTGTTCCTTGAAGCCCTGGGCGCGCTGTTCGAGCGAACCGGCGCCCGGCAACGCGGTGATCAGCGCAACCTTGCCTTCGACCTTGCCGCCATTGGCGGCGCCGATCGCAGCCGCCAAACCGTCAGCCGCGACGCGGCCGCCCTGGACGTTGTCGGTGGTCAGGAAGGAAGTGAACGCCTTGGATTCGGCGCTGGAGTCGATGCCGATGACCTTGACCTTGCTCGCCGCTTCGTCGATCGGCTTGCCGAGCGCCTTGGCTTCGGTCGGCGCGATCACAACTGCGGCCGGATTGCCGGCGACCGCGTTCTCGAGGATCGAGATCTGGCCGTTGACGTCGGTCTCGGCCTGGGCGCCGAGTTCCGGCACGTTGACGCCGAGGTCCTTGCCGGCCTTGCGGGCGCCGGCCAGCACGATCTGCCAGTAGAAGGAGGTGGTGTCCTTGACGATGATCGGGATGGTTACGTCGGCCGCCGAGGCGGGTGCCGAATGCATCGCGCCGGCGAGCATCGAGGCGGCGGCGAGAGCCACGAAGGCGCGGCGGTTGAGAAGGCTGGTCACGAATTTCATTAGGTTCCTCCCTAAAGGTCGCCCGGTGAAGGTTCGGAAGCTCCATCTGGATAGGCGCGAGCCAAACAGAACTTTATCAATAAAAAACATTTGCCGCCTTTTGATAGTGCATCGCCCCGGCCGATGCAAGCGGTGTTTGGTGTCGTTTGCGTAATGATGGCGGGGGCGGGATCCGCTCTGCCGGCTCCTCTCCGGCGGCACTCAGATGCTTCCGTTCCTCCTTTCCAATATGGAATGAAAATTCCATAAATCCGTCAATTGGAATATTCATTCTTTTTCGGGAATCGCACGATTTTGAAGCAAGGCCGGGCACGCGGCCGGCAAGCGCGACCGCCGGCATCTCAGCCGAGCTGCTGGACGATCGTGTGAGGATCATATTTGGCGAATTCAGCCGCCGGCACCTTGATGTCGAGCAGTTCGAGATTGCGCGTCAGATTGGCGGGCTTGGCTGTGCCGATCAGCACCGAGGCAACGACAGGCTCGTGCAGAGGGAACTGGAACGCAGCAGCGGCCAGCGGGTAGCCACCTTCCGCGGCGATCTTTTCCATCGCGCCGACCCGGTCGAGAATATCCCTGCTCGCCGGCAGGTAATCGAAATGCGCGCCGTGCACCGGGCCCGTCGCCAATATGCCTGAGTTGAAGACGCCGCCGATAATCAGCGAGGTCTTGCGCTCGCGGCAGAGCGGCAGCAACTCCGCCTCCGCGCTGCGGTCGAGCAGCGTGTAACGGCTGGCGAGCAGGATGCAGTCGAGCGGCGCGCGGCGGAGCACGTCGAGGCAGATCTGGACTTCGTTGACGCCGAGGCCGTAGGCCGAGATCGTGCCGGACGACTTCAGCTCTTCCAGCGCCTTCAGCCCGCCTTCCATCAGCTGGCGGAAATGGATTTTCGTCGCCTCGACGCCATGCGTATAGGTGCCGATGTCGTGGACGAACAATATATCGATCTTGTTGAGGCCGAGCCGCGCGTAGGAAAAATCCACCGAGCGCATGATGCCGTCGTAGGAATAGTCGTAGTCGAGCGCGAAGGGCAGCGGGTCGACATAGGAGTGATCGGGAACCTGATCCTCCGGCACCGGCCGGAACAGGCGCCCGACCTTGGTCGAAAGCACATAGGAGGAGCGCGGCTTCTCACGCAGGAAATCGCCGGTCCGGCGCTCCGACAGGCCGAAGCCGTAGAAGGGCGCGGTGTCGAAATAGCGCAGGCCGCCGTCCCAGGCGGTCTGCAGCGTTTCCATCGCGGGCTCGCGCGGACAGGCGCGATAGAGCCCGCCGATGGCCGCACCGCCGAAACTGATCTCGGTCACTTCGAGCGCGGTCGCGCCGATCCGGCGTTTGTTCATCAAAGCCTACCCCTTTGCCGTTCGACCGGCGTTATTTTGACAGGACTTAGAGCGTCGCCCCGAGATGCCAGGGCACGAACTCGTTGTCGCCGTAGCCGAACGCTTCGCTCTTGGTCTTGCGGCCGGAGGCCGTCTCGATGATCAGCTCGAAGATCTCGCGGCCCATGCCGGCGATGGTCTTCTCGCCTGAGGCTATGACGCCGCAATTGACGTCCATGTCCTCTTCCATCTGGTGGTACATGGTCGAGTTGGTGGCGACCTTGATCGACGGCGTCGGCCGGCAGCCGAAGCAGGAGCCGCGGCCGGTGGTGAAAACGATGACGTTGGCGCCGCCGGCGACCTGGCCGGTGGCCGAGACCGGGTCGTAGCCGGGCGTATCCATGAACACCAGGCCGTGCCCGCTGACCTTCTCGGCATAGCCGAAGACGCCGTTGAGCGGCGTCTGGCCGCCCTTGGCGACGGCGCCCAGCGACTTCTCAAGGATGGTGGTCAGGCCGCCGCGCTTGTTGCCGGGCGAGGGGTTGTTGTCGATCGAAGCGCCATGCTTGGCGGTATGGTCCTCCCACCACTTCACATAGCTGTCGAGCTTGGCGGCGATCTCGGGCGAGGCGGCGCGGTAGGCTAGCAGATGTTCGGCGCCGTAGATCTCGGTGGTTTCCGACAGGATCCCGATGCCGCCGCAGCCGGCGAGGATATCGACCGCTGCGCCCAGCGCCGGGTTGGCGGTGATGCCGGACATGCCGTCCGAGCCGCCGCACTGCAGGCCGACGACGATCTCGCTGACCGGTATCGGCTCGCGCTGCAACTGGCCGACTTCCTCGGCGATCTCGGCCAGCACGCCCATCGCCTTCTCGACCGATTTGCGCGAGCCGCCGGCCTCTTGGATGTTGAAATGCCGCTTTCCGGCAGCGACGCCTTTCTGGCCGTAGAGGGTGAGCTGGTTGACCTCGCAGCCGAGCCCCACCATCAACACGCCGCCGAAATTCGGATGGCGCGCATAGCCTGCGAGCGTGCGGTGCAGAACCATCATGCCGTCGCCGGTGGCGCTCATTCCGCAGCCCTGGCCATGGACGATCGGCACGAAACCGTCGATGCCGGGATATTTCGGCAAAAGCGTGCGGTTGGCCTCGTCGGCGATCGCATGGCAGACGGTGGATGAGCAATTGACGCTGGCGATGATGCCGATGAAGTTGCGCGTTCCCGCGCGACCGTCGGCGCGTCGGTAACCCATGAAGGTGCGCTTGCGGTCGGCCTCGGTGGCATGCTCGGCCTCGCTCGGCGGCACGACCGGCAGGCGCCCGCTCTCGAAGACCAGATTGTGCGAGTGGACGTGCTCGCCCGGCGCGATGGCTTGAGTGGCGCGGCCGATCGCCTGCGCGTACTTCACCACCGCTTCGCCCGCCGCGATCGGCTTGATCGCCACTTTGTGCCCGGGTTCGATCGCAGCCGCCGCCAGCGCGCCTCCGGGCAACGCCGTGCCGATCTCGATGCGGCCATTGGCGACTGCGACATTGTCGGCGGGGGAAAGAAGGATGGTATTTGCGGCGTTCACGAGCGGCTGTCCTGGGTAAACCTGGGAGTGCGGGCGGATTGACATACGCCCGTTTGAGGATAATGTCTTTTATCGTGAAAAAACATTTTTGCGTCAATTGTTTTTTCATCGCGGGGCGGCGTGCGCCCTTGGGTGCATGGTTGCCCGTTTGGCAGGGCCGGCGAAATTCGATTCCGCATTTCGGAGGCTTGCGCTAGGAACACCGATCATATCGCGCTTCCGGCCGGCCGCCGCAAGCGTTGGGGGATACGGGGCATGTCGAAGAGCAACAACGTCTACAAGGACGCCTTCAACCGCGGACTGCGGCTGCTCGACGAAACCAAGAGCCTGCCGTCGGAGCCCGAGCTCGGCACGCTGCTCGGCGTCAGCCGCACCACGGTGCGCAGCATCCTTTCGCGCATGGAGGAGACCGGGCTGATCGCCTGGAACAAACGCAACAAGACGGTGCTGAGATCGCCGCGGCCGGACGATTTCTTTCCCGAGGAAGAGACCGATTCGCTGGCCGAGATCATCGAGCGCTCCTTCATGCGCCGGCTGCTTGCCGAGGGCGCCGAAGCGGGCATGCAGATCAACGAACTGGAGCTGGCGCGCGAGATCGGCGTCGGCACCACCAGCGTGCGGGAATTCCTGATCCGCTTCTCGCGCTTCGGGCTGATCGAGAAGCGGCGCAACAGCCATTGGGTGCTGAAAGGCTTCACACGGGCCTTTGCGCTGGAACTGACCGAGATCCGGGAAATGTTCGAGCTGCGCTCGGCCGCCGCCTTCGTCGCACTGCCGGAGGATAGCGCGGTCTGGGCCGATCTCGACCGGCTGGAGGTCGAACATCGTCAACTGGCCAGCGAGATCGCCACGCGCTTTAACGAATTCTCCGAGCTCGACGAGCGCTTCCACCGGCTGATCCACCGCGCCTCGCACAACCGCTTCATCGTCGATTTCTACGATGTGATCGCGATGATCTTCCACTATCACTATCAGTGGAACAAGGCGCAGGAGCGCGAGCGCAACGAGGTCGCGGTCCAGGAGCATCTGGCCTATATCGCGGCGTTGAAATCGCGCGATCCGGGCAAGGTGGACGCCGCCTGCCGGAAACATCTGAAGTCGGCGCGCCAGACGCTGCTGAGCTCGATTCCGGAAGGGCGCCAGCTACAGCCCGCCTGATGAGACGCATCGCGCCGCGTTGCCGCAGCCTGGTTTTGCCGATTTTGCGGCTTCCGGCCCCATGCTAGGGTCAGCCGAGTTGCTGGAAAGAGGCAGTCCGTTGAATATCCGGCTGAGACGATGGAGGATGCCGGCCGCGTTGGTCGCGGCGCTGCTGCTGTTGCTCCAGTCGGCGCTTGGCGCCTTCGCCTTCGGCGCACCTTCACAGCTCGATGCCTTCGGCAACGTCATCTGCACCCATG
Organism: Mesorhizobium silamurunense; assembly: GCF_014843825.1. Lineage (GTDB taxonomy): Bacteria > Pseudomonadota > Alphaproteobacteria > Rhizobiales > Rhizobiaceae > Mesorhizobium > Mesorhizobium silamurunense. The sequence goes on from NZ_JHQR01000369.1 coordinate 8,622, forward strand.
ACGGGGCGGTCAAGCTTCCGGGCGGCGATCCGCACCAGCAGCACATGCCGGCCTGCTGCTCGCTCGGCTGCAGCATGGTTTCGCCCGCGCATCTGCCGCCGCCGGACAGCGGCGCGCTTGCCCGGATCTCGGCCTTCGAAGCAGTTGCTTTCCCGCCCCCGGCTTTCCGGCATCTCGATTTCGCCCGCGACCGCTCTCCCGCCAATCCGCGAGCGCCACCGGCAACGGTCTGACGAAAACCCGCGAAACCTTTCGCGGGCGCATTCATCCAAGATCAGACTGCTCGCGACCGCATGACGGCGCGATCTCATACCCATGGAGCAACCATGTCCAATCTTCTTCCTGTAGCGCGTGCGCAAGCTCGTCCGCGCGGTTTCGAACAGCTCGGCCTTGCCGCGTTCGTCCTCCTTATCCTGTTGGCCTGCGTTCGCGGCGCCCTGGCACATGAATTCAAGGCCGGTGACCTCGAGATCGGGCACCCGTGGTCGCGCGCCACGCCTCCGGGCGCCAAGGTGGCCGGCGGCTATTTCACCGTCACCAACAAGGGCAGCGCGCCGGACCGGCTGCTGTCGATTTCCTCCGATATTTCGGACACGGCCGGGGTGCATGAAATGGGCGTCAAGGACGGCGTCATGACCATGCGGCCGATCAATGGCGGGCTCGAGATCCCCGCCGGTGGAAAGATCGCGCTCAAGCCCGGCGGCTTTCACGTGATGTTCATCGGCCTCAAGCGGCAGCCCAAACAAGGCGAAAAGTTCCCGGCGACGCTAACCTTCGAGAAGGCCGGCAGCGTCACCGTCGAGTTCGCTGTCGAAGGCATGGGCGAGACGGAGATGGACGATCACGTCGAGTGATCCGTTATCCGCGCCATTCGAATTCAGAGGGACATTCATGAAAAAACATCTTTTGGCGGCCGGCGCGCTTTTCGCGCTCGGAACCAATGCCGCGCTCGCGCACATCACGCTCGAAACCCAGGAAGCGGCCGTCGGTTCGACCTACAAAGCTGTTCTACGCGTGCCGCATGGCTGCGAAGGCAAGGCGACGACCGCGGTTCGCGTGCAAATCCCGGAAGGCGTCATTTCGGTCAAGCCGATGCCGAAGCCCGGCTGGACGCTGCAGATCAAGAAAGGCAGGTACGAGAAGTCCTATCAGCTCTATGGCGAGACACTGACCACCGGCGTCAAGGAAATCGACTGGAGCGGCGGCAACCTGCCCGACGACTTCTATGACGAGTTCGTCTTCCGCGCTTCGCTGGCGGCCGATCTGCCCGCGGGCCAGATGCTCCATTTCCCGGCGGTGCAGGAATGCGGCGACGCCGCGGATCGTTGGATCGAGATTCCGGCGGCGGGACAGGATGAGGAAGCGCTGGAAAATCCGGCGCCCGGCATCAAATTGCTGCCGAAGAAATGATCTCTTGATGGCGCGTCCCATTCGGGCGCGCCATCGCTTCTCGAAAGACCGCATGAACGCAGCAACTTTCCCAACCCGCCCGAGCGGCATCCGCATCGGGCCAGTCAGCAGCGGCCTGGTCGCGGCTCTCGTGCTGATGACGCTGCTGGTGCTGCCATGCCGCGCACTTGCGCACGCAGCGCTGGTCGCGACCGATCCGGCCGATGGCACGGTGTTGGTGCGGAGTCCGGCGCATTTTTCGCTGACCTTCAGCGAGCCGGTCTCGCCGCTGGTCCTCACCCTGGTGCGGCCGGATGGCACGCGGCTTGCGCTGACCTCCTTTCGCCTCAACTACCGGACCGTCGAGGTCGACAATCCCGAGACGCTCAAATCCGGCACGCATGTGCTGAGCTGGCGGGTGATCTCGGAGGACGGCCATCCCGTCGGCGGCTCGGCGCTGTTTTCCGTCGGCGCGCCAAGTGCGACGCCAGAGACGGGCGAAGCCGTCGACTGGTCGCTGCGCACGGCGATCTGGATCGGCAAGCTCCTTCTCTATGCCGGCCTCTTTCTCGGCGTCGGCGGCGCCTTCTCGCTCGCCTGGCTCGCCGTACACCGGCGGTGCGGCCGGCGCTTCGTCATCAGCGCTCTGCTCTGCGGACTGGTCGCCGCTCCGGTTTCGCTCGGCTTGCAGGGGCTGGACGCGCTTGGCGCGCCGCTCG
>NZ_JHQR01000370.1 GCF_014843825.1 Mesorhizobium silamurunense
AATTGCCGCATCGCGCGCCCGGACCAACTCGTCGAGCAGGCGCGTGCGCAGCACTTCAGGGTTCTCCGGGGCGAGGGCGCTTTCGAGCTCCGGCGCGAATTCGAGCAGCGGCGCGAAGGTGTTGATCAGCGTGTTGGGATGCGCGCGCGCCCGCTTCACCGGCGCGCCCGGCGCCAGCGGCGCAATCGGCCGCGGCGCGGCACCCGTCAGCCTGATGCGCGTGCGTTCGCGATCCTCCGACAGTCCGAAAGGATCATCCCGGCTCATGGCCTCACCTGTTCACCGAATAGCAGTCGACCTGCGGCTCGCTCGGCAGGACACCAGAAACGCCGATGACGAAACCGGGGGCGTCGAGCAGCGAGGCCCAATGCTCGCTCTTCTGGTCCAGCTCCAAGCACAACCGGTCGCCGTCATAAGGAATCTCGCGCGGTTGCGAATGCAGCGGCTTCAGCGGGATGCCGGGCAGGCGCGACTTCCACAGGCCCTCGAACTGGTCCGCCGAGCCGACGGTCGCCTGGTTGACGAAAATCTTGCGCAACGCGTCTTCCGACAGCTCGGAGCCGACGCGGATGACGATGCGGCTGGCGACCAAAAGCTTCGGATTGTCGATGCGAACCTTCCAGACATTGGTCGCGTGCCGCATGACCGGCAGCGCACGCGATTTCGGCTCGATATAGCGCAGGCTGAGGATCAGCGAGCGCAAGGCGTCGGCAAGCGCCATATAGGCCGGGCCGGGCGCCATGTGGTCATAGGCCGGCAGCTCGCCGAGCCTGCGCGAGCTGGAACCGTAGGTCGCCATTTCGCCGGCAAGGCCGGCAAGCTCGAGGTAAAGCTCGGCCGGATGGAAGACGTCCTGCGCCAGCATATGCGCGAGCCGCGGCCGCGCCGCGTTGGCGAGGTGAAGCATCAACAGGTCCTCGACGCTGCGGCCAGGGCCGCCCATCACCATCTTGCCGTGCGCCTCGGCGATCTGGTCGAGGCCGGTGACGACCTCCTGCAGCAACTGCCGGTACCAGGCGACGGCGCCTGTGATCAGGGTCGGCGGCAGGAAGGTCTCGTCGAGCGAGACGCCGCCGTCGGCGCGAACTCCCTTGATGTCGGCGACCGGCAGCGCGGTGTAGCCGCCGACCGATTTGCCGGGCGCAAGCAGCACCGCCTGCGGCCGGGCGATCTCGATCTCTTCCGGGTCCGAGCCGCCCTGCACGGCATCGCGCACCGAGACGATCTTGCCGTGATAGCGCGCGCCGGTCGACGCGGCATGCGCCGGGTCGAAACCGACGCCGCCGGGCGGCTCGAGCGGCAGCGCGACCAACACCGGGCCGGCACCTGTGTCGGCCGTGACCGGCAATGGTTTCGGCGCGTCCATCATTTCCGGGATGGAGAAGGGCGTGCCGTCCGGGAAGATGCCACGCGCCGACACGATCGAGACCTGGCCGGCGTCGAGCAGCGACTGGTCGAGCGTCAGCTGCTGGAAACCGAACGTGTGGAGCTGGCCGGCCTGCAACGCGCCGCGCACCATCGCCTCGAAGAACCGGTCCTGCTGCTGAAAGTGCTGGGTCCTCAAGAAGAGACCCTCGGACCACAGCACCCTGTTTGCGTCGCTCATGCTGCCACTCTCTGCACTGCCAACTGTTGTCGCGCCGTCAGGCGGAAATACCGCCCTTGCCGAGGCTGACGTTGATGGTGAATTTCGATCCCGGCGACACAGACTTGGTCGTGCGCCAGTTCCTGCCGCCAGGTTCGCGGATCAGCGCGACGAAGCCGAGCGCCGTCGCGTTCGGCTCGACCGTGATGGTCTTGGCCGCCATCTTGCCAGGCGCGACGGAGATCGAGTCGGATCCGATGAGATCGGCGCCGAGCGCCGAGCCCGCATCGCCCTGCAGCGCGAAATAGTCTGCCGAATTGAACTTGCCGGTGCTGGCAAGCCGCATCACCAGCACGGTCACCGGCCTGTCGCCGCCGCCCGGTCCCGGATTCATGCCGGCGCCACCGGTCACGTTGACCGAGATGACCGATGGTTTCGGCGGGCCGCTTTGGCAAGCCGCAAGCAGCCCCGTCGCGCCGAGGGCAACGATGAATTCGCGTCGATCGATCATGTCCTACTCCTCTTCGTAAGCATCCCTGAAGTCCGCGCCGATCTCGCCCAGGAAGCTCGATTCCGCGCTTTGGGCGATGTCGCGATGGCGTTTCTGGTAAAGCTCCCAGAGCTTGGCGTTGCGCCCGCCTGAAAGCAGGTTCCCGATCGCGGAATTGGATTTGAGCTCTTCCTCGATCGCCGCCGGATCGAAGCGGTCGATCATGCGCCGCAGCGCCGCCTGAACGCCGCGCCAGGCGCGCACATGGTGTTGCGCGAGATCCTTCACCGCATCGCCGATCGCCGCTTCGCCGGAGAGAAAACCCGGGCTGCGTTCCGAGATGATGGTGACGATGACATCCTCGACCGTCGGCAGGAATTTCAGCGGATTGACCTCGGAGGCTCCGACCATCGTCTGGGCGACGCGCGCGCTGCCCTTTTCCTCGGCGCGCTTGCGCAGGAGCTGCATCAGGCCGTCCAGCATCAGCCGGTACTCGCGCCCGAATTTTTCCATCTCGGCAATCGGATCGCGCCCGGGGAAATCGGCCTCCTCGACACCCATGCCGCGCAGGAAGGCGGCACGCAGCGCCATGTCGCCCGGTGCAGGCTGAACTGCGCGGGACGGCTTGGGCGCGGAAGCGGGGCGCGGCGGAGGAGAGGGCTCGGCCGCGCGCGCCGGCATATCCCACGTATGAGCGACATGCGGCTTTTCGGCCGGCTGTTCGCCATGACCGGCCGGTTGGGCGCCGTTGGCGGAGCCGGGCGCCGCAGCCGGTCCAAAGCTGAAATCACCATCGAAGCCGGCAGGTTTCGGCGCGGGCTCCGCCGTATCGCCGCGCGACGGCATGTCGCCGAAGCCGAACGGATCCGACCGGCCAGCCACGACATCGTCGTTCGACTGAGGTGTCGCAACCGGGTCGAGGCTGAACGGGTCGTCGAAGGCTGGCGAACTGCGCTGGTTCGAGGCGCGGTCATATGCGCCGGGCACAGGCTGCTCGAACGGGTCCGGCAGGTCGGCCGGCCGTGGCCGCCGCGGTTCTTCCTCGACCTTGGCCGAAAAGAAGTCGTCGCCGCCGATGCTGGGTGGAGTGCGCGGCTGAGGCGGCGACCATGCGGGGGCGGAATGGTTGGCGGCCTGGCCGACCGACGTCTGGCTCGCGCTTGGCTGAACCTCGACATAAAGGACGTAGTCGCCCAGCCTCAGTCGCATGCCGCTTTGCAGCCGTGTCGACCTGCCGGCGCCGAGCGGGCTGTCGGAATCGTCGATGAACAGCCCGCTGCTCGACGTGTCGGTGACGAAGTAGCCGTCGCGGCCGCCGCTGATCTTGCAATGCGCGCGCGAGACGAACATGTCCGGATCGTCGATCTGCCAGCCGGCATCGGCGCTGCGCCCGATCACCAGCTCGCCCTCGTCCAGCCGGGTCTGCCTGACCACCTGGGAGCGCGGACCTTGTTCGAGCGTCAGCAGCAGGCTCATCAGGCCGCCTCCGCCATTTCCGGCCGCCAGCCGACAATGGTGCGCAGCTTGAGATCGTCGGCGTCTCCCTTCGCGGCGGGGCGCGCAAGCCAGGAGGTTCGGCCGAGCTGGACGGTTCCGATCTTCGGCGGCGGCACGGCGTCGCGCGCAAGCACGATGCGCAAATCGACATCGAGCGCTTCACCGATCATATCGCGCACTGCTTTCTTGAAAAGGGCGAGGCGCCGTTGGCCGGGCAGGAACGACTTGAAGTCGTCGAGGCCGAGCGGGCCGACGCGCAATTCGATCCGGCTCTGGCGGCTGAAGACTCGCGGCCCGATCGTGGCCCCGCGCCCAAGCGCCGCATAGGCCTTGCCGACGCGGCTCTGCAGCGCCGCCGGTATGGTGATCCAGGAAGCGACGAACTCCTTGATCTCAACCGGCACCTTGAAGGCCGTGGCAAGCAACAGCGTCAGCCGCTCCGCGCCGTCGACCTGATTGGCCAGCGATCCGGCCTGGCGCAGCCGCACCGCGTCGAGCTCGGGATCCTGGGTGCCGGGAAGGCCGATCCCGGACATTGCTTCCAGCATGGCGCGGACGCGCCCGCCGATCGAGCGCTCGACCTGGACCGCCGGATGCGCGTCCGCCCAAGCACGATAGTAGAGCGCGATCATGCGATGTTGCAGGATGTTGACGAAGTCGACGAAGGTCGTGTCGCTGGTCTGCTCCGCGTCGGCGCCGGTGAACCAGCGCTGCGACAGCCGGTCGAGCACCCAGCGCGTCAGATGCAGCGGCATCGGCCCTTCGGGTCCCAGCAGCCCCAGATTGGCGACGGTAACCCGCGCAGGGCCCTTTTCGCCCGCATCCTGGAACTTGACCACGTCCCTGGCCGAAAAGCTCAGCCGCACATGCTGGCCGAGCCGCGCCGGTTCGCGATTGGCCTGGCCGGAATAGCCGAACAGCCCGCCTCTCTGCTCCAGCCGGCGCAGCAGCTCGAAGAAGTCGAAGCTTTCCGACAGCGTGTCGGCTTCGCTCGGAGCAGGCTTCGCTAGATCAGGTAGCGATTGCCGGGCGTCATCGGCCATGGCACATCCTCCTGCTTCTGCAGCAGCCGCGTGCGCGTCCGCACGAAGCCGTTTATTCCGGCGTGGCGGGCAAACAGCCGCGAAAGCAGGGCCGAAAGCAAAAGCGTGCTTTGCCCCGCCAGCACCGACTGGTCGACATGCAGCGTCACTTCCGTGCCCCGCCCGAAGCACATCGGACCGTCGATCTTGAGCCGCTCGATCACCGGGCGCGAGTCGATGCGGGTGATCGAATGCACGTTGCGGGCAAGGCTCGGATCGCCGCGATCGGCATAGAGATCGAGCAGCGCATGCAGCGGATCGACGCCGCGACCTTCCTTCGCCAGGCTCAAGAAGTTGAGCGAGAGCTGCGCCACCAGCCGCCAGGCGAGATTGTCGGCGCGGGATTCGCCTTCGGCGCCGGCCGGCAGCGAGGCAGGGATCGCCGGCTGCGGCGGCCGCAACGCG
>NZ_JHQR01000372.1 GCF_014843825.1 Mesorhizobium silamurunense
TGCTCGACGAGCCGCTCGGCGCGCTCGACTTGAAACTGCGCCGGCAGATGCAGGACGAACTGAAGGCAATTCAGAAGCGCGTCGGCACCGCCTTCGTCCATGTCACCCATGACCAGGAAGAAGCGATGGCGCTCGCCGACCATTGCGTGGTGATGAATGACGGGCGCATCGAGGACGAAGGCCCGCCCGAGCGGGTCTATGCACGGCCGAAGACACGCTTCTCCGCCACCTTCATGGGCGAGAGCACGATCCTAGCCGGCAAGGCCAGCGATTCCCGGAATGGGCGCGTCACAGTCACCACAAAGCTCGGCCCGATCTCGCTGCCCGGCACCTCGCCGGCCGGCGCGGCTCTGGCGCTCGCCATCCGGCCCGAGCACCTCGTCCTCGGCGATGCCAAAGGCGATGTCTCGCTGGGCACGGCCAAGGTCAGCGACGTCGTCTTCCAAGGTAGCTTCAAGCGCGTGCTGGCCGCCTCAACGCAAGACCCCGCGCTGCAGTTCATCGCCAAGTCTCCCACTTCGGCCACCATTCAGGCGGGCGACACGATCCCGGTTTCGTGCAACGCTTGCGACATCATCCTCTTGGCGGACTGAGCAATGAGCACGCTTCCGGTCATCGAGGCTCCGGATTGGTACGAGACCATCCGCATGGGCGAGGACGTCACGCTTATCCACGAGCCATGGATAAAGCCGTTCTTCCGCTGCAACATCTGGCATGTGCGGGGCCGCGACCGCGATCTTTTGTTCGATACAGGTCTCGGCCATTTCAGCCTGCGGCGCCACGTGCCGCTGGTCACGGAACGCGCCCTCCTGTGCGTCGCCAGCCACACGCATTTCGACCACATCGGCTGCCATCACGAATTTCCGGATCGCTGCGTGCACCGCGCCGAGGCCGAAATCCTCGCCGATCCGCGCAATGACTGGACGGTCGCGGACCGCTACGCCAATGAGGAAATGTTCGACGGGATTCCTGCGGGCTGGGAAACAGCGCGCTACCGCGTCCTGCCCGCGCCCGCCGATCGGCTGCTCGGGCATGGAGACGTGGTTGATCTCGGCGATCGTGCCTTCGAGATCATCCACACCCCTGGTCACTCACCCGGCGGCATCGCGCTCTACGAGAAGAAGACCGGCATCCTGCTGTCCGGCGACATCGTCTATGACGGGCCGCTGATCGACGACGTCTACCACTCCGACATCAACGACTACGTGGAAACGCTGCTTGCCATGCGCGACATCGACGTGTCGGTTGTGCATGGCGGCCATTTCCCGAGCTTCGGCAAGGTGCGCTACCGCCAGCTCATCGACGAATATCTGACGCAGAAGCGCAAGGCCGGCTGCCACTTGCAGCCGAGTCGCTGAGATGACCGGATCGGCTTAAAGCGCCCTTTGCGGACAAGGCGTTCCGGCGGCATCGCCGCAGCGGGAGACCGTGGGCTGCGGCCGCTGGCTCATCTCTTCCGAATGACGCACGAGTTCGGCGAACATAAGGGCGAAACTTCCCATCATCAGGAAGACTATGATCAGACGCGTTACCGGCAATAGACAGGTCTCTCGACTGGCCAGCCCCCGCCAACCCATCCACTGCCGGCTAACATGATCAATCCGGCTTTACGAGTGTTTAAGCCCCGTCTTAACCATTGCGGCCATCACATTCGTTGCACGGCTGTCACGAAGCGCGAGCGCCGTTCCTTGGCCGCATGGTACGGCACGCCGCCCTTTGCAGATGCGGGCGGCGCATGCTACGCCGTCGCCGGCGCGACCCGGCAGGCGGTAGCGGTCGCCGTTCGGGACCCATGAGCAAACAAACCAGCCGTTTCGCCTTCGTCTCTTCCGACACCGACGACGCCCGCGCGGCGTTGGAGACCTTGTCGGCGCGCTATGGGCAAATACCTGTTGCCGAGGCGGAGATCGTCATCGCGCTCGGCGGCGACGGCTTCCTGCTGCAGACGCTGCGCGACACGATGAGCACAGGCAAGAAGGTCTACGGGATGAACCGTGGCACCATCGGCTTCCTGATGAACGAATATCGCGCCGGCGGCCTCGAGGAGCGCATCTCGAGAGCGGTATCCGAGACGATCCGCCCGCTGGAGATGCAGGCGGTGACCCATGAGGGCGAAACGATCTCAGCGCTCGCGATCAACGAAGTGGCGCTTTGGCGCCAGTCCTATCAGACGGCCAAAATCCGCATCACCGTCGACGAGCAGGTGCGGCTGGAGGAGCTGAACTGCGACGGCGTGATGATCGCCACGCCGGCCGGCTCGACGGCCTATAATCTGTCGGCGCACGGGCCGATCCTTCCGCTCGACGCGCCGCTTTTGGCGCTGACGCCGGTGAGCCCCTTCCGGCCCCGGCGCTGGCGCGGCGCGCTGCTCTCCAACAAAGCGACCGTGCGCTTCGACATATTGGAGTCGGAAAAGCGCCCGGTGAACGCCGCCGCCGACCACACCGAGGTCAAGGCGATTGCCTCGGTCACGGTGCGGGAATCGCCGACCGCGACGGCGACGCTGCTGTTCGACCCCAATCATTCATGGAACGAGCGTATTCTTGCCGAGCAATTCCGCTATTGAGCCGGCGCAAGGACAATAACCCCGATTAAGCGTCGCGATTAAGCTTACGTCTTCACAATTGCCGGATTTCCGGTCGTTTGTGTTGACAAATCGCGGACTTGCGCCTAACTGCAACCGCGATCTTGCAGGCGCGCGGCGCTTGCCGCAACACGTGTTGCGATTTTCCCGAACCAGCCAAAGACAGCCATCACTTGTCCGCAGACACCCAGACCGCTCAAGAAGCGTTGACGTTCACAGACCTCGGCCTCTCGCCGAAGGTCCTCTCCGCAGTCACCGATGCCGGCTACACCAAGCCGACCCCGATCCAGGCCGGCGCCATCCCGCATGCGCTGCTCGGCAAGGATGTGCTGGGCATTGCCCAGACAGGCACCGGCAAGACCGCCTCCTTCGTGCTGCCGATGCTGACCCGGTTGGAAAAGGGCCGTGCACGCGCCCGCATGCCGCGCACGCTGATCCTCGAGCCGACGCGCGAGCTCGCCGCGCAGGTCGAGGAGAACTTCGTCAAATACGGCAAGAACCACAAGCTCAACATCGCGCTGCTGATCGGCGGCGTCTCCTTCGAGGAGCAGGACAAGAAGCTGGAACGCGGCGCCGATGTGCTGATCGCCACGCCGGGCCGTCTGCTCGACCACCGCGAGCGCGGCAAGCTCTTGCTCAACGGCGTCGAGATCCTCGTCATCGACGAGGCCGACCGCATGCTCGACATGGGTTTCATCCCCGATATCGAGCGCATCTGCGAGATGATCCCGTTCACGCGCCAGACGCTGTTCTTCTCGGCGACCATGCCGCCGGAAATCACCAAGCTCACCGAAAAATTCCTGCATGCGCCGGTGCGCGTCGAGGTCTCCAAGGCTGCTTCGACCGCGACTAACATCACGCAGCGCCTGGTGAAGTCAGGCTCCAAGCCGTGGGAGAAGCGCGAGACGCTGCGCAATCTGATCAAGGCGGAAGACACCGATCTGAAGAACGCCATCATCTTCTGCAACCGCAAGGTCGAAGTGTCGGAGCTTTTCCGCTCGCTGCTGAAGCATGATTTCGACGCCGGCGCGCTGCATGGCGACATGGACCAGCGCGCACGCATGCAGATGCTCGCCAATTTCCGCGACGGCAAGCTGCGCTACCTCGTCGCCTCGGATGTCGCCGCCCGCGGCCTCGACATTCCGGACGTCAGCCATGTCTTCAACTACGACGTGCCGATCCATGCTGAGGATTATGTCCACCGTATCGGCCGCACCGGCCGGGCCGGCCGCTCCGGAAAATCCTTCACCATAGCGACCCGCTCCGACACGAAATATGTCGACGCCATCGAGAAGCTGATCGGCGCCAAGATCGAATGGCATGACGGTGACCTGTCGACCGTCACCGAGAGCGAAGGCGAGGATGCGCCCCGCCGTGGCCGCGGCGCGCCGCGCCGCGCTGG
>NZ_JHQR01000387.1 GCF_014843825.1 Mesorhizobium silamurunense
CCAGCCGGCGCTGCCGCGTTCGGAGCCGGCGCTGCTGCGTCCGGAGCCGGCGCTGCCGTGTTCGGATTGCCCGCTGCGTCGGTACCGGGCGCGGCATCGGTGTCGTCAGGCGAAAGGTCGACGATCCGGCTCTGCGGCGGTTCCTTTGACGCCACGTCGATCGGTTCCTCGACATTGGTCACCAGTTTCTGCTGCACCGGTTCGGTGGGCTTGGCCGACCCGCCCTTGGCCACAGCGTCATAGACCTTGTTGTCCTGGTTCGGCACCACCGCGCCGCCCGGGTTTTCCGGCTTGACCTTGATCGGCGAATTGTCGGCCTTCACGATCACGGGCGCTTCGCTGCCGCCCTTGCCGCCGAATGAGAAGGCGAGAGCGCCGAGACCGCCGGCAATCACCGCGGCGCCGACCAGCGCTGCAACCATCAGATTGCGGCTGCGCGGCTTCGCGGCTTCGCGCTCGGCAAGGCCCGGCACGGTCATTGCCTCGTCGAGTTCGGGATCGTAGTCGAGTTCATCTGCGGCGAAATCGTCAACCTGCGAAACCGGGCGGCTGCCAGGCAAATCGTCGGCATCGAACGCGCTCGCGGCCGCAGCATAGGACGGGGTCGCCGGCGCGGCGGGCGTCTCGGCGCGCAACTCGCGACGATCGTAGCCGGTCTTGAATCCGGCATTGTAGGAATCGTCGTCATAGCCCCGGCTCTGCACCGGAGCGGCCGCGATCTCGGTCGCGTTCATCTCGCTAAGCAGACCTGCAAACTCGGCATCGAGATCGTCATAGGCGGGTGCCGCCGGCTGATCCTCCTCGAAGCTGAGCTCCGGGATATCGAGATCGTCGGCCAGCGCCACGACGCGCTCAGGCACGTCGACCGTCTCGACATCGGGCATTTCCTCCTGATGGCGGGGCGGCGGCGCCGAGGCTGGCTTGGCGTAAGCGGAATAGTCCTTCGCCGGCTCGTCACTATAGGCAGGCGCCGCCATCTGCGGCGACGAAGCCGGTTTGGCGTAGGCGGAATAGTCCTTCGCCGGCTCCTCACGATAGGCGGGAGCCGCCATTTGCGGCGCCGAGGCAGTCATCGGCTGCGGCGCGGACGACGCCTGCGCGGGCGCGGCGACCGGGGTCACGCGGCTCCACGACCGGGACGGCTCGGCCGCCGCCACCGGCAGGTCCTGCTCGATGCCCTTGGCGAAGGCGGCATCGAAAGCCTCGTCATCGAAATCGATGCTCGGTTCGGCATCCTGTTCGGCCGCGACGTCTTCGAAGCCCTGCCGGTCGAGTTCGCCGGCGAGCAGCGTATCGAGATAGGCATCGGCGGACTGGGCGGTCTCATCGAGATCCCAATCGAGATCATCGGCAACGGCGGCCTGATGGCCGGTGTGGCTGGCCGGCTGCTGTACCGGAGCGGATTCTTTGGCGACTGCAACTGGGGCGACTGAAACTGGGGCGACTGAAACCGGGACGACTGAAACCGGAGCGACCGGAATGGGAGCAACCGGGGCCGGCGCAACCGGAATGGGTCGCGCGGTCATGGCGCCGAGCAGCGCGTTGAGTTCGTCTTCCAGGCTCCGCTCGCCAATGGTCGCGGCCGGCTTGGCCGGCTCGACCGCCGCAACCGGCGGAACCGGGGCCGTCACGGCCGGAGCAGGCTCCGCGAAGGACGGCTCGGCCGTGGCGACGGGCTCGACAGCGGGAACCTCCGGCTCCTCGGCCAGGGCCTCGGCGAAGTTGAGTTCGAGATCGTCTTCGAAGACCCGATCGGTCGCGGCCTGATGGTCGGCGACGGGTTCAGGCTCGACGGCGGGGGCTTCCGGCTCCCCCTGTCACGGAAGCTGAGCTCGAAATCGTCTTCGAGGACCGGATCCGCCGCTGCTTCGTGATCGGCCATGGGCTCCGGATCGGCGGCAGGTTCGTGATCGGCGGCGAAATGCGCCGCCTCGACCGGCGCCTCGACCGCCTGCGGCTGCTCGTCATCGACCGACAGTTCCTGTTCCAGGGTCAGGTCCTGCGGCTGATCGATATCCATATCGACGTCGGCCACCACCTGATCAAGCTGGGCCCGATCGAATTCGGCCTGGTCGAACTGGCTGTCGAAATCTTCGTCGGCGATCGGTTGGTCAGCAACGGCGTGTGCCTCGGTCGGCTGAACGTCAGTGGCTTCGGGCTGCTCGATCTCACGCTCGTCGAACGCCAGCTCGTCCTCGAGCGACATCTGGACCGCGTTGTCGAAATCGGCGTCGAGCGCCGTCTCGGCCGCAGGCTCAACGACAGCAGGCTCGACAACCCCAGGTGCGGCGGCCGCGGTGGCGCCTCGGTTCGTGTCAGGCACATCGTGGTCGATCCGAAAGCCCTCATCCAGCGAGACCGCCATTTCCTGGTCGATGGAAAGGTCGTCCTGCAGGGGCGAGACTTCCAAGGAACTCGCGACCGCCTTGTCGAAATCATCGTCGAAGGTCGTGTCGGCGGCCGGCTCCGGCGCACGGGGCGTCGCAAAGTGGGCATGATCCGCCGCGTCGTCAAACACAAAATCCCGCTCGAAGGACGCAAGCTCGTCGTCGGTGAGAGCAATATTGGCGGCTTCGTTGGCCGGCTCGTACTGCGCCGCCGGCGCGCTTTCCTCGGCAGCGTCGAATTCGCCCATCAGCTCCTTTTCGAGGTCGATGTCGAAATCGGCATCGTCCGCGGGCTGGTTTGCCGGCGCAGCCTTTGCGACCGCTGACGTCTGCGGCCTGACCGGCTGACGCGGGTCGAAACCCATGATCCGGGTCAGTTCCGCGAACGGATCGTCGTCGGCGACGTGGTTGTTTGCGGCTACTTTCAGCTGGGTTCTGTCTGCCATTATTGTTCCCGAACTCGCACACAGTCGGACGCCATGGACGTCGCGCAGGGTTGGCCCTTACCAGCGCAATGTGGGCAAAAGGTGACAGGTTTTTTAGTCAAACCTAACGCATTTCGGTAGGCGCATCAGCTCCTATCAGCGTCAGGCCGGAGGTCAAAACATCCGAAACAGCCTGCACCAGCCCTAGTCTGGCATACGTCAATTGTGGGTCGTTAACCTTAACAAAACGTAAGTCCGGGTTGTCGGTGCCCCGATTCCAGTGTGCGTGGAAGCTGGACGCCAGATCGTAGAGATAGAATGCCAGCCGGTGCGGCTCCAGCGCAAGTGCCGCGGATTCGATCAGCCGTGGATATTCAGCCAGCTTACGGATCAGGCCGATCTCGCCCTCGTCCGTCAGCGACGCGACCGAGGCCACGAGCCGGTTGCGGTCGAAATTCGCTTCGCCCAATTGTTCGCTCGCCTGCCGGAACACCGAGTGGCACCGCGCCGAGGCGTATTGCACATAGAACACCGGATTGTCCTTGGACTGCTCGGTGACCTTGGCGAAGTCGAAATCGAGCGGCGCGTCGTTCTTGCGGTAGAGCATCATGAAGCGGATCGGGTCCCGGCCGACCTCCTCCACCACGTCGCGCAGCGTGACGAAATCCCCCGACCGCTTCGACATCCTGACCGGCTCGCCGTCGCGGAACAGCTTCACCAACTGGCAGAGCAGAACCGTCAGCTTGACCGTGTCGCCGGCGACCGCGCGCGCCAGCGCCTCAAGCCGCTTGACGTAGCCGCCATGGTCGGCACCAAGCACATAGATGAGATCGACGAAGCCGCGCTCGACCTTGTCCTTGAGGTAGGCGACGTCGGCAGCGAAATAGGTGAACGAGCCGTCCGACTTCACCAGCGCCCGGTCCATGTCGTCTCCGACCGCGGTCGAACGGAACAGCGTCTGCTCGCGATCTTCCCAGTCGTCCGGCTTCTCGCCCTTCGGTGGCGGCAGCTTGCCCTTGTAGATATGACCCTTGAGCGTCAGGTCGGCAATCGCCGCCCGGATCTTCTTGGCATTGTCGGCATGCAGCGTGCGTTCGGAGAAGAAAACGTCGTGATGCACGTTGAGCAGCGCCAGATCTTCGCGGATCATCGCCATCATCGCGTCGACCGTGCGATCCTTCACGATCGCCAGCGCTTCCTCTTCCGGTATCTCCAGCAGGCCAAGGCCGAACTCCTCGGCCAGCGCCTGGCCGACCGGGACCAGATAGTCGCCCGGATAGAGACCGGCCGGAATCTCGCCGATGTTTTCGCCAAGCGCTTCGCGGTAGCGCAGCATCGCCGAGCGGCCGAGCACGTCGATCTGCGAGCCGGCATTGTTGATGACATATTCCTTGGTGACGTCGTAGCCGGCGAAGGCCATCAGGTTGGCCAGCGTGTCGCCGACGACGGCGCCCCGGCAATGGCCGACATGCATCGGGCCGGTCGGATTAGCCGAGACATATTCGACATTGGCCTTGCGACCGCCGCCGATCTTGGAGCGGCCATAGTTGCGGCCCTCGCCGAGCAGCACCGCGAGATGCGCCTGCCAGAAGCCGTCCTTCAGCCTGAGATTGACGAAGCCCGGCCCGGCAATATCGGCGGACGCGATATCGGCATCGGCGCGCAGCGCTTCGGCCAGTCTCTCGGCAAGCGCGCGAGGATTCTGGTTGGCGGGCTTCGCCAGCACCATCGCCGCATTGGTGGCAAGGTCGCCGTGGCTCGCGTCGCGCGGCGGCTCGACCGCGATGCGCGACAGGTCCAGCGCTCCGCCGTCCTTGTCTTTCAGATCAAGGGCTTCGACAGCTTTTACGATCCGCGCGTTGAAATCGGCGAAGATATTCATTGGGTGTGCTCTGGGCTTTAAACAGGCTACCGGCAGCTTGGCCGGCAAATCGTGGCTCGCCCTAGCTCAAATCGGGCGTATGGTCAAACAGACGCCTGTGCTCCTTGAGCGCATAGGTGTCGGTCATGCCGGCCAGGAAATCGGCGACGCTGCGTGCCTTGATGCGATCCTGCGCCCTGTCCAGCCCTTCGCGCCATCCATCCGGCATGGCGCGCGGGTCGGCGAAATAGATATCGAACAGGTCGCGGACGATCTGTTCGGCCTCTGCCCGCACGCGCATCACCTCGGCATGCCGGTAAAGATGCTTGTAGAGAAAAGCCTTCAGTTCCTTTTCGGCTGCGGCCATGCTTGCGGAGAAGGTCACCATCGTCTCGCCCGCCGCCCTCACCGCATCGGCGCTGTCCGGCTTGAGGCGCTCAATATTGGCGGTGGCGGAAGCAATGACGTCCTCCACCATCAACGTGATCTGCCGGCGCATCAGCTCGTGGCCGGTGCGTACGTCGTCGAGCTGTGGATAGCGGGCGCGCACGCTCTTCAGGATCGAACCCGGCAGGCCGACGTCCTCGAGCATATCCAGCGTCAGGAAGCCGGCGCGCAGGCCGTCGTCTATGTCATGCGTGTTGTAGGCGATGTCATCGGCGATCGCAGCACACTGCGCCTCGATGCCGGCGAAGCGGTCGAGCTCGAGGTCGTGCAGTTCGGAATAGTCGCGGATCGCCTGCGGCACGGGACCCTTCAGCCCCTTTCCGCTGCCATCGATCAGAGGCCCATTGTGCTTGACCAGCCCTTCCAGCGTCTCCCAGGTGAGGTTCAACCCGTCGAAATCGGCATAGCGCCGCTCGAGGCGTGTGACGACACGCAACGACTGTGCGTTGTGGTCGAATCCGCCCCAGCCGGCCATCTTCTCGTTCAGCGCCTCCTCGCCGGTATGGCCGAAAGGCGTGTGGCCGAAATCGTGGACCAGGGCGACCGCTTCGGCGAGATCCTCGTCGCCGCGCAGCGCCCGCGCCAGGGCGCGCGCAATCTGCGCCACCTCGATCGAATGCGTCAGCCTGGTGCGGTAATGATCGCCCTCATGCGCGACGAACACCTGCGTCTTGTGCTTCAACCGGCGAAATGCGGTGGAATGGATGATGCGGTCGCGGTCGCGCTGGAACGGCGTGCGGGTCGGGCTTTCAGGCTCATCGAACAGCCGGCCGCGCGACTGCGCCGGATCGCTCGCATAGACGGCGCGCGGCCGGTAGCCGAATCCGATATCGCCGAGAGCATCCTTGCTCATTCGCCCACCAGTTGACTTGCCCCCGCCCGCTTCATACCTATCATGGGAAACCGAAAGCAAGGTGACGCCGATGGGCGCGGATGCCAAGACTGCCATGAAGGTCGAAATGACCGACGCCGCCGCGAAGCGGATCGTCAAGATCGTCGCCGGCGAGCCCGGCAAGACGGCGCTGCGCGTTTCCGTCGAAGGCGGCGGCTGCTCCGGCTTTTCCTACAAGCTCGATCTCGTCGATAGTCGCAACGACGACGACGTCGCCATCGAGAAGGATGGCGCGACGATCCTGATCGACGACCTCTCGCTGGTCTATATGGGCGGCTCGGTGATCGACTTCGTCGACGACCTGATGGGCCAGTCCTTCCAGATCAGGAACCCGAACGCCGTCGCCTCTTGCGGCTGCGGCACCAGCTTTTCCATCTGACCGATCCGATGCCAGCGATCGGCGCGGTCCGCCAGGTCGCGCTGTCGGCCGGGCGCGATCTCGATACGACGCTGGCCTTCTGGCGCGATGTGCTCGGCATGAGCGTGCATGCGCGCTACGATCCGCCGGGCATGGCCTTCATCATGGCTGGCCAGGTGCGGCTCCTCTTCACCGACGGCGTTCCGCCCGGCACCGTCTATCTCGACATTGCCGGTCTCGAGACCTTCCACGCCGAGGCGAAGGCCGCCGGCGTTCCGTTCACCGCGCCGCCGACGCTTGTCCATCGCGACACCGAGGGCCGCTTCGGTCCGGCGGGGGAAAGCGAATGGATGGCCTTTCTAAAGGACCCGGCAGGCAATACGATCGGCCTCGTCGAGCGCCTTGCGCCGGAAGAACATTGAGGTCCGCATGAAGATCGTCACCTGGAACATCAACGGCGTTCGCGCCCGCATCGGCAACCTCACCCACTGGCTGACCGAGAGCGCGCCGGACATCGTCTGCCTGCAGGAGATCAAGACGCTCGACGATCAGTTCCCGCGCGCCGAGATCGAGGCGCAGGGCTACAATGTCGAGACCAACGGTCAGAAAAGCTTCAACGGCGTCGCGCTCCTGTCGAAGCTGCCCTTCGACGAAGTCAATCGCGGTTTGCCCGGCGACGATGCCGACGACCACGCGCGCTTCATCGAAGGCGTCTTCTCGACCGACAAGGGCGCGCTGCGCGTCGCCTCGCTCTATCTGCCGAACGGCAATCCGATCGACGACGAGAGGAAGTTTTCCTACAAGCTGTCATGGATGGCGAGGCTCGAGCGCTGGGCGCAAGAACGGCTGAGGCTCGAGGAAGCATTGGTGCTGGCCGGCGACTACAACGTCATCCCCGAGCCCGCCGACGCCAGGTCCCCCGACAACTGGCTCGGCGACGCGCTGTTCCAGCCGCAGACGAGACAGGCCTTCCGCCGCCTGAAGAATCTCGGCTTCACCGAGGCCGTTCGGGCCGTCACCGATTCGCCCGATGTCTATACTTTCTGGGACTATCAGGCCGGCGCCTGGCAGAAGAACAACGGCATCCGCATCGACCATCTATTGCTGTCGCCCGAAGCCGCCAACCGCTTTTCCTCGGCCTCGGTCGAGAAGCATGTGCGCGCCTGGGAAAAACCCTCCGACCACGTGCCGGTAGCGATCGATCTCGACCTGCAGCCGGCCTGAAAGCGCTGCCTACGCACTCTCGCCGAACCCTGATATCGCCACAAATCGCGCGTTGGATGCGAATTGTTGCGGGGGTTCGATGGTGATCCGATCTGTTCTTTGCCCGATTGGTCTTGCGCTGGCGTTCGCGGTGCCGGCGCCGGCGCTCGCGGCCCCGGAGTGCCTTGCCAACGGCAAATCATTCAAGGTCGGCGAGACGGCCTGTCTGACCGTCGCCGGCGAAAGCCACCTCGCCCGCTGCGACATGGTTCTCAACAACACGTCCTGGACGAAGATCAAGGACGTGTGCCCCGGGGACGCCCCAAAGCTTCACCCCACATCGCTCTCGACGCCGCCGCCAAGTACGATGCCGACAGAGCCGGCCGATAATTGAGGCCGAAGCCGCTGATCTCCCCTCTTGAGGGGGAGATTGGCAGCCGCCGCCTACTGGTCGCCGTTGTTGCCTTTGGTCAGGATGTCGTCGGCCAGCGAAATCGCCGTGCGGCGGTCGGCTTCGCCGGCGGCGGCGAAGGCTTCTTCCTGCATGCTGCGGATCCAGGTCTGGTCGGCCGGCGGAGCACGCTCAAGCGCGGCCGTCATCATCGCCAGGCCGCGCACGACCTTGCCGCTCTGGAACAAGAGATTGCCGAGCGTCGCCTGCGCGCCGGCATGGCCTTTTTCGGCCGCGAGCTGCAGCCAGCGCCCGGCCTGCTTGACGCTGGCCTTCACGCCGCCCTCGCCCTTCAAAAACATCTGGCCGATCTCGAACTGGGCGTTCGGGTTGCGGTAGTTGGCGGCAGCGCGCATGTAGTATTCCTGCGCCGCGACCTCGTTTTCCTCGACCGGGCTGCCCGGGATGCCTTTGCGCAGATAGTCGCCGAGCGCGACAAGCGCATCCGAGACATAGCTTTCCTCCGGCGAACCGGGCTCGACATCCTGGTCGACGATCTCCGAGAAGAACTTGAAAGCCGCATAGTCGTCGCGCGCCACGCCGTCGCCTTCGGCATACATGCGCGCAAGCTTCCAGGTGGCGCCGATCTGGCCGTTCTCCGCGGCATATTTATAGGCCTCGACCGCCTGGTCCTTGTGGCCGTTCTTGTAGGCGGAGAAGCCGAACTGGAACACCGCCCACGGGCTCGACTGCGGCTTCACGCCGGTCTTGTCGTCGAACACCTTGTCGTCGAAGGCCATGGCCTGCCCGACGGCACCCAAGGTCGCAACCGCGACCAGTGCCGAAAAGACAGACGACCTCAACACCTCAAATGTCCGCATAGCAGTGTGTTTCTTTCGCACCGCCCGGATGGGTGACCGCGCCGTCGCGGGCCGACCCTACGGTCTGCGCATATTTCCAGATCGCGCCGGACTGATAGTCGGTCTTGCGCGCCTTCCAACTCTTTGCCCGTGCCGCCAGCTCGGCATCCGACAGCGCCACCTCGATCGTGCCTTTCACGGCGTCGATCGAGATCACGTCGCCATTCTTGATGAGCCCGATCGGACCGCCGACCGCCGCCTCCGGCCCGACATGGCCGATGCAGAAGCCACGTGTAGCACCGGAAAAACGCCCGTCCGTGATCAGCGCCACCTTGCCGCCCATGCCCTGGCCGTAGAGCGCTGCCGTCGTCGACAGCATCTCGCGCATGCCCGGACCGCCGCGCGGCCCCTCGTAGCGGATGACGAGAACCTCGCCTTCCCGGTAATTGCGCTGCGTGACCGCTTCGAAGCACTCCTCTTCCGAATCGAAGCAGCGCGCCGGACCTGAGAATTTCAGCTCCGACATGCCGGCGACCTTCACGATCGCGCCTTCGGGGGCAAGGTTGCCCTTCAAGCCCACAACGCCGCCCGTCTTGGTGATTGGCCGATTGGCGGGACGCACAACATCCTGGCTGTCATTCCAGGAAACGTGCTCCATGTTTTCGGCCAAAGTGCGGCCAGTGACCGTCATGCAATCACCGTGCAGGTAGCCATGGTCGAGCAGCGTCTTCATCAAGAGCGGAATGCCGCCGGCCTCGAACATGTCCTTGGCGACATATTTGCCGCCGGGCTTGAGGTCGGCGATATAAGGCGTCTTCTCGAAGATCGCCGCCACGTCGAAGAGGTCGAACTTGATGCCGGCCTCATGCGCGATCGCCGGCAGGTGCAGCGCCGCGTTGGTCGAACCGCCGGTGGCCGACACGACGGTCGCGGCATTCTCCAGCGCCTTGCGGGTGACGATGTCGCGCGGCCGGATGTTTTTGGCGATCAGCTCCATGACTTTTTCGCCGGAGGCGAAATTGAAGCGATCGCGCATCTCGTAGGGCGCCGGCGCGCCGCAGGAATAGGGCAAGGCCAGGCCGATCGCCTCGGCGACGGTAGCCATGGTGTTGGCGGTGAACTGGGCGCCGCAGGAACCCGCCGAAGGACAAGCCACCTGCTCGATCTCGAGCAGTTCGGCATCCCCGATCGTGCCGACCGAATGCTGGCCGACTGCCTCGAACACGTCCTGCACGGTGATCTGCCGACCGCGATAGCTGCCGGGCAGGATCGAGCCGCCATAGATGAA
Source organism: Mesorhizobium silamurunense (assembly GCF_014843825.1). Taxonomy (GTDB): domain Bacteria; phylum Pseudomonadota; class Alphaproteobacteria; order Rhizobiales; family Rhizobiaceae; genus Mesorhizobium; species Mesorhizobium silamurunense. Next base: position 10,113 of record NZ_JHQR01000387.1, read on the forward strand.
GATCGACGGCACGTTGAGGCGGACCATCGCCATCATCATGCCGGGCAGCGACTTGTCGCAGCCGGCCAAGCCCACCAGTGCGTCATAGCAATGGCCGCGCATGGTGAGCTCGACCGAATCGGCGATCACCTCGCGCGACACAAGCGACGACTTCATGCCCTGGTGGCCCATGGCGATGCCGTCGGTGACGGTGATGGTGCAGAATTCGCGCGGTGTGCCATTGGCGGCCGCCACGCCCTTCTTGACCGCTTGCGCCTGACGCATCAGCGAGATGTTGCACGGTGCCGCCTCGTTCCAGCAGCTGGCGACGCCGACCAGCGGCTGCGCGATCTCGGCTGCCGACAATCCCATGGCATAGAGATACGAGCGATGCGGCGCGCGCGCCGGACCAACGGTCACGTGGCGGCTAGGCAGTTTGGCCTTGGAGATCACCCTGGCGTCCATACTCGTCCTTGCCGCACACCCCGCGGCCGGTTCCCATCGCCGAGCCTTTGGCCGGAGACCATTTCGAGGTGCGCCGGGTTTATGGCGGGAAATGGGCAGTTCCCTCGGCCTGACTTTTAGCGCGGGGGTTGTTCATAAACTGTTGCCAAAACGTCACAATCGCGAGGGGACGGCAGTTGTGCAGCGAATCTGCAACATCAAGCCGCGCAGCTAGGTTAGGCGGCTATAGCATAAACGAAAAAAGGCCGGGCGGTACCCGGCCTCTTCCTGAATTTTCAAAGACTTAGAACTTGATCTTGAGACCGCCGGAGATTGCGGTGACCAGATCGTTGCCGAAATCGTAGCTGACTTCTGTGCCGGCCTGGTAGCCGTTCTCGCCATTCACTATTCCCGAATGACCGCTGGTCAAGACGCCAATTGCACCAGCTAGGCGAAGCTCGATATTCGGCTTCGGCGTATAGGCAACGCCGCCACCCAGCGTCCAGGTATCGGTCTGCGAGCCATAGCCATGGGAGGTGCCACGGTCCCAGCTCAGCTGGCCGGCGGCGCTCCACTGATCGTTGAATTTGTGGCCGATGCCGCCCGAAACAGTCCAGCCGTCACGATACATCAGATCCAGTGAGGTAATCTGCTGCGAACCGGATGCAGCATTGCCGGTAAAGCAGAGCGACGAAGGAACACCCACAGGGCAGATCGGAACACTCTGCAGAACGCTCCAGTTCACCCACTTGATCGAGCCGAAGGCGAGCCATCCGGGCGCGATACCCGACTGCAGTTTCAACTCCACCACATCCGGCATGTACTGCGTCGAACCGTAGATCGGGATGACGACGCTGCCGACATTCGTCAAATCCAGCGAGCCCGAGATGTTGTCGAGCTTGACCTTCGAATTGTAGACGAGGCTGGCACGCAATGCGATGTCGGGGATTTCGTAGGCGATGCCGGCGCGCCAGCCCCAGCCGCTGCTCGTCAGATCGACACGACCGGTACCCCCGAAGTCGGGCACCAGCGGCGACACCAAATCCTCCTTGAAGCCGTAGACCTTCTGGTAGAAGACACCGCCGATGAAGCGAAGCTGGCCTTTGCCCGCGTCCATCTTGTAAGAGCAGGTCGCCCCGTAGCTGTCGCTTTTGATATCCGTTTCCATATTGGACTGGGCGCCGGCCCAGAGACCGGGTGTCGTATGCGCCCCCCAAGGCTGCGAATAGTCGACCATGCAGTCGACGCCCTGGACGATCTGGGCCTTCGCACCGATGCGCGGCACCCAATAGTCCGCGCTTTCATTCGTCGAGCTACCGAGAGCGGTGATGTCGCCATCGAGCGGATTGGTGTCCACTCCATTCTTGAGCTTGCGGTTCGGCATCACATAGGTTGCTTCCGCTTCCGTGGCGAAGGGCGCCGGATCGAACAGCAGATCGATGTCATAGCCACCGCGCTCGATGCCGCCGGCATGCGCCGGGTGCATCGCCGAGCCGACCAGAGCGAGCGAAAAGCACCCTGCCCCCAGCAGTGCTTTTAGACGCAAAATGTTCATGGAAATCCCTCCCCGAAATACGCGGGATCAAGCTAGAACCAATTCGGGTTAACGGCGCAACTACGAATTCAAGAGTTGTACGCGTACATCTTGACAGTACGCATTTTCGCCATGGTGCCCGGCCGCGAAATCCAGCCTAATCGCGGCTTAACAGGCATCGAATGACAGGAAAAAGCTGCAAAAACCTTTCAATACAGCCCAAAAACAGGCCATTTTGGTGAAAATAGGCCGCATTGTTACATTATGGCAACAATGGGGCGCAAAGTTTCCGTTTACGTCAAAATTAACGCAACGGCACGCCTGTATTCGAGGCGGATGACGTTCCGGAAAATGGCTCTCCAGCGGAGGCGAATCTTGCCCCTCAGGCGGCGTCGCGAACCCTGGTCAGAGCGACCGAAAGCTTCTCTTGCGCCTCGCGATATTCAGCAAGCTTTTCGCGTTCGGCCTCGACCACCTCTTCGGGCGCATTGGCGACGAATTTCTCGTTCGAGAGCTTCTTGTACAGGCGGGCGATCTCCTCGGTCACCTTGGCCAGTTCCTTCTGCAGCCGCGCGGCTTCGGCCGCAAGGTCGATCAGGCTGCCGAGCGGCAGGCAGACGGTCGCTTCGTTGAGGACGATCTGTGCCGAGCCCTTGGGCGGCGTTTCCGCCAGCGATATGTTGCCGACGCGCGCCAGGCGCTTGATGGCCTGGTCGTGGCGTTCGAGCCGCTCGCGTGTCATGGCGTTGGCGCCGATCACCGCCAGGGGCGCGATTGCTGCCGGCGGCACGTTCATTTCCGAGCGCACCGAGCGGATGCCGGAAACGAGATCGACCAGCCAGTTGATGTCGGCTGCCGCGTCGTCGTCCTCGAAATCGGGCGACGGCCAGGCGGCGTGGCAAAGCAGCGACTCGCGTTCCTTGCCCTCGCCCGCCGTCTGCGCCCAAAGCTCCTCGGTCATGAACGGCATCATGGGATGGAGCAGCTTGTAGATCTCGTCGAGCACGAAGGCGACGCAGGCCCGGCTCTCCGCCTTGGCGGCCTCGTCCGTGCCCATGAACACCGGCTTCAGCAGTTCCAGATACCAGTCGCAGAAAAGGTTCCACACGAAGCGGTATGCGGAGCCCGCTGCCTCGTTGAAGCGATAGCTGGTGATGCCCTCTGTGATCGCGCGCGCCGCCCGCGTCAGTTCCGTCAGTATCCAGCGGTTGACCGCTAGCTTGGCGTCGTTCAGCCAGAAATCGTCGTTGCGCGCGACCTCGTTCATTTCGGCAAAGCGCGTCGCGTTCCAGAGCTTGGTGCCGAAATTGCGGTAGCCGACGATACGCGCCGGGTCGAGTTTCACGTCGCGCCCCTGCGCCGCCATCACGGTCAAGGTGAAGCGCAGCGCATCGGCGCCATACTCGTCGATCAGGTCTAGCGGATCGATGACGTTGCCTTTCGACTTCGACATCTTCTGCCCGTTCTTGTCGCGCACGAGCGCATGAACATAGACGGTATGGAACGGTTCCTCGTCCATGAAATGCAGGCCCATCATCATCATGCGGGCCACCCAGAAGAAGATGATGTCGAAGCCGGTCACCAGCACGTCGGTCTGGTAGTAGGTCTTCAGCTCCGGCGTCTGGTCGGGCCAGCCGAGCGTTGAGAACGGCCACAGCGCCGAGGAGAACCAGGTGTCGAGAACGTCCTCGTCGCGGGTCAGGATCTCGCCCGGCTGGAAATTCTCCAGTCTGTCCTCGACCCAGGCCTTCCACGGACCTTCCAGCGCCAGATAGTACTCGATCGCCGCAGCAAGCGCCTCTTCCTCGGTTTTCTCGACGAAGACGCGCCCGTCCGGACCGTACCAGGCCGGAATCTGGTGACCCCACCACAGCTGCCGCGAGATGCACCAGGGCTGGATGTTCTCCATCCAGTCGAAATAGGTCTTTTCCCAGTTCTTCGGCACGAAGTTGGTACGCCCCTCGCGCACCGAGGCGATCGCCGGCTTGGCGAGCTCGGCCGCGTTGACATACCACTGGTCGGTCAGGAACGGTTCGATCGGCACGCCGCCGCGGTCGCCATGCGGCACCGTGTGGCGATGCGGCTCGACCTTTTCCAGGAAGCCGCCGGCTTCCATCAGCTCGACGACCTTCTTGCGTGCGACGAAGCGGTCCAGCCCGTCGAGCTCGTCCCAGACGGCCTGGCGCTCCGGTGTCGCCTCGAGGCCGGCGAGGAAGTCCTCGTTGTCCTTGAGCTTGACGGCGGCTTCGACGGTCAGGATGTTGATCGCCGGCAGCTTGTGGCGCTTGCCGACCTCGAAGTCGTTGAAGTCATGCGCCGGCGTGATCTTGACCGCGCCCGAGCCCTTTTCCGGGTCCGAATATTCGTCGGCGACAATAGGAATCCGCCGGCCGACGATCGGCAGGATGACGTTCTTGCCGACCAGGTCGCGAAACCGCTCGTCATCGGGGTGCACGGCCACCGCGGTGTCGCCGAGCATGGTTTCGGGGCGCGTCGTGGCGACGGTGATGAATGTCTTCGGATTCTCAGGGTCGAACACCGCGCCTTCGACCGGATAGCGGAAGTGCCAGAGATTGCCGTTGACCTCGTGCTGCTCGACCTCGAGATCGGAAATGGCCGTCAACAGCTTCGGATCCCAGTTCACAAGGCGCTTGTCCTTGTAGATCAGGCCTTCCTTGTAAAGCGTGACGAAGACCTCCAGCACCGCCCTGGACAGGCCCTCGTCCATGGTGAAGCGTTCGCGCGACCAATCGGCCGAGGCGCCGAGCCGCTTCAGCTGGTTGAAGATCGCGCCGCCGGATTCGGCCTTCCACTCCCAAACCTTTTCGATGAACTCCTCGCGCGTCAGGTCGCGGCGGTGGATCTGCCTTTCCATGAGCTGGCGCTCGACCACCATCTGTGTGGCGATGCCGGCATGGTCCATGCCGGGCTGCCACAGCACGTTCTTGCCGCGCATGCGCTCGAAGCGCACAAGTATGTCCTGCAGCGTGTTGTTGAGCGCGTGGCCCATATGCAGCGAGCCGGTGACGTTCGGCGGCGGGATGACGATGGTGAAAGCCTCCGCCCCTTCCTCCGCGCCGGCGCCGGCGCGGAAAGCGTCGGCCTCTTCCCAGATTTTGGCGATCTTCGGCTCGACGGTCTTGGCGTCGTAGGTTTTATCAAGCATGGAGGAAGTCCGAACTGTCGGGAACAAGCGTCCGGTGTAAATCGGAAGCTCTTGGCCGAGTCAACCGCGAGAGGATAGGCCTACCTCGCCCAGATAGGCTTGCCGCGATCGGCGGCAATCCCATCCCTCGTCGCAAAACGATCCCGCGGCCGTATTTCCCGGAAACAAAAGCGCCGCCCGGGGGCGGCGGCTTTACCTTGAACGGTTCGGCGAAATCATTGCGCGCCGCGCGCCACGCGCTCGATTTCCTCGCGCACCAGCCGTTCGACCAGTGTCGGCAGGTTGTTGTCGAGCCAGTCCTGCAGCATCGGCCGCAGCATCTCCTCGGCCATCTCGTCGAAGGTCTTCTTGCTGCGGCTGGCGAAAGCATCCGAAAGCTCGCCGAACGCCGCCGCGACCTGACGGCCCGCATGCTCGGACAGGATCGCCTGACGCACCGGCGGGATGTCGGCCGAGGATGGCCCCGAACCCGTGCCGGGCGCCGCGGCTTCGACAGGCGGCGCGGCAAGATCCTCCTCGTCGATCTCGACCTCGGGCGCAACCTCCGGCTGGCGGGTTGTCACCTTCGCCTTGACGGAGCTTCCGCCAACGG
>NZ_JHQR01000034.1 GCF_014843825.1 Mesorhizobium silamurunense
CGGTGCGGCGCCGCCGTTGGCGGGCGCCGCGCCATTGTCGGTCGGCGGCGTGCCGAGCGGCGCCAATCCCGGCATCTCCGGCAGCTTGATGTCGATGGTGCTTGGTTCGACGGCGGCGCCCTTGTAGCGCATCACCATCTGCGGGAAGGCGATGGTGAGCCCGATCATGATCACCTGGATGCAGACGAACGGCACCGCGCCCCAATAGATCTGGCCGGTGGTGACCGGCGCGATCTGCTTGCCGGTGAGCCGGTCGAGATAGGGCACGCGCGCGGCGACCGAACGCAGATAGAACAGCGCGAAGCCGAAAGGCGGATGCATGAAGCTGGTCTGCATGTTGACGCCGAGCAGCACGCCGAACCAGATCAGGTCGATGCCGAGCTTGTCGGCGGCGGGCGCCAGCAGCGGCACGATGATGAAGGCGAGCTCGAAGAAATCGAGGAAGAAGGCGAGCACGAAGACGAGGATGTTGACGCCGATCAGGAAGCCGGTCTCGCCGCCGGGCAGCGAGGTCAGGAGATGCTCGACCCAGATATGGCCATTGACGCCGTAGAAGGTGAGCGAGAAGACGCGCGCGCCGATCAGGATGAACAGCACGAAGGAGGAGAGCCGCGTCGTCGAGGCCAGCGCCTGCTTGATCACATCCAGCGACAGCCGTCCCTTCGCAGCCGCCATAATCAAAGCGCCGACCGAGCCCATGGCGCCACCCTCGGTCGGGGTGGCGATGCCGAGGAAGATGGTGCCGAGCACCAGGAAGATCAGCGCCAGCGGCGGGATGAGCACGATCACCACCTGCTGCGCCAGCTTGGACATCATGTGGATTCCGAGCCGCTGGTCGGCGATCGCCACGATGTAGATGACGATCACGCCGACGGCGGCGCCGAGGATGTCCGCATTGTCGCCATGCGTCGGCACGAGGTAGCGATAGGCGGCATAGGAGATCGCGCCGGCCACCAGCAGCGCTACGATCAACGAGATGACGCCGTGGCCGAGCGTGCGGGCTTCGAGCGGCAATGCGGGCATTGCGTTCGGCCGGACGATCGACATGATCAGGATGTAGAGCATGTAGATGCCGGTCAGCACGAGTCCGGGGATCAGGGCGCCCGCATACATGTCGCCGACCGAGCGGCCGAGCTGGTCGGCCAGCACGATCAGCACCAGCGAGGGCGGGATGATCTGGGCCAGCGTGCCGGAAGCCGCGATCACGCCCGAGGCGAGGCGCCGGTCGTAGCCGTAGCGCAGCATGATCGGCAGCGAGATCAGCCCCATGGCGATGACTGAAGCCGCCACCACGCCGGTCGTCGCGGCAAGCAGCGCGCCGACGAAGATCACCGCATAGGCGAGCCCGCCGCGGATCGGGCCGAAGAGCTGCCCGACCGTGTCGAGCAGGTCCTCGGCCATGCCGGACCGTTCCAGCACGATGCCCATGAAAGTGAAGAACGGAATGGCCAGCAGCGTGTCGTTCGACATCACCCTGGTGCCGTAGAAATTGTCCGGCAGCGCATGCAGCAGCGGCCAGGCGAGGTTGATCGATCCGCCCGAATAGGGCGACAAGAGCACGCCGATGAAGAAGAACAACAGCCCGTTTGCCGCGAGCGAGAAGGCGACGGGGTAGCCGATCAAAAGGAAGATGATCAGCGAGGCGAACATGATCGGAGCCATGTTCTGCGCGATGAACTCGATCATGAGCGCACCTCGCCGGCCAACGCCTTGGCTTCCTCGGCAAGCGCCTTGGCCTCGAGCTCGGCCTGCTCATGCGCCGAGATGAAGGGATTGGGATCCTCCATGTCGCCGCGCATGATGGCGACCTTCTTGATGATCTCGGAAACGCCCTGCAGCGCCAACAGGAAGAAACCGACGAGCAGGATAGCCTTCGCCGGCCAGACGATCAGGCCGCCGGCATTGGTCGACATCTCGCCGCTGTGGAAGGACAGCGACACGTAAGGCACGAAGTAGATCACCATCAAGACCGCGAACGGCATCAGGAAGAGCAGATGGCCGAGGAGGTCGATCCAGTGCTGTACGCGGCGGGAAAAAATGCCGTAGACGATGTCGATGCGGATATGGTCGTTCTGCTTCAGCGTGTAGGCGGCAGCCAGCATGAAGGCGGCACCGAAAAGGTACCACTGCAGCTCCAGCCAGGCGTTGGACGAGATGTCGAACACCTTGCGGATGACGGCATTGACGGCGCTCACCAGGATCGCAAGCAGGATCGCCCACGAGACCCAACGGCCGATGAACTCGTTGATGCGGTCGATCGTCCTGGATAGAGCGAGCAGCACTGTCATGCATTTCCTCCCTGGTCATGCCGCGTGCCCGATTCCCCCATCCGGTGGCGCGCCGCTTGGCCCAACGGTATGCAGTGCGTGGTCTGACAGGTCAACACGACAAGGCGCGCCAAACGATGGCGCCGGTGGAAACCTGCCGGTTCACCGAACGTCATGCAACCAAAGTCTGACGGGTTCAGGCCACCTTGGCCTGGTCGCGGCCGGCCCCGATCAGCACCAGCATGGCGACGAGGAAGAGATAGATCCAGCCATCGCGCCATTCGATCGGGAAATAGCCGGCCCATAGCGATTCGGCCATGCCGAAGGCAGCGGCGCCAAGGGCCGCCCTCAGCGGCGACATATAGCCGCCGACAGCCGTCACGAACAGGATCTTGAGGCCATAGACGAGGCCGGTGCCGAAGCTGATGTTGCCGTAATAGAGGCCGGCGAGCACGCCGGCAGAAGCCGCGCAGAAGCCGCTGCAGAGCACCGCGCGGCGGAACACGGCGCGAACGTCGATGCCGCACATCGCAGCCGCTTTCGGATCGTCGGATACAGCCCGCCAGGCGCGGCCGAAGCGCGAATGCGAAAACAGCCAGGCGGCCAGCGCCACCCCCGCTATCACGGCTGCGCAGTCCAGCAACTGGATGACGGTGAGCGTCACCTTGAAGCCGGTGTCCTGGGCGAAGATGACGGGTTGGGCGAGCATCGGCGGCATCCAGAGATCATGGGTATCGGCGGCGATGCGGCTTGCTTCCGACAGGAACAGCAGGATGCCGAGCGTCGTCACCACGATGGCATTGGGCGACCGGGCGGCAAGCCGTTCGAACACGCTGCGCGACAGCACCTGGCTGATCAGCACCGCGTAGAGCAGGGCGGCAACGATGCCGAGCGCGACCGAGGCGAACAGCGTCAGCCACAGCGCCTGGTAGCCGAAGGCGGCGGTCAGGATCATGGTGTGGCCGCAAAAGGCAAACAGGGCCCCATAGGCAAGGTTGGTGCGATGCAGGATGCCGTTGGTCAATACATAGCCGAAGGCGAGCAGCGCATAGAGCGCGCCCGAATGCAGCCCGTTCAGCACCTGCTGGTAGAAATAGAGCATCAAGCATCTCTGGGGCTGTGCGACCTGGCCCCGTTGGAACCGTTGCACTCGGAATCTAACTTGTCAAATCCGTTTTATCGGTTAGATTTCTGGCATGACGGTATCCTGGACCCCGCACCGCTTCACCGGCGGCATCCTGGCGCTCGACACGGCGAACACGGTCGTGCTTCGCAACGATCCGGAAAAGACCTTCGACCGCTTCGATGATCCGGCCGAGATCGCCCGCTTTGCCGAGGCGGCAAGCGGCTTTCGCGCCGCCGAACTCGGCGGCCGGCGGCTGGAGGCGCCGGAACCGGACGGCATCGCCCCGGTTGTGCTGTCGATCCGCGAGGCGACCGACCGCCTGTTCCGCCATGCCATAGCGAAAGGCGCGATCGCCGCCGGCCATCTGCCGGATTTCCTGACGGCCTGCGCCGACGGGCTCTCCGGCAGCAGCACCGAAATCGGCGCGCCGGGCAGGCCCTTTGGCGATCCGTCGACACCGATCGCCTTCGAGGCGGCTTTGGCCGTCTCGGCGCTTTCACTGCTGCGGGATGACACCGTTGCCAGGCTCAGGATCTGTCCGAACTGCAGCTGGCTCTTCGTCGACCGCAGCCGCAACTCCAGCCGCCTCTGGTGCGACATGGCGGTGTGCGGCAACCGCCAGAAAGCGAATCGTTACTATCGCCGCCGCACGGCGGCCAGGGAGACCACCAATGCCTAGCAAATTCCGTTCGATCGCCCTTAGCGCGGCCCTGATTGCCGCGACGGCGCTCGGCGCCTGCCGCGATACCGGCAAGGAGCAGCTCTTCGCCATTTCCGGCAAGCTGTTCGAGTTCAACTACCGGCTCGGCATCGCCACCTATGTCATCACGCTGAGGCCGCTGCGGCCGATGGGTGAGGGACAGGTTGCGGTCGTCAATTTCCAGAATCCGGCCGGCGGCGATCCGCTCGTCGTCAACCAGAAGATCTGGCCGAAGCTTCCCCACATCACGCTTACCAGCCCGCCGCTCACCTGCGTCGTCAAGGACAAGCCCTATTCCGTTACGATCCGCATCGAGGATTCCAGCGGCACATTGCTCCAGAGCCTCGAGACGACAATGGCCTCGACGGAGGATCAGACGATGCTGCCGGACCGGCCGCTGGTGATCGGGCCGAAATATGAGCTCAATCCGGACCTTGCCGGCCATCCCGACGGCAAGCTGCCCGATGCGCCCAAGCCTGATTGCTCGAAGGCGGTCTAGGGCACGATCCCAAACCTTTGGTTCGAAAAGATCATGCTCGACCGGGAAGCGCCGGCTGCCGAAACTTTCGTGCTTCATGAAGCGGTTGGCTTCATCTTAAATGCGCTGGGTGGGTTCACCCGGACCGTTTGTTGCGTCCCGCCTGGCCTCTGCGATTTTGTTTGACCTCTCCCGCAAGGGAAGAAAGACTGCGGCCTCCCACTCCGACGTTGGCCGCCCGATCCGAGGCGTGCCTCCGCAGAGGAAATGCCTGATGACGCTGCATGACGTCGCGCTCGACGACAAGTTCGACCTTGGCAAGGAGCGCGTTTTCCTGTCCGGGGCGCAGGCCGTCGTGCGCATGCTCCTTATGCAGCGCGAGCGCGACCGCCGCTCGGGCCTCAACACCGCGGGCTTCGTTTCCGGCTACCGCGGCTCGCCGCTCGGCGGCCTCGACATGCAGCTTTGGCGGGCGAAGAAGCAGCTTGCCCAGGCCGACATTGTCTTCCAGCCGGGCCTCAACGAGGAGCTCGCCGCCACCGCCTGCTGGGGTTCGCAGCAGACCGAACTGCTCGGCGAAGGCACGCATGATGGCGTCTTTGCCGTCTGGTATGGCAAGGGGCCGGGCGTCGACCGCTCCGGCGACGTGTTCCGCCACGCCAATCTCGCCGGCTCGTCGAGAAATGGCGGCGTTCTCGCCCTGATGGGCGACGACCACATGGCCGAATCCTCGACCAACGCGCATGCCACCGAATTCCTGTTCGTCGACACCATGGTGCCGATCCTCAACCCGGCCGGCGTGCAGGAGATCATCGACTACGGCCTCTATGGCTTTGCCATGTCGCGCTTCGCCGGCACCTGGGCGGCGATCAAATGCGTCAAGGACAACATCGAATCGACAGCCTCCGTCGACGCCTCGATCGAGCGGCTGAACATCGTCATTCCGGACTTCGACATGCCGCCCGGCGGCCTCAACATCCGCCACGAGATCGACATGCTCGGGCAGGAGGAGCGGCTGCATGAGCATAAGCGCGCCGCGGCTTCAGCCTTCATCCAGGCCAATGGGCTGAACCGGATCGTCTATTCCGGCGGCCGCAAGCCGAAGCTCGGCATCATCACCATCGGCAAGAGCTATCTCGACGTCCGCCAGGCGCTCGAGGATATAGGCATCGACGAAGCGGCGGCCAACCGCATCGGCATCCGCCTGTTCAAGGTCGGCTGCCCCTGGCCGCTCGACTATCAGCATATCGCCGACTTCGCCCGCGGCCTCGACACCATCGTCGTCGTCGAGGAGAAGCGATCGCTGATCGAGGTGCAGTTGCGCGAGAACCTCTACGGCTCCGCCATCCAGCCGGCCATCGTCGGCAAGAAGGACGAGCGCGGCGACTGGCTGTTTCCGGCTAAGGGCGCGCTCGACCCGAACGAGATCGCGATCGCGCTCGGCGAGCGGATCCTGCGCACCATCGGCCCCTCGGAGGAGATCGCTGCGCGGGTAGCGAAGCTGCGCCAGTTCCAGGCGATGCTTGCCGACACCGTCGACATCGGCTCGCGCACGCCCTTCTTCTGCTCGGGCTGCCCGCACAATTCCTCGACCAAGGTGCCCGAGGGCTCGCTCGCCGCCGCCGGCATCGGCTGCCACTTCATGGCGCTGTGGATGGACCGGAACACCGTCGGCTTCACCGCCATGGGCGGCGAGGGCGCGCAATGGGTCGGCCAGGCGCCGTTCTCCAGGCGCGATCATATCTTCCAGAATCTCGGCGACGGCACCTACAACCATTCCGGCCTGCTGGCGATCCGCTTCGCGCTGTCGAGCGGCGCCAACATCACCTACAAGATCCTCTACAACGACGCGGTCGCCATGACCGGCGGCCAGCCCCATGAAGGCGGCCTGACGGTGGATATGATCGCCAGGCAGGTGCGCGCCGAGGGCGTCGAGCGCATCGCGGTCGTCACCGACGAGCCGGATAAATATGCCGGCAAGGCCGATTTCCCGGCCGGCGCCACCATCCATCACCGCGATGATCTCGACCTCGTCCAGCGCGAATTGCGTGGCGTGAAAGGCGTCTCGGTGCTTCTCTACGACCAGACCTGCGCCGCAGAAAAACGCCGGCGCCGCAAGCGCGGCACCTTCCCCGATCCCGACAAGCGCGTCTTCATCAACGAGCTGGTTTGCGAAGGCTGCGGCGATTGCGGCGTTCAGTCGAACTGCGTTTCGATCCAGCCGGTCGAGACGGAATTCGGCCGCAAGCGCCGGATCGACCAGTCGAGCTGCAACAAGGACTTTTCCTGCCTCAACGGCTTCTGCCCCTCTTTCGTGACGGTGCACGGCGGCAAGATCAGGAAGGCCGAAGGTATTGCCGGCAAGAGCGATCCGCTGGACGGCGTGCCGTCACCCGCCGAATTTCCGCTCGGCGACCAGGGCTGGGCAGCGATCATCGACGGCGTCGGCGGCACCGGCGTCGTCACCATCGGCGCGGTGCTCGGCATGGCCGCCCATCTCGAGGGCAAGGGCTGCGGCATGATCGACATGGCGGGTCTTGCCCAAAAGGGCGGCTCGGTCTTCACCCATGTCCGCATTGCCGCGACGCCCGAGGACATCCACACCATCCGCGTCTCGGCCGGCAAGGCCGACCTCGTGCTCGGCTGCGACCTCGTCGTCTCCGGGGCCAAGAAAGTGCTCGCCGCGGTGCGTGAAGGCCACACCATATTTCTCGCCAACACCGCCGAAATCATGCCCGGCGAATTCACCCGCTCGGCCGATTTTTCGCTGCCGGTCGAGCGGCTGAAGAAGGCGATCCGTGCCGCCGCCGGCGACGGCAAGGCCCACTTCTTCGACGCCACCCGCACGGCGACCGCGCTGTTCGGCAATTCGCTCGGCGCCAACATGTTCATGCTCGGCTTCGCCTTCCAGCATGGCGGGCTGCCGCTCTCGGCCGAAGCCGTTGAAAAGGCTATCGAATTGAACGGCGAAGCGGTGGCGATGAACATCGCTGCCTTCCGCTGGGGCCGTCGCGCCGCGCACCAGCCGGATTTCGTGCGCAACTTGGTCGGCAAGACGGGCAAGCCGGCGTCGGCACCCGCCGAAACGATCGACGACATCATCGCCCGGCGCGTCGCTTTCCTCACCGCTTACCAGAACGCCGCCTATGGAAGGCGCTATGCCGACAGGGTCGCCGCGCTGCGTGCCGCCGAGGCGAGAGCGGTTCCCGGCTCGACGGCCGTGACCGAGGCTGGCGCCAAGAACCTGTTCAAGCTGATGGCGATCAAGGACGAGTATGAGGTGGCGCGGCTCTATACTGATGGCGCCTTCGCCGCCGACCTCGCAAGGCAGTTCCAGAGCTACGAAAGGCTGGAATTCCACCTCGCGCCGCCGGTCCTCGGGCGGCGCGGCAATGACGGTCGCCCAAGGAAATCGAGCTTCGGCCCGTGGATGATGAAGGCATTTCGCCTGCTCGCTGCCATGAAAGGCCTGCGCGGCACCGCGCTCGACGTGTTCGGCCGCACCGCCGAACGGCGAGCCGAGCGGCGGCTGCTTGCGCAATACGAGGCCGATCTCGATCTGATCGCCGCGGCACTTGCGCCGGGCAGGATCGATGCCGCCGCCGCTCTGGCCTCCGTGCCGGCGCTCGTCCGCGGCTATGGCCATGTCCGGCAAGCCAGTGCCGCAAAGGCGGCGGAGGAGCGCTCCAGGCTGCTGCAGCGGCTGACCCAGGCCGAGCCGGCGCCGGTTCTCAGCGCCGCTGAGTGATTGCACCAAACCGATTGCCCGAAGCTTTTTCAGGTCGGCCTCGACCCTTGCGCCTTTGGCGGGCGGGCGGGCCGAAGCCGTTGCTTAAGCGCTTCCTGTTCTAAGCCTTTCTTAAGGCGGTTGTGTCATGACAAGGCTTAGCGTTGGGCCGACCCTATGGGCAAAACAAAGACCGAAAGCATCCCTGCGGATGTTTATATCCAATTTGTGCGGTCGTTGTTCGACAACGCGCACATGTTGTTGATCGGTGGTGCGTGCTACTGGATCCTCGGATTCATGATCAATCTGCGTACGCACAATCCCTTGTTCCTGGCGTTTTCTTTTGCTCTGCTTTCCGTCAGCCTTATCCGTTACTTCGGCATTCGCGGCTTCCTGAAGACAGGCGGCGTGATTGCCGATGTCGAACACGCGCAGCGATTGGAGCGCAGCTACATCCTCAAGGGCTGCCTCCAGGGTCTCGGATTGGGCGCGCTATGCTTCGTGTCGATCTATGTTTATCCCGATCCCTTCGCCGAGCTGGCGGCGATGTCGCTGACCCTGGCGACCCTGGTCACGGTTGTCGCCCGCAACTACGGGTCTCCGCGCATGGTGCGGATTTTTTCCGTGACCTTCATCGGTCCGGCGGCGCTTGCGCTCCTGCTGCGCATGGACGCGCCCTCCGTCGTCCTCGGCCTGATGATCATCCCGATGACGTTCATCACCATCACCGGCGCCGATCATGTCCGCAACGTGCTGTTCTCGGCGGTCATCGGGCACAAGCAGGCGAGGAACCTGACGCGCAGGTTCGACCGCGCGCTCAACACCATGTCGCATGGCCTGGTCATGCTCGGCCCGGACGGACGCGTCGCCGTCGCCAATGCCGAGGCCGCCCATCTGATGTCGCTGAAATCGGCCGATGCGCTGCTCGGGCGCTCGATTCACGGGCTTCTGATGCGCGGCGTCGCCGGCGGCATGCTGGCGCCGAAGGATTGCCGCTACATCGAGGCCCAGCTGACGCGCGCCCTGCGCGAGGGCCGGGACCGCAAGGTGCTGGTGTCGCTTGCCAACGGCCAGCACTACGAATTCTCCGCGCGCGAAGGCAGCCAGGAACTCGGCGTCATCACCTTCGAGGACGTGACGGCCCGCGTTGAGGCGGAGGAAAAGATCCGTTTCATGGCGCGCTACGACAACCTCACCGGTCTGCCGAACCGTGCCTACTTCCACGAGCTGGTCGGCGAGGCCATGGCCTCCGGCGACCGCGACCGGCTCTGCGGCCTGGCGGTGCTCGACCTCGACGATTTCAAGAGCGTCAACGACACGCTCGGCCATCCGGTCGGCGACGGATTGATCTATGCCGTAGCCGAGCGGCTGGCGGCGGTCGCCGGGCCTGGCATCAATGTCAGCCGCTTCGGCGGCGACGAGTTCATGATCTATTTCGACCGCATCGAGGATGAGAGCCATCTCGGCGGCCTGCTCGACGAGATCTTCGCCGACCTGCAGGGCGAGGTCGACGTCGCCGGCCACGGCCTGCGCATCCAGGCCAGCGGTGGCGCAGTATTGTCCTGGGTCAAGGACACCGATGTCGACGCCATGATCGTCAAGGCGGACCTTGCGCTCTACAAGGCCAAGGAGCTCGGCAAGAACAGCTGGCGGCTGTTCGAGGCTTCGATGGATGCCGCCTTTCGCAACCGCCAGCTGATGAAGGCCGATCTGCGCAGCGCCGTTCAAGCCAGGGAATTGCGCGTCGTCTACCAGCCGATCGTGTCGATGAGCACCATGCGCATCGCCAGCTGCGAGGCGCTCTGCCGCTGGGATCATCCCGATCTTGGTCCGATTTCGCCAAGCATCTTCATTCCGCTGGCCGAGGAGATGGGCATCATCTCCGAGATCAGCGCCTTCGTGCTGCAGGCGGCCTGCGCCGAATGCGCCAAATGGCCGGCGCAGACCAGCGTCTCGATCAACCTCTCGGCCAAGGATTTCCGCAACCGCGACGTCGTGCAGAAGGTGCGCGATGCCCTGGCGGCGTCAGGCCTTGCGCCGCACCGGCTCGAAATCGAGGTCACGGAGACCGCCTTGCTTGACGACAAATCGCTGACCCGCGAGTTGATCGAAGAGATGAAGACCCTGGGCGTCCGCATAGCGCTCGACGACTTCGGCACCGGCTATTCCAGCCTCAGCTACCTGCACAAGCTGCCGCTCGACAAGATCAAGATCGACCGCTCCTTCCTGATCGACGTGACCCAGAGTCCCCAGTCGCTCGACCTTCTGAAGGGTATCGTCGGTTTGACCCGGACGCTGGGCCTGGTCGTCACCGTCGAAGGGGTCGAGACTTTCGAGCAGCTGAAGATATTGGTGCGTTCGGTCAAACCGGACCTCGTGCAAGGGTTCCTCTTCGGCGCCGCGCTGAGCGCGTCCGGCATCGAGACGATGTCGAACGTCACCTGGCCGTTCGCCGCGGACCTGCGCCTCGCGGCCAAGCGGACGGCCAGGTAGCCGTATTTGCAAATTTCGCCGGATCGACAACGCGCGTTGCTTTGGCTGAGAAGCAATTTGCACGAAGCTCAAGCTTTGAAGGCGCTTTGGCAATATCTTTCGAAACAATTGCGGTCAAAGCGAGAGGCTGTTTTCTATGGTAAATTGTATAAAAAAATATTTTCAATAGAAATGTGATTCTATCGGAATATGAGTTACATAAACAGTTCTAATTGCCGAGTTTTTCGGCGCTCTTCATCCCGAATGCGAGCTTAGGCCAGGGCGCTCGGTCGGCTTTTTCAGCGCAACTTTACCGGCGAGGAGTTCCGCCGGTTATTAAGGTTAACGAAGGGTAAATCAGCAGTATCGAATTTTCGGCTTGTGTCCCATTTCAACTCGAATAGCCTATTCACAGGCGGATACGAGGACTTGAGAATGGATGCTGCGAGAAACGATGCGCAGGCTGGCGCCGGCGCAAACGCTGGGTCGGCGCTGAACCGTTCGATCATGCAATTGCTGGAGCATGTCGATTATCGTCTCATCACGGGGGGCGAGGATCTGGAGGCGATCTACCGCCTCCGCTATCAGTCCTACCTGCGCTCGGGCATGTGCGGTCCGATCGCCAGCGGGATGTTCGAGGATCGCTGGGACAATCTGCCGAATTCCTATCGCTTCGGCGTCTATTTCGATGGCCACTTGGTCAGCACCCTGCGGCTCCACTACATCTCCCGCGAGCACCCCTATTCGCCTTCCGTCGACGCCTATCCGGAGATTTTGGCCGAACGGCTTGCCCGGGGAGAGAGCTTCATCGACGGAACCCGCTTCGCAACCGATGCGGACGGCGCGCCCGCGCCGGGGGTTCTGCCGTTCCTGACGCTCAGGCTCGGCATGGTGGCCTCCTGTTACTTTGGCCAGACCGCGGTGCTCACGCCGGTCAAGGTCGAGCATGCCGCTTACTATGCCCGCATATTCCATGCCGTGCAGCGGACCGAGGGCAAGGTCTTTCCAGGCGTTCTTGCGCCGATCGCTTTGTTCGAAATCCCCTGCGGCGAAAATCTGCGCCAGACGCTCGAGCGGTTCCCGTTCTTCAAGTCGACGCCGGTGGAACAGCGGATGATGTTCGCCAATCCGGCCATCAATCGGCTGACCCCCCTGTCCATCGTACCGACGGCGAAATACTACCGCGACGCCGCCTGAAAGGGCGTCCTTCCGCGCATCATGGACCTTTCTTGCGATTCCCGCGTTACGAGTAGCGGCGTCGCGATCGGGCGACGCCGCATTCTTGCCCAGCAGGCGTTTCGCCAGCTCATATCGCGTTGTTCATGGGAAGGATACGGTCATGACCATCCACTCGCTTGCGCTCACGCCGCTGATCTCGCTGATCGCCGGCATATTGATCCTGGTGATGCCGCGCCTGCTCAACTACATCGTCGCGCTCTACTTGATCGTCGTCGGCATTCTCGGCCTGTTTCCGCACCTCGCCAGCTGAAAGAACTCTCAGCTGGCGAAAAAGCGCAGCGCGGCAGCGACAATCGCCTCCGGTGCATCCTCCTGCATGAGGTGACCGGAGCCCGGAACCAGCGTCAAGGTGCAATCCGGCAGCATGGCCGCAAGCTTCTCGCCGCTCCGCGGCAAGATCCAGCGATCTTCTTCTCCCCACAGCAAAGCTACCGGGCAGCGGAATTCGCGATAGAGCGGTTCGACCTCGTCGGTGAAACGCTGATCCATCTGCGCGATCTGCCGATAGAAAGCCGCCTGGCCATCCGAACCGGTCCATGGTGCGATGTACGGCTGCAGTTCGTCGTCGGACAAAGGTTTGGCTGCCGCGCCTGCAATATACGCCTTCAGGATCGCTACCTGGATGTAGTCCGGTACGCCGGCAAAGGCGAATTCATGCCGCCTGACATGCTGGACAAAGGGTGAGCCCCACGGCCGCACCGCCACCGGATCGATCAACAGCAGTCTTTCATAATCGCAACCGTCAATCAGATGCGCTCGCAAGGCGGTGGCGCCTCCGAAGTCATGGGCGATGATGTTCGGTCGATCGAGCTGCCAGAACGCCAGCATCGCCGCCAGCGCCTTGTTCTGGATGCCCAGCGAAACATCCTGCCCCTCGCGTTTCTCGGACTGGCCATACCCCGGAAGGTCGTAGAAATAGAGCGTGTGCTCGCGCCCCAGTTCGGGGGCAATGCAATGCCAGACATGCGAGGAAAATGGCGTTCCATGCACGAGCACGATCGGAGGACCGGAGCCGGCCGAACCCCAGGCGATGCTGGTGCCTTCCCAGTCAAGTCTCTCTGTCGGCGACATCATGCGGGTGATTGCCCAGTCGTTGGTGCAGGCAAGCTTAGTCACGTCACGTTTAGCCGGAAAGCGCGAAATTATCATCGCACGTTCAGACGTCTTGAAGGGATCGGCGGCGCCAACCATGGTCTGCAACGGCCACCGGCCTTCAACTTTCATTTGAGGCTGTTGTCGCCGGCCGTGCGGCAATAGCGCCATTGCTCTTGGTCCGGCTTTTCGCTATGTGCCTCGAAGGCATTTTCGAAGGGGTATTCCTATGGCTGATCACACGCCGACCGGTCCTGTCGAACTGGGTGCGCAGATGGACTATGCCGAGCATGATCGCACCTACAGGGCGTTCCTCTCGCTCGCCAAATACGGCTCGCTCGTCTGCGCCGCGATCCTGCTGGCCATGGCCTTTGGCTTCTTCGCAGGCGGCTTCTTCTCGGCGACTATCCTGTTCATCGTGATCATGGCCGTCGGCTATTTCATTCTGCGGTAGACTTTCCAAGCCATTGCGTTCGACGTCCTGCCGGAGGTCCCGGCCGACGCCTTGCGCAGCAAGGTTCCAGCCGAAAGGATCATGCGGTGGGGCAGACGGTATTCATCCCTCGTGAGCTTGATGCGAACGAGCCGCGTGTCGCGGCCTCGCCTGAGACGGTAAAACGGCTGGTGAGCCTGGGCTTCGAGGTGATCGTCGAGAAGGGCGCTGGCCTCGGCTCGCGCATCCCCGACCAGGATTTCGCCGGTGCCGGCGGCACAATCGGAACGACGGCCGATGCCAAGAAGGCCGATGTCGTGCTGAAAGTGCGCCGGCCGACGGATGCCGAGCTGAAGGGCTACAAGCCGGGCGCGGCCGTCATCGCCATCATGGATCCCTACGGTAACGATGCCGCGGTGGCCGCCATGGCCAAGGCCGGCATCACCGCCTTCTCCATGGAGTTCATGCCGCGCATCACCCGCGCGCAGGTGATGGACGTGCTCTCCTCGCAGGCCAATCTCGCCGGCTACCAGGCGGTGATCGACGCGGCTGCCGAGTATGACCGCGCCCTGCCGATGATGATGACGGCGGCTGGCACTGTGCCGGCGGCGAAAACCTTCATCATGGGCGTCGGCGTCGCCGGCCTGCAGGCCATCGCCACCGCGCGCCGCCTCGGTGCTGTCGTCACCGCCACCGACGTGCGTCCGGCGGTGAAGGAGCAGGTGCAGTCGCTCGGCGCGAAATTCCTGGCGGTCGAGGACGAGGAGTTCAAGGCGGCCGAGACGGCCGGCGGCTACGCCAAGGAAATGTCGAAGGAATACCAGGGCAAGCAGGCGGCGCTCACCGCCGAGCATATCGCCAAGCAGGACATCGTCATCACCACGGCGCTGATCCCCGGCCGCCCGGCGCCGAAGCTGATCTCGGGCGAGATGGTCGCCTCGATGAAGCCGGGCTCGGTGATCGTCGACCTCGCCGTCGAGCGCGGCGGCAATGTTGAGGGTGCTGTGCCCGGTAAGGTTGTGACGACGGAAAACGGCGTCAAGATCGTCGGCCATCTCAACGTGCCGGGCCGCGTCGCGGCGTCGGCTTCGCTGCTCTATGCCAAGAACCTTTATGCCTTCCTTGAGACGATGGTCGACAAGGCGACCAAGCAGCTTGCCATCAAGCGCGACGACGAGCTGGTCAAGGCGACGATGCTGACCGATGGCGGTAAGGTCGTGCATCCCAATTTCGCCAAGGCTGATCAGCTGCCGCGCACGGAACCGGCTGCGATCCCGGCCACGGTCCTGGTCGCAGATGCCGCCGACAAGAAACCGACGCCCCGGAAAACCAACAACAGGAAGGCCGCGGCCAAGCCGAAGGGGAGCGCGTGATGGAACAGCTGCAGAAAGCCCTCGACCAGCTCGATCAGGCGACGGCCGCCGTCCGCCTTGCCGTGCAGGATCTGGCCAACGCGCCCGCCGGCGCCGAGGCTGCCGGTAACGCGGCGCATGCACTCTCGGGCGGCGCCATCGATCCCTTCGTCTTTCGCTTTGCCATCTTCGTGCTGGCGATCTTCGTCGGCTATTATGTCGTGTGGTCGGTGACGCCGGCGCTGCATACGCCGCTGATGGCCGTCACCAACGCCATCTCCTCGGTCATCGTTGTCGGCGCGCTGCTCGCCGTCGGCATCGCGGCCTCCGGCCTTGCTGCGGGCTTCGGCTTCATCGCCCTGGTGCTGGTCTCGGTCAACATCTTCGGCGGCTTCCTCGTCACCCAGCGCATGCTCGCCATGTACAAGAAGAAGGAAAAGTGACGTGACCGTCAATCTCGCTTCCTTCCTCTATTTGGTCTCGGGCATCCTGTTCATCCTGGCGCTGCGCGGCCTCTCGCATCCGACCACCAGCCGCCAGGGCAATCTCTACGGCATGATCGGCATGGGCATTGCCATTGCCACCACGCTGGCGCTGGCGCTGCCCTCGGCCGGCCGCTTCGGGTTGATCGTGCTCGGCCTCGCCATCGGCGGCGGCGTCGGCGCCTATGTGGCCCGGCGCATCGCCATGACCTCGATGCCGCAGCTCGTCGCCGCCTTCCACAGCCTCGTCGGCTTTGCCGCCGTCATGGTTGCGGCAGCCGCCATCTACGCGCCGGAAAGCTTCGGCATCGGCACGGCCGGCGACATCCATGCCCAGGCGCTCATCGAGATGAGCCTTGGCGTCGCCATCGGCGCCATCACCTTCACCGGCTCGGTCATCGCCTTCCTGAAGCTCGACGGCCGCATGTCCGGCAAGCCGATCATGATCGGCGGCCGCCACCTGATCAACATCGCGCTCGGCGCAGCACTTGTGGTGCTGATCGTGCTGCTCGTCACCACCGAATCGAAGCTTGTCTTCTGGCTGATCGTCGCTGCCTCGCTGGTGCTCGGCGTGCTGTTGATCATCCCGATCGGCGGCGCCGACATGCCGGTCGTGGTGTCGATGCTGAACTCCTATTCCGGCTGGGCCGCAGCGGCGCTTGGCTTCACGCTCGGCAACCTGGCGCTGATCATCACCGGTGCGCTGGTGGGCTCCAGCGGTGCGATCCTGTCCTACATCATGTGCAAGGGCATGAACCGCTCCTTCATCTCCGTCATCCTCGGCGGCTTCGGCGGCGAGTCGGCGGCTGCGGCCGATGACGGCATCGAGCGCACCGTCAAGCAGGGTTCGGCCGACGACGCGGCCTATCTGATGATGAACGCGCAGAAGGTCATCATCGTGCCGGGCTACGGCATGGCGGTGGCGCAGGCGCAGCATGCGTTGCGCGAAATGGCCGACAAGCTGAAGGCCAACGGCGTCGAAGTGAAATACGCCATCCATCCGGTCGCCGGCCGTATGCCCGGCCACATGAACGTGCTGCTCGCCGAGGCCAACGTGCCCTATGACGAGGTGTTCGAGCTGGAGGACATCAACTCCGAGTTCGCGCAGGCCGACGTCGCCTATGTCATCGGCGCCAACGACGTCACCAACCCGTCCGCGCGTGACGACAAGTCCTCGCCGATCTACGGCATGCCGATCCTCGACGTCGACAAGGCCCGCACCTGCCTCTTCGTCAAGCGCTCGCTCGGCTCCGGCTATGCCGGCATCGACAACACGCTGTTCTACAAGGACGGCACCATGATGCTGCTCGGCGACGCCAAGAAGATGACCGAGGAAATCGTCAAGGCCATGGATCACTGATCAGCCGCAGCTTCCGCAACAAAAAAGCCCGGCGCCCTGAACTGACCCCCGAAGGTTGTGTCCAACTTTACGGGGACAGTGCAGTCCGCCGGGTTTTTCGTTGCAGGAGACTGTCGGCTGCTCAGATGTCCAGATTGGCGACCGACAGCGCATTGTCCTGGATGAACTCGCGCCGCGGCTCCACTTCGTCGCCCATCAGCCGCGAGAACAGCGAGTCGGCGTCGGTGGCGTCATTCACCTTGACCTGCAGCAGCGAGCGCACATTCGGGTCGAGCGTGGTTTCCCAGAGCTGTTCGGCGTTCATCTCGCCGAGGCCCTTGTAGCGCTGCATGGTAAGCCCCTTGCGGCCGGCGGCGAACACCGCGTTGAGCAGCGCCAGCGGCCCCGAAAGAAGCTCGGAAGTTTCCTTGCGGCGCAGCACCGGCTGCTCGCCGTAGACTTCCGCCAGCCGCGGCGCGTAGCGGTCGAGCTGTCGCGCATCGGCCGAGTTGATCAGCCCGGCATCGAGCTGGACCACATCCTTGACGCCGCGCACGGTACGCTCGAAGACGTAGCCGCCCGAGCCGTCATTGGAGGTCGATAGCCGCCCGGTCCAGCCGCGCTCGGTCTCCTCGGCTATCATGTCGAGCCGCCCGGCGACGCGCTCGGCCATGGCGGTGGCGCGGCCGAGATCGGCAAGCACGTCGGCATTGAGCGCGCCGGCGATCGCCGCCTGCTCGACGACGCTGCGGTTGTAGCGTGTGTGCAGCCCGTTGATCAGATGCCGCACCGCCAGCGCGTCGTCGACGGCGCTGCGCAGGTCCTGTCCGGTGCGCACCTCGCCGGAGCCGAGCGTCAGCGAAGCCTCTTCAAGCCCGGATTCGATCAGATATTCCTCATAGGCGCTTTCGTCCTTGAGGTATTGCGAGCTCTTGCCCCGCGTCACTTTGTAGAGCGGCGGCTGGGCGATGTAGAGATGGCCGCGCTCGATCAGCTCCGGCATCTGCCGGAAGAAGAAGGTGAGCAGCAGCGTGCGGATATGGGCGCCGTCGACGTCGGCGTCCGTCATCAGGATGATCTTGTGGTAGCGCAGCTTGTCGGCATTGAACTCGTCCTTGCCGATCGAGGTGCCGAGCGCGGTGATCAGCGTGCCGATCATGTCGGAGCTGAGCATGCGGTCGAAGCGCGCCCGCTCGACATTCAGGATCTTGCCGCGCAGCGGCAGGATCGCCTGGTTCTGGCGCGAGCGCCCGCCCTTGGCGGAGCCGCCGGCCGAGTCGCCCTCGACGATGAAGATTTCCGACTTCGCCGGATCGCGCTCCTGGCAGTCGGCAAGCTTGCCGGGCAGCGAGGTGACGCCGAGCGTGCTCTTGCGGGTGATGTCGCGCGCCTTGCGCGCGGCCTCGCGTGCGGCGGCCGCCTGGATCACTTTCTCGACCACCACCTTGCCTTCGGTCGGATGCTCTTCCAGCCAGGTGCCCAGCGCCTCGTTGACCAGGCTTTCCACCACCGGCCTGACTTCCGATGACACCAGCTTGTCCTTGGTCTGCGAGGAGAATTTCGGGTCCGGAACCTTGACCGACAGCACGGCGCTCAGGCCTTCGCGGCAGTCGTCGCCGGTGAGCGAAACCTTCTCCTTCTTGGTCTGGCCGGAGGACTCGCCATAGCCGGTGATCTGCCGCGTCAGCGCCGCGCGGAAGCCGGCCAGATGCGTGCCGCCGTCGCGCTGCGGGATGTTGTTGGTGAAGGCCAGCACATTCTCGTGGTAGCTGTCGTTCCACCACATCGCCACCTCGACGGTGATGCCGTCGCGCTCGGCGCGGATGGCGATCGGCTTCTCGATCAGCGGCTTCTTCACCCGGTCGAGATATTTGACGAATTCCTCGAGCCCGCCGTCATAGTGCAGCTCATGGCGCACGAGGTCGGCATGGCGGGCGTCGGTCAGCACGATGCGCACGCCGGAATTGAGGAAGGCGAGCTCGCGCAGCCGGTGCTCCAGCGTATTGTAGTCGAACTCGACCATGGTGAAGGTCTCGGCCGACGGGAAGAAGGTTATCTCGCTGCCGCTGCGGCCCTCATAGGTGCCCGGGCGCTTGTCCTGCTCGTAGCTGCCGGTGACTTTCAGCGGCGCGTCGGCATTGCCATGCGTGAAGCCCATCTCGAAGATCTCGCCGTTGCGGCGGATCTTGAGCTTCAGCCATGCTGAGAGCGCGTTGACCACCGAGACGCCGACGCCGTGCAGGCCGCCCGAGACCTTGTAGGAGTTCTGGTCGAATTTGCCGCCGGCATGCAGCTGCGTCATGATCACTTCAGCCGCCGAGACGCCCTCGCTGGGGTGGATATCGGTCGGAATCCCACGGCCATTGTCGATCACCGTCACCGAGCCGTCGGGATTGAGCGTCACCGAGACGAGGTCGGCGTGCCCGGCCAGCGCCTCGTCGATGGCGTTGTCCACCACCTCATAGACCATGTGATGCAGGCCCGAGCCGTCATCGGTGTCGCCGATATACATGCCCGGCCGCTTGCGAACGGCGTCCAACCCCTTCAAAACCTTGATGGAATCGGCGCCGTACTCGGCTTCCGCGCCAATGGCGCTTTCGGTCTGGTCGCTCATAAATACCTGTCTGATTGATGTCGCTGATCCGGCGCGGAAAAATGGCCCCGAATCGCGCCGTTTTGATGTCCTAGATATAGGCGCAAATGGCCGGTTTTCCAAGGTTTGCGGGCATTTTGCCGGCTGGCGAGCGGCCGTTCATGATCTCCAGCGCGATGGACCGGGAAAGGGCGCGCGGACATCGGGACTATGCCGCTTGCGAAAGCCGCGCCCGAGCGCGGCCTGCAGCAGTCACGTCGGGACGTCTGCTATTCCGAAGGGAGGCCGGCGCGCAGCGACTTCAGCGCCTCGCTCCAGCGGAACAACTCCTCCAGCATGGTCCTTGCGCCGCCCAGCACCTGGTCGCTCGGATGGTACGCGCCGTCCTTGTCGAGCAAGGTCCTGTAGGAAGGCAACGCCACGCCTTCCGGAATCGGCATGACTCCGACGGAGGTCAGCAGCGGCTTCAGCGCCTGCGCCGCGCGCAGGCCTCCCGAAACGCCGCCATAGCTGAAGATCCCGGCCGGCTTGTAGCGCCATTCCTTGAGCAGGTAGTCGACAGCGTTAACAATCGCCGGGGCCACGAAATAATTGTATTCCGGCGCCACGAAGACGAATGCGTCGGCGGCATCGATCGCCTTCGACCAGGCCTTGGTGTGGTCGTTCTCGTATTTGCGCAGGCGCGGATGATGCGGCTCGTCGAGCAGCGGCAGCTTGAAGGCGGCAATGTCGGTCAGCACCGGCTCGAACTTGCCGTGCTCGCGCGCGAAGCCCTCCAGCCACTCGGCGAAGATCGGGCCGGCGCGCCCCGGCCGCGTGCTGCCGATGATGATGTTCAGCTGGTGCTTCACGGGTGACTCCTTGATTGACGGTGCCCGTTGGCGACTAAAGTAAGCGGTCACCGTCAACAAGCAGCCATTGACCGGCGCCGTTCACATTCAGGCGAGACGGTCTGTTCGCGGACTTGCCGTTCGGCCACATGGACGCCCGCTTTGCCGCGCATTACATTTGCGCTCGTAGCGGAGCATGCCCATGGACACCAAGCCCGCCCCTTTCGTGCCGCCCGCGCCGAAGCCGCGCACCCAGCCGCCCTCGACGCTGGAGATGATGCGCATCGTCTACCGTAACCCGCTCGAGCTGTGGGGCGAGCACACCTACAACGAGCCCTGGATCTCGGTGACCGGCATCGGCGGTCCGCTGGTTATCGCCAACGATCCCGGCCTGATCCGCCATGTCCTGATCGACAACGCCAGGAATTACAAGATGGCGACGGTGCGCCAGCTGATCCTGCGTCCGATCCTGCGCGACGGCCTGCTCACCGCCGAGGGCGAGGTGTGGAAGCGCTCGCGCAAGGCCATGGCGCCGATGTTCACGCCGCGCCACATCTTCGGCTTCGCCGAGCCGATGCTGAAGCGCACCCTGGAATTCGTCACCCGCTACGAGGCCGGCGGCACGTCCGACATCGCGCATGACATGACGCTGCTCACCTACGACATCCTTGCCGAAACGCTGTTTTCCGGCGAGATCGCCGGCGAGCCCGGCAGCTTCGCCAAGGAGATCGACCGCCTGTTCGAGACCATGGGCCGGGTCGACCCGCTCGACCTGTTGCGCGCGCCGGAATGGCTGCCGCGCCTCACCCGCATCCGCGGCCGCAAGACCATGGCCTATTTCCGCAACATCGTCGCCAACACGGTGAAGATGCGCGAGGAGCGGTTGAAGCGCGACCCCGACGGCGTGCCGCAGGATTTCCTGACGCTTCTGTTGAGGGCCGAAGGGCCGGATGGCCTCACCCGCTCGGAAGTCGAGGACAACATCATCACCTTCATCGGCGCTGGTCACGAGACCACTGCGCGGGCGTTGGGCTGGACGATCTACTGCCTCGCCGAAGCGCCCTGGGAGCGCGAGAGGATCGAGCGCGAGGTCGACGCGATGCTGGCGAGGGAGCCCGATCCGACAAAGTGGCTGGACGCCATGCCGCTCACCCGCGCCGGCTTCGAGGAAGCGCTCCGGCTCTATCCGCCGGCGCCCTCGATCAACCGCGAGCCGATCGAGCCGGAAACCTGGAACGGTCTCTACATCCCGAAATACGCCGCCGTGCTGGTGATGCCCTGGGTCGTGCACCGCCACCGCAAGCTGTGGGACAGGCCGGACGCCTTCATGCCGGAGCGCTTCCATCCGGAAAACCGCGACCGGATCGACCGCTTCCAATATCTGCCTTTCGGCGCCGGACCGCGCGTCTGCATCGGCGCCAGCTTCGCCATGCAGGAGGCGATCATCGCGCTGGCGATCCTGTTGTCGCGCTTCCGCTTCGATGTAACGTCGGAAACCCGGCCATGGCCGGTGCAAAAACTGACCACGCAGCCGCAGGGCGGACTACCGATGCAGGTTTCCCGTCGCCGCTGAGGCGCTCTCGTAGGTCAGAGCGATCCCGGACGGAAACCCCCGCCGGGCATTTGCTCGAATTGCTCTACTCGAATTGCTCTACCGGTCGGCTATCGGCCGGCGTTGCTGGAACTGACCCGCCGCGCGGAAGCGCCAAAGATAGCTTGGCAGGATCGTCGCGATCGCCTGCGGCAGGATGCCGAGGCCGGTGATCGTTCTGTTCGCCTTGGCGGCGGCTTCGGAGACGACGTTGTGCTCGCGCAGCTGCAGCACCTGGTCCTTGGTCAGCAGCGGATTGGGCAACAGCTGAAGGATCGAGGCCTGGATGTTGGCCATCCACCACGGCACCGGCACCAGGAGGCGCCTGCGGTCGATCACGGCGAGCATCTCCTCCATGCATTCCTTGAAGGTCAGCACCTGCGGGCCGCCGAGCTCATAGATATCGCCGCCCTTGACCTTGCCGTCGACCGAGCGCGCGATCGCCTCGGCGACGTCGCCGACATAGACCGGCTGGAATTTTGTCTGCCCGCCGCCGATCAGCGGCAGGATAGGGGAGTAGCGCGCCATGTTGGCGAAGCGGTTGAAGAAGCTGTCCTCGGGTCCGAAATTGATCGACGGACGGAAGATGACGGCATCGGGTATCGTCTCGAACACCGCCTTCTCGCCGAGCGCTTTGGTGCGGGCATAGCCTGACGGCGAGTTCAGGTCGGCGCCGAGCGCCGAGACATGGGTGAGGCCGGCGCCGACCGAGCGGGCGGCCTCGGCCACGGCGCGCGACCCGAACTCGTGCA
>NZ_JHQR01000371.1 GCF_014843825.1 Mesorhizobium silamurunense
GGGTGCCGCGGACCTGACCGCGGCCGCCGTCGCCGGCGTCTGGAACGTCAACGTCTCCGGCCAGAGCTGCAAGGTGGCGACGCCGCAGACCAAGTTCGGCGCCGGCTATCGCGCCGGGCCGCTGCATTGCCCGGCTCCGATCGACGGCATCAAGTCGTGGAACGTCGCCGGCAAGCAGCTGACGCTGTACGATGAAAACGGCGGCACGCTGGCCAGGCTCTATTCGTCCGGCGGCGAAAAGTTCGACGGCCAGACTTCCAACGGGCAACCGATCTCGCTTACAAGGTAGGGCGGACCCTTCCTCATTGTTTACGCAGTTCCGGGAAGCCGCTTTTCCCGGAATTGCCCGAGAACGACGTGACCTATGCATCTGCGTGACGGCCTCCAGACCCATGTGACCGTCAGGCAGCGCTACGATCATCTGGTCGAGACGGGCGTGGTCGAACGCGATCCGGCGCAGGAGCGCGTCGTCACCGCGCTCGACCGGCTGACCGACGAGATCTCGGCAAAAAGGCTGGCGCAGAAATCCAGCGCGCTGGGCTGGCTGTTCGCGCGCAGCAGGCAGCCGCGCGAGCAGGTCAAGGGCCTTTATATCCATGGTGGTGTCGGGCGCGGCAAGACCATGCTGATGGACATGTTCTTCGAGCTCTTGCCTGTCAGGCGCAAGCGGCGCGTCCATTTCAACGACTTCATGGCCGACGTGCAGGACCGCATCCAGAAGCATCGGGCGGCGCGCAAGAACGGCGATACCAAGGAAGACGATCCGATCCCGCCCGTGGCGCGAGCGCTGGCCGAGGAAGCCTGGGTGCTGTGCTTCGACGAGTTTTCGGTCACCGACATCGCCGATGCTATGATCCTGTCGCGCCTGTTCTCGGCGCTGTTTGCCAACGGCGTCGTGCTTGTCGCCACCTCCAACGTCGCCCCGCAAGACCTTTATCGCGACGGGCTGAACCGGCAGCTCTTCCTGCCCTTCATCAGCCTGCTCGAGCGCAATACGCATGTGCTGACGCTGGATGCCGAAAAGGACTATCGGCAGGAAAAGCTCAACCGCCGGCCGGTCTATGTCACGCCGGCCGACGCGGCGGCCGACCGCGCGCTCGACGAGGCCTGGAAGACGATGACGCATGGCAGGCCGGCGGAGGCGGTGACGCTGACGCTGAAAGGGCGCCAGATCATCGTGCCCCGCGCCGCCGGCGATGCCGCGCGATTCTCCTTCGCCGATCTTTGCGAAAAGCCGCTCGGCGCGCGCGACTACCTGGCAATCGCCGGCCGCTTCTCGACCATCTTCGTCGACCATGTGCCGGTGCTCGGCGAAGGCAGGCGCAACGAGGCCAAGCGCTTCATCCTTTTGATCGACACGCTCTACGACCAGCGCATGCGGCTGGTGATGAGCGCCGCTGCGCCGCCTGAAGGGCTTTACACCGCCAGGCGCGGCACGGAAGTCTTCGAATTCGAGCGCACCGCCTCACGGCTGGTCGAAATGCAGAGCCGCGACTGGCTGGAAGGCTGGGCGGAGCGGCGGGAGGGTGAGGCCGCGGAGGCGAGGCAGGCGCAGGCGTAAGTCTCTACGCGAAAAAGGCCGATTCATAGCGTTCCGTCACACCCCCCTCTGTCCCTCCGACGCCAATAGGTCTCGAACGTGGTAACGTCCTAAAGCTTATACACATACATCACGAAATCCTCCGTCGGCCCATGCTCCTCCTGCCGCGTTTCATAAAGCGCGCGCGCCGGTGCGTTGTCCGGCTCGGTCCCCACCCAGGCCTCCACGCAACCCTCCTCCCGGCCGATCTCGAACATGGCGTCGAGCATTTTCCGGGCGATGCCCTGCCGCTGGAAAGGCGTCGCCACGCCGACTTCGTCGATGTAGAACTCGCTCACCTTGTCGAGATGGCGGTGGATGACCGCGGCGCACTGGCCAACCACGATTTCGTCAACTATCGCCACGATCATGACATGGCCGGGCGAGGCGAGATAGGCGGCGAGGCGGTCGGGCCGGACCGGCTCGTCGAACACCTCGTCGGCCACTTGCATCACAAGGGCGTCATCGCCGGGATGAAGCCTTCTGATTTCGACGTTCATTGTGTAAATTCTCCCCAGTCGGCTCATGAATTTTGACGTTTACGTAATTCCCAAACCATCTAACCGATTGAAAATGCTAGCTCCAAAATAATCGTTTGAATTTCTTACGCGCCGGAGCTATTGGGTGCGGCGAAATCTCGCGGGTCCTCGCAGCATTCCAGCCTCCTCGACGCCGTCATCAAGTCTGCAAGGATTTGGAGCACGGTCACACACAAGGGAAAACATCCTGACATGGCACGCAACAAGATAGCGCTCATCGGCTCGGGCATGATCGGCGGCACGCTCGCCCATATGATCGGCCTCAAGGATCTCGGCGACGTGGTGCTGTTCGATATCGCCGAGGGCATCCCTCAGGGCAAGGGTCTCGACATCGCCCAGTCGTCGCCGGTCGACGGGTTCGACGCCAGGCTGACCGGCGTCAACGACTATGCCGGCATCGAGGGCGCGGATGTGTGCATCGTCACCGCCGGCGTGCCGCGCAAGCCCGGCATGAGCCGCGACGATCTTCTCGGCATCAATCTCAAGGTCATGGAACAGGTCGGCGCCGGCCTGAAGAAATACGCGCCGAAAGCTTTCGTCATCTGCATCACCAACCCGCTCGACGCCATGGTGTGGGCGCTGCAGAAGTTCTCGGGCCTGCCGACCAGCCATGTCGTCGGCATGGCCGGCGTGCTCGACAGCGCCCGCTTCCGCTACTTCCTGGCGGAAGAGTTCAAGGTCTCGGTCGAGGACGTCACCGCCTTCGTGCTCGGCGGCCACGGCGATTCGATGGTGCCGATGATCCGCTATTCGACCGTGTCGGGCATTCCGCTGCCGGACCTCGTCAAGATGGGCTGGACCTCGAAGGAGAAGCTCGACCAGATCGTGCAGCGCACCCGCGACGGCGGCGCCGAGATCGTCGGCCTGTTGAAGACCGGCTCGGCCTATTACGCCCCGGCGGCTTCGGCCATCGCCATGGCCGAATCCTACCTCAAGGACAAGAAGCGCGTGCTGCCCTGTGCTGCGCATCTGTCCGGCCAATACGGCGTCAAGGGAACCTATGTCGGCGTTCCGGTGGTGATCGGCGCCGGCGGCGTCGAGCGCGTCATCGAGATCGACCTCGCCAAGGCCGAGCAGAAGATGTTCGACAATTCGGTGGCGGCGGTGCAGGGGCTCACCGAGGCCTGCACCAAGATCGCCCCGCATCTCGCCGGCAAGTAATCGTCCCTCTCCGGAGACCAAGCGCATGAACATCCATGAATATCAGGCCAAGGCGCTGCTGAAGTCGTTCGGCGCACCGGTTGCGGACGGCGTTCCGGTGTTCAAGGCAAGCGAGGCGGAAGCCGCCGCCAAGGCGCTGCCCGGCCCGCTCTATGTGGTGAAGAGCCAGATTCACGCTGGCGGCCGCGGCAAAGGCAAGTTCAAGGAACTCAGCCCGGACGCCAAGGGCGGCGTGCGGCTGGCGAAGTCGGCGGCCGAAGTGGTCGCCAATGCCAACGAGATGCTCGGCCACACGCTGGTCACCAAGCAGACCGGGCCGGCCGGCAAGCAGGTCAACCGCCTCTATATCGAGGACGGCGCCGACATCGAGCGCGAGCTCTACCTGTCGATCCTGGTCGACCGCTCGGTCGGCCGCATCGCCTTCGTTGTATCGACCGAGGGCGGCATGGACATCGAGGCGGTCGCGCATGACACGCCGGAAAAGATCCTCACCGTCGCCATCGACCCGGAAAAGGGCGTGACGGCGGATGACGTTAACAAGCTCAACGCGGCGCTGAAGCTCGACGGCGATGCGGCCAAGGACGGCGGCACGCTGTTCCCGATCCTCTACAAGGCCTTCCTCGAGAAGGATATGAGCCTGCTCGAGGTCAACCCGCTGATCGTCATGAAGAACGGGCACCTGCGCGTCCTCGACGCGAAAGTGTCGTTCGACAACAATGCTCTCTTCCGCCATCCGGACGTGATGGAGCTGCGCGACACCACCGAAGAGGACGAGAAGGAGATCGAGGCGTCGAAATACGACCTCGCCTATGTCGCGCTCGACGGCAATATCGGCTGCATGGTCAACGGCGCCGGGCTTGCCATGGCGACGATGGATATCATCAAGCTCTATGGTGCCGAGCCGGCCAACTTCCTCGATGTCGGCGGCGGCGCATCGAAGGACAAGGTGACGGCGGCGTTCAAGATCATCACCAAGGACCCGGCCGTCGAAGGCATTTTGATCAACATCTTCGGCGGCATCATGAAGTGCGATGTCATCGCCGAGGGCGTGATCGCCGCGGTCAAGGAAGTGGGCCTGAAGGTGCCGCTGGTCGTGCGCCTCGAAGGCACCAACGCCGAGCTCGGCAAGAAGATCATCAACGACAGCGGTCTGAATGTCGTGTCGGCGGACGACCTCGACGACGCGGCCAAGAAGATCGTCAAGGCGGTGAAGGGCTGAGCGGATGATTTCGCCCCGCCTTCTGTGTGCGATTTGGTTCGGCAGTGTCGCCGTGCAGGCGCATGCGGAAGAGACTTCGGACGCGATGGTTCTATACAAGGCTATCTGTATCGCATCAAAAGGCGATTTGATGAAAGCCGAGCAATTGACGATCGAAAATGGGTTTTCGATCGACTCTGACGACCATGGCAGAAAGACGTTTGATCGAACTTATACCGGGACGCTCTCGGCACCTTTTGTAACGCTCAAACCTTCGGGATCAAACGGGAACGAGTCTTCACTCGACATCTGTGAGATTTTTGGAACGACCGCTCATATGGCCGACTTTGAAGGTTACGCTCACTCGCAAAGTTTGGTCGAGGTGCCGAAGGACGAGGTTTTTGGCGATCTGGCTGACCAAAACTACATCCGGATTTACGCGAGCAAGGAATGCCGGGCCGATCTGGCCAACAGCACGGGCTGTATTGTTATTGAGACCATCGGCGACAAGCCGACGGGTGACAGTTTTAGTGGGGTCCTTCGTTTCGGAGTTCCTCGGACCCAATCGGGGACTCGTCTGTGACATATCCCCAATCCAAAAGCGAAAAGGGCTGAGCGGATGCCTCCGCGCAAGATAAACCTGGTCGAGGCGGCGGATCGGACGATCACCAAGGTCTTCGATCCGCATATCGCCGGCGATGTCAATGACAGCCAGGCCAAGGTCGCCAAGTTTGGCGAGGTCTTCGACTGGCATGCGCATGACCATGAGGACGAAGCCTTCCTCGTGCTGCGCGGCAGGATCGCCATCGATTTCCGCGACGGGCCGGTCGAGCTCGGCGAGGGCGACTTCATCGTCGTTCCGCGCGGCGTCGAGCACCGGCCGCGCTCGCTGACCAAGGAGCCGGTGGTGCTGATGTTCGAGCCGGCGACGACGCTCAACACCGGCAATGCCAAGAGCGACCTCACCGTCACCGACCTCAAGCGGCTCTGACCCATGAACGCGGCGCCTTTCTCCTCACTCTCGACCGGTCACCAGAGCCTGCAGGCGCTGGTCGGCGCGTGGCGTGGCGAGGAAGAGGTTGCGGCGACGCAATGGACCGATGCCGGCACGGCGACTTCCGAAGTGCTGGCGGAGGCGCAGTTTGGCGGCCTGTTCGTGGTGCAGCGCTATCGCCAGCGCCGCGATGGCACGATCTCTTTCGGTTCGCACAATGTGTTCGGCTTCGATCAGCAAAACGGCGTCGTCACCATGCACCAGTTCGACTCGATGGGGTTTGTCCCCGCTGCGCCGGCTACCGGCAAGCGGAACGGCAGCGAGCTGAGTCTCGAACGGTCGTCGCCACGCGGCGCCGCGCGTGTGAACTATAGTTTTGACGGCGCTGATACCTACCGCATGCGACTGCAGTTCAAGCCCGCCGGCAGCGATGCCTGGCAAGACATGGTAAGCGGCCTCTACCGGCGCGTTTTGCCTTCGGAGGAAGGCTGAACCAATGGAGATCGCGGGCAAGACGGTTGAAGGGCTACACATAATCGCACATATTACCCTGTGTGTTTATGTGGAGACGGGCGATGAAGAACGTCACGCTGGCTATGGATGAAGCTCTGCTCGAAAAGGCGCGCGGCCTCGCCGGGCGTCGCAAGACGACGCTCAACGCCCTTATCCGCTCGCTGCTTGAACATGAGGTCGAGCAGGAAGACAGGATTGCCTGGGCACGGGAGGGCATGCGCAGGCTGATGGCCGAAGCTCCACTCGACCTGGGCCCTGAATACAAATGGAGCCGGGACGATATCTATGCCGAACGAGAGGATAGAATGCTTTCTCGACTCGAACGTCCTCCTATACGCGGCTTCGGAGAGGACAAGTGATCCTCGCCGCCACGATGTCGCGCAACGGCTTGTGCTCGGGACTGTGTTCGGCGTCTCCGGCCAGACCTTGGCCGAGTTCGCAAATGTTGCAAGACGGAAGTCGGTCTTTGCGGATGCTGTGGTTGACCAGTGGCTGGTCTTTCTCGGCACGCTTCCGTTTGTCCCGGTGGACCAGGCCTATGTCATCGCGGGGCTTCGTCTCGCGCGCCGCTATCAACTCAAATATTACGACGCAACGTTGCTTGCGGCCGCAGAGCGGCTCGGCGCGCCGATTTTCTACACCGAAGATCTCAACCACAACCAGGTTTATGGCTCGGTCCGGGCCGTCAATCCTTTCTTGTAATCGCTGAATTCAGAGGCGTTCCCACCCATGTCCATTCTCGTTGACAAGAACACCAAGGTGCTGGTCCAAGGCCTGACCGGCAAGACCGGCACGTTCCATACCGAGCAGGCGCTGGCCTATCATGGCACCAAGATGGTTGGCGGCATCCATCCGAAGAAGGGCGGCGAGACCTGGACCGGCGCCAAGGGCGAGAGCCTGCCGATCTTCGCCACCGTCGCCGAAGGCAAGGCAAAGACCGGCGCCAACGCCTCCGTCATCTATGTGCCGCCGGCGGGCGCGGGCGAGGCCATCATCGAGGCGATCGAGGCCGAGATCCCGCTGATCGTCTGCATAACCGAAGGCATACCGGTGATGGACATGGTCAAGGTCAAGGCGCGGCTCGACCGCTCCTCCTCGCGGCTGATCGGTCCGAACTGCCCGGGCGTGCTCACCCCCGACGAATGCAAGATCGGCATCATGCCCGGCAACATCTTCCGCAAGGGCTCGGTCGGCGTTGTTTCCCGCTCGGGAACGCTTACCTATGAGGCAGTCTTCCAGACCACCAATGTCGGCCTTGGCCAGACCACCGCGGTCGGCATCGGCGGCGATCCGGTCAAGGGCACCGAATTCATCGACGTGCTCGAGATGTTCCTTGCCGACGACGAGACCAAGTCGATCATCATGATCGGCGAGATCGGCGGCTCGGCCGAGGAAGACGCCGCGCAGTTCTTGAAGGACGAGGCCAAGCGCGGCCGCAAGAAACCGATGGCGGGCTTCATCGCCGGGCGCACGGCGCCGGCCGGCCGCACCATGGGCCATGCGGGCGCGGTGATCTCCGGCGGCAAGGGCGGCGCGGAAGACAAGATCGCGGCGATGGAATCGGCCGGCATCAAGGTTTCGCCGTCGCCGGCGCGGCTCGGCACGACGCTGGTCGAGGCGATTAAGGGTTGAAGTGAGTAACTAGTGAATGGTGAATAGTGGTGGCTAGAACGGACGAATAGTGGAGCACGGCCGGCAGGTCGCAACGCTGCCGGCGGCCATTCACTATTCACTACTCACCATTCACTCCAAAAAGGAGACGGAGCCAGGCTCCGCAAACGAAAATGGCACGACACGATCAGGCCAACGACCAATTCTCGCTCACCTCGTTCCTCTATGGCGGCAATGCCGACTATATCGACGCGCTCTATGCCGCCTATGAGGACGATCCTGCCTCCGTCGATCCCGAATGGCAGGATTTCTTCGCGGCGCTGAAGGACGATGCCGGCGACGTCCGCAAGAACGCCAAGGGCGCCTCCTGGGCGAAGCCCTCCTGGCCCATGCAGGCCAATGGCGAGCTGGTTTCGGCGCTCGACGGCAATTGGGGCCTGGTCGAGAAGCACATCGAAAAGAAGGTGAAGGAGAAGGCGGTCGTCAACGGCGCGGCGCTTTCGGACGCCGACGTGCACCAGGCGACGCGCGATTCCGTGCGCGCCATCATGATGATCCGTGCCTACCGCATGCGCGGCCATTTGCACGCCAAGCTCGATCCGCTGGGCATCGCCAATCCGCTCGAGGACTATAACGAGCTATCGCCGGAGAATTACGGCTTCACGGCAGCCGACTATGATCGGCCGATCTTCCTCGACAATGTGCTGGGGCTCGAGTTCGGCACCATCCGGCAGATGCTGGACATTCTCACCCGCACCTATTGCTCGACGCTGGGCGTCGAGTTCATGCACATCTCCGACCCCGAGGAGAAGGCCTGGATCCAGGCGCGTATCGAGGGCGCCGACAAAGAGATCACCTTCACCGCCACCGGCAAGAAGGCGATCCTGTCCAAGCTGATCGAGGCGGAGGGCTTCGAGCAGTATATCGACGTCAAGTACAAGGGCACCAAGCGCTTCGGCCTCGATGGCGGCGAGTCTCTGATCCCGGCGCTGGAGCAGATCCTCAAGCGCGGCGGCCAGCTCGGCCTGAAGGAGATCGTGCTCGGCATGGCCCATCGCGGCCGCCTCAACGTGCTCTCCCAGGTGATGGCGAAGCCCCACCGCGCCATCTTCCACGAGTTCAAGGGCGGCTCGGCCGCGCCAGACGAGGTCGAGGGCTCCGGCGACGTCAAGTACCATCTCGGCGCCTCGTCGGACCGCGAGTTCGACGGCAACAAGGTGCATCTGTCGCTGACCGCCAACCCCTCGCATCTGGAGATCGTCGACCCGGTGGTGATGGGCAAGGCGCGCGCCAAGCAGGACCAGTTCGCCGGGCGCGAGCGCGGCGAGATCGTGCCGCTGTCCGAGCGCGCCAAGGTGATGCCGCTGCTGCTGCACGGCGACGCGGCGTTTGCCGGCCAGGGCGTGATCGCCGAAATCCTTGGCCTGTCAGGCCTGCGCGGCCATCGCGTCGCCGGCACGCTGCATTTCATCATCAATAACCAGATCGGCTTCACCACCAATCCGCGCTTCTCGCGCTCGTCGCCCTATCCGTCGGATGTGGCCAAGATGATCGAGGCGCCGATCTTCCACGTCAACGGCGACGATCCGGAAGCGGTGGTGCATGCCGCCAAGGTTGCGACCGAATTCCGCATGAAGTTCCACAAGCCGGTGGTGGTGGACATGTTCTGCTACCGCCGCTTCGGCCACAACGAGGGCGACGAGCCGTCCTTCACCCAGCCGATCATGTACCGCAACATCCGCAGCCATAAGACGACGGTGCAGATCTATGCCGACCGGCTGATCGCCGAAGGCCACATCACCCAGGCCGAGGTCGACAAGATGCGGGCCGACTGGCGCGCGCATCTGGAGCAGGAGTGGGAAGTCGGCCAGGCCTACAAGCCGAACAAGGCCGACTGGCTGGACGGCGCCTGGTCCGGCCTGCGCACCGCCGACAACCAGGACGAACAGCGCCGCGGCAAGACCGCGGTGCCGGTCCGGACGCTCAAGGAAATCGGCAAGAAGCTGACCGAGGTGCCGAAGGATTTCGAGGCGCACAAGACGATCCTGCGCTTCCTCGAAAACCGCCGCCAGGCGATCGAATCCGGCGAAGGCATCGACTGGTCGACCGCCGAGGCGCTCGCCTTCGGCGCCATCCTGCTCGACGGCAATCCGATCCGCCTCTCCGGCCAGGATTCCGAGCGCGGCACCTTCTCGCAGCGCCATTCCGTGCTCTACGACCAGCGCGACGAGACCCGCTACATCCCGCTCAACAATCTGTCGGCGGCGCAGGCCGGCTACGAGGTCATCAACTCGATGCTCTCGGAAGAGGCGGTGCTCGGGTTCGAATATGGCTACAGCCTGGCCGAGCCTAAGGCGCTGACGCTCTGGGAAGCGCAGTTCGGCGATTTCGCCAACGGCGCCCAGGTGGTATTCGACCAGTTCATCTCGTCCGGCGAGCGCAAGTGGCTGAGAATGTCGGGCCTCGTCTGCCTCCTGCCGCACGGCTATGAGGGCCAGGGACCGGAGCACTCGTCGGCGCGCCTGGAGCGGTTCCTGCAGCTCTGCGCCGAAGACAACATGCAGGTGGCGAATGTCACCACGCCGGCTAACTATTTTCACATCCTGCGCCGGCAATTGAAGCGCGACTTCCGCAAGCCGCTGATCCTGATGACGCCGAAGTCGCTGCTGCGCCACAAGCGGGCGGTGTCGACGCTGTCGGAAATGGCGGGCGAAAGCTCCTTCCATCGGCTGTTGTGGGACGATGCGCAGCTGTTGCCCAACCAGCCGATCAAGCTGGTGAAGGATTCCAAGATCCGCCGTGTCGTGCTGTGCTCGGGCAAGGTCTATTACGACCTCTACGAGGAGCGCGAGAAGCGCGGCATCAACGACATCTACCTGCTGCGCGTCGAACAGCTCTATCCGTTCCCGGCCAAGGCGCTGATCACCGAACTGTCGCGCTTCCGCAACGCCGAGATGGTGTGGTGCCAGGAGGAGCCCAAGAACATGGGCGCCTGGTCGTTCATCGACCCCTATCTCGAATGGGTGCTGGCGCATATCGACGCCAAGCACCAGCGGGTGCGCTACACCGGCCGGCCGGCCTCGGCCTCGCCGGCGACCGGGTTGATGTCGAAGCATCTCAGCCAGCTCGCTGCCTTGCTCGACGACGCGCTCGGTGAGTAGCAGGCCGGAAGAAACAGACCTCAAGAAGAGAAGAGAACGGACAGGCACAATGGCTACCGAAATCCGCGTCCCCACTCTCGGCGAATCAGTCACCGAGGCGACCGTCGGCAAGTGGTTCAAGAAGGTCGGCGACGCGATCACCGCCGACGAGCCCTTGGTCGAGCTCGAAACCGACAAGGTGACGGTGGAGGTGCCTGCCGCGGGCGCCGGAACGCTCGCCGAAATCACCGTCAAGGAAGGCGAGACGGTCAATGTCGGCGCGCTGCTCGGCTCGATTTCGGCCGGCGGCGCGGCCGCCGCCCCCGCC
>NZ_JHQR01000373.1 GCF_014843825.1 Mesorhizobium silamurunense
CGCACGCTGGTCATCGGCGCCGGTCCGATCGGCCTCGGCACGGCGCTGTTTGCACGCATCGCCGGGCTCGACGTCGGCCTGCTCGACATGAGCACCGAGCGGCTCCGTTTCGCCGAAAGCGAGCTGGGTTTTGCCGCGCTCGACGGCTCGAAAGCGCCGGCGGCCGAACCGGTGCGGCAGGCGACCGGCGGCGAAGGCTTCGACATCGTGTTCGACGCCACCGGCAACACGCAGTCGGTGCAATCGGCCTTCGCCCATGTCGCGCATGGCGGCACACTGGTGCTGGTCAGCGTCGTCAAGGACGACATCACCTTCTCCGACCCCGAATTCCACAAGCGTGAGATGACCCTGGTCGGCAGCCGCAATGCGCTCCGTGCCGATTTCGACCACGTCGCCGCCTCGATCCGGAACGGCGCCGTGCCGCTGGCGAAGCTCGTCACGCATCGCACGACGCTTGGCGAAACACCACGTGATCTTGCGCGATGGGCGCATGAGAAATCCGGGCTGATCAAGGCCGTCATCGAGGTCGGGTGAGACGCGACTAATCGTTGACCGACAGCTTGAGCTCCACCCTCTCCGCCGGGAAACGCGACTCGGCGAACTGGATCGGCTGGCCGTCGAGCGTGACGTTCACGGCAACGGTGACCAGCACGATGGCGCCGGGCTGGAGGTCGAGATCGGCAAGGTCGTCCGCATCGGCGTGACGCGCCGACAGCACCGTTGAGTGCCTCAGATAATCGTTGATGGCGAAGCGCTTGAGCGAGGCGGTGATCGATCCCGTCTCAGCCATCGTCGTCTCGATGCCGGCAAAGCGCTTGGCGTCGAACCATGTCGTCGCCCGCGACACCGGATGCCCGTCGGCCTCGCCGCGCGTTTCCAGACGGATCACGGCGGATCCTCTGGCAATGCCGAGCGCCTCGGCGATGCGCCGGTTGGCCGGCTCCGTCGATGACGAAAGCAAGGCGATATGGCGTTCGGTCGTCTGGCCCTGAAGCCCTGTCGAAAAGCGCGTGCGCGCGCCGATCGGATAGGACAGACGCTTGCGCGACAAGACGAAGGTGCCGCGCCCCTGCTCGGCCCTCAGCACGCCTTCCTGCACCAGCGCGGCAATGGCGTTGCGCACCGTGTGGCGGTTGACGCCGTAGCGCTCTGCCAGCGCAACCTCAGGCGGCAGCGCCGCATTCTCCACGAAATCGCCATTCGCGATTCCCTGCAGGATCCTGTCGGCGATCTGCCGCCACAGCGATACGCCGTTGCGCCTCTCGATGCTGCTCGCCAGCCCGATCATCTCCCCACCCCAACGTCTTCCCGCTAACTTTTGCGCCTCTTGTCATCCACCCGTCATGGACTCCCGCTAACTGGTGAGTATAATTTGTATAGTTGTCTATATCAATAGACAAATTATCTATGCGAGGAGCGAAAGCGATGCGAGGACAGGAAGCGCGCGAGCAGGCCGAGCGGAAGGCTGTGATGGCGACGCTGGCGCACGCAGCGCCCGATGAGATCGCGCGGCTTTGGAGCGGCTCCGGCCTGCCCTCGGAAGCCGAACTGCTGCGCGGCCCGGCAACCGGATTGGTGACGGTGCGCGGGCGGATC
>NZ_JHQR01000375.1 GCF_014843825.1 Mesorhizobium silamurunense
GGGGCGCCGGCGCCGAGCTTGTATCGGCCTGAAAGAGCCTGGACCGCTGCGCCGCTCCACGTCAGCCGCGACGAAAAGCCGCCCCAAGTGAATGCGGATGGAACGGCCTTCTCGTAATGCGGTAGGGTTAGTAGCTTGTCTTAGGCGCTGCTTTGGTGGCCGCCGCAGCCTTCGCAGTATGTTTCTTGTGCCTGACCGGGCACTTGTGCGTCTTGGTTACTTTGCAGACCTTCTTGTGCGGCTTCCGAGCGGTGGTTGTAGCCGGCGCGGCTGCCATGGTCGTATCGGTGGAGGCGGCCGGAGCGGTCGTCTTGGTGGCGGCGGCGTTGCCGAGAGCCGGCATCGAGAAGGCCAGCGCAACAGCGAGGCCAAGGGCGGAGAGAAGGGACTTTTTCATGGTTTTTTCTCCTTGCTATGCAGGTCGGTTTTGGGTGTCACTGCATCGGGATCGATCGGTGTCACGCCAAGCAGCTTCAGAGCGCTCGCGAACGCCCGGATCCCCTGCGCCTGCTTCTTGGTGGCGCAGAACCGGTCTCCCTTTCTTTGCAGTGCCTTCGCCGCGGTGACCTGCGTTGACGCGGCATGGGTTTCGAGGGCTTTGTCAACTTGGCGGCTGAGATTGGCGCAGCGCTCGGTCCGGGTCGTGGCAACCTTAGCCTCGCCGGCTTCCACCGGGCCGGTGACGAGCGAAATGCCGAGCAACGCGCCCATCAACCTGATCGAGAACCTTTGCATCGCTTGTCGCCAATCCGAACAAGTGCTGCAGTGCTGCAGCCGATGACCGACCCTCTGCGGTCAATTCTACGCCTCAATGATTTCTGGATTTTTTCTGGAATGTTTCTGAATTGTTTCTGAGGCGCCGGCGGAGCGCCTTTGACGGCGCACATTTGGCCGCCTGCTCGGCCGGCCATTCACCTAAATCTGCCAAGGAATTGGCTAACGTACATATCTACCAGGCTGCTGACGCGCCAACGGTATAATCGCGCGGCCACTCTCTGCCGCCCCACAATCGTCTCTGCATGTTCTGTTGCAAGCTTGAGTAGCGTTTCCGCGACTTCCTGCGCCGACCAGCCTTTAAGAATGGAGGCCTTCACCAACGCCTGAAATGCGGGCTCGAGGGCGACCTCGCAGTTGAGGGCGCGATCGGGGCTACCTTCAGAAAGCAAGGGAGGTTCGATCGGCGGTATCGCAGCCATGCACCCAGAAAGCGCAAACGTCGAAAATCGTTCCGCCTGTCATTGGCCCTGATGGCAGTAACCGGCAGGATTCTGAGTTCAGACACTGACATTTGATGAAACGTTCAGCGTACCCTCTCGGTTTTGGTCCAGGAGGATCGGCATATGAGAGAACATGTCGGAGACGGTTCCCAAGTCCGAGCTGATGACAAGCA
This sequence comes from Mesorhizobium silamurunense, assembly GCF_014843825.1. Taxonomy (GTDB): domain Bacteria; phylum Pseudomonadota; class Alphaproteobacteria; order Rhizobiales; family Rhizobiaceae; genus Mesorhizobium; species Mesorhizobium silamurunense. The sequence continues at coordinate 1,391 of NZ_JHQR01000375.1, forward strand.
GTTGGTCGCTCTGTTGAAAGAAAAGGCAGGTATCTCGGAGGCCGAAGCCTGCAAACTGATAAAGGAGGTCGGGCACGACCGCCATTCGCTTCTGCGAGAAGCCCGATTTCTGAAAGCGAGGCATTGATCGGTCGCCGTGGTGACACTTGCCTCAGACTCGGGCCAGCTCGCCGACGGTGCTTGCCCGGAGGCGAGGCGAACCGATCGCTCGTGGAGGAGCAGCGAGGGGATCTTACGAAATCCGCTGCCCGCTCTCGTCGAGTAGGACGCAACCGCCCGGATCGAACCCGACCTCGATGGTTTCGCCTTCACGAACGACATGGCCGTTGATCGGCGCGTTGGCCCGCACGTTCGTCTTGCCGCCGATGTCGATCTCGTAGATGGCGCTGCCGCCGAGATAGGAGGTCGAGACGACGCGGCCGGACAACCGGTTGGCACCCGCCATGGCACCGATCGACAGCTTCTGCGGCCGGACCACGACGGTGACCTTACTGCCGGACGCAAGCGGCCGCGGCGACGTCACATTGACCGTCTGGCCGGCGGCAAGCGTAACCGCCGTCGTTCCGTCGGATTTGCTGACGGTGCCGGCAAGCATGTTGGCCTTGCCGAGGAAATCGGCGACGAAGGCGGTGGCAGGCGTCTCGTAGACCTCTTCCGGCGTGCCGATCTGCTCCACCGAGCCGGCGTTCATCACTACGATGCGGTCCGACATGGAAAGCGCTTCTTCCTGATCGTGCGTCACGAAGATGGCGGTGATGCCCGTTGCCTTCTGGATCTTCTTGATCTCGACGCGCATCTCCTCGCGCATGTTGGCGTCGAGCGCCGACAGCGGCTCGTCGAGCAGCAGCACCTGCGGCTCGAACACGATGGCCCGCGCAAGCGCGATGCGCTGCTGCTGCCCGCCCGACAATTGCGAGGGCAGTTTCTTCTCGCTGCCCGGCAGCCGCACCATGTCGAGCGCCTGGCCAACCCTGCGCGCGATCTCAGGCTTCGGCACGTTGCGGTACTTCAGGCCGAAGGCGACATTGTCGAACACGGTCTTATGCGGGAACAGCGCGTAGCTCTGGAACACCAGCCCGATGTTGCGCTTGTAGATCGGCACGTCATCGACCCGCCGTCCGTCGATCATGATCTGGCCGCCCGAAATGTCGACCAGCCCGGCGATGGAGCGCAGGATCGTCGTCTTGCCGCAGCCCGACGGCCCGAGCAGCGTGACGAAGCTGCCCTTGCGGATCGAGAGCGAGAAATCGCGCACCGCGACGAATTTGCCGTAAGCGATGTCGATGTCGCGGAACTCGACCGCCGGCTTCTCCGCCTCAGAGGCAGATCCGCCGGCGGCGGGGGAGGGTGCCCCGGCCGAGGCCGGCCGGGGGCTGAGTGACACTTCGCTCCTGTCAGGCACCTTTCGCGATCCTGTCCCACTGCTTGGTCCAGGCATCTTCGTTGGTCGCCCAATAGACCGGATCGGCGAAGGTCAACGCCTTCATCGAGCCCGTCTTGTCGAAAGCCGGCAGCTTCTCGATCTTCTCGGTGAGCTTGACCTTGGTCGGATCGAGCGACGGCGGATAGCTCTGGCCCTCGGCCACGGCGATCGAGGTCGCCGGATCGAGCATGAAGTTGATCAGCTCCTCGCATTCGGCCATCGGCGAGCCTTTCAGGATCAGCATGTCCTCCATCCAGGCATAGGAGCCTGCCGGATCGAGATAGCCGATCGGATGGCCCTGGTCCTGCAAGGCAGCGACGCGGCCCGACCAGGCATCGGTCACCACGATCTCGCCCTTGGAGAGCAGGTCCATCAGCTCCGCGCCGGAGCTCCAGAACTTCTTGGCGAGGTCGCGCGTCTCGCGCACCTTGACCCAGATCGTGTCTATGTCCTTGATGTTGTTGGGATCCTGCCCGGTGGCCAGAGCCGCGTACCAGACGCGCGTCGTCATGTCGGCATAGCCGCCGACCTTGCCGGCATATTTCTTGTCGAGCAGCAGGCCGGCGCCTTTCTCCTTCGCTTCCTCCGGCGAGATCACCTTGGTGTTGTAGGCGATGCCGGTGGTGCCGTAATCGTAGGGCACGGCCGAGAGTTTTGGCGTCAGCTTGCGGAACGGCTCGATCATCGGCTGCAGCACATTCGCCATGTTGGGAATGTTGGCCTCGTTGATCTCCGAGTTCATCCCTGCATTGATGTATTTGATGTAGTAGTTGACGCCGGACGAATGCACGATCTGGAAGTCGCCGGGCTTCGCCGTCTTGATCTTAGTGATGATCTCGTTCTCGTCGCCGAACGTGCCCTGGACCACCTTGATCTTGGTCTTGGCCGTGTAGGGCTGGAAGGCGTATTTGTCGATCGCGTCCTGCACCGTGCCGCCCCAGCCGTCGAAGCGAACCTGTTCGACCGCGGCGAGCGCGCGGCTCATCCACGGCATGGAGAGGCCCGCCGAGGCCGCGGCGGCGGCGGTCAGGCTCAGGAAAGTGCGGCGGCTCAAATCGCCGTTGGCGTAGCGGTCGTGCAGCCGTTCCAGCCGCTTGGTGGTGGTCAGTTTCATCGTGCTTCCTCCTTTGGTTCGCCTCGTCTTTTCAATCTGGTCAGGCTTTGCATGATCAGGCCGCCGATCAGTGGGATGCCGACGGTCACCAGGATCATGACCGTGCCGAGCGCGTTGATCTCCGGACTGATCGAGATCTTCAGCATCGAGAGGATTTGCGTCGGCATGGTCTCGACGCCGGCCGGCCGCCAGAACAGGCTGGCCGAGGTGTTGTCGAACGAGATGGTGAAGGCAAGCAGCGCGCCCGCAACGACAGCCGGGATGAGCAGCGGCAGCGTGATCTCGCGGAAGGACGAGAAGCGCGAGGCGCCAAGCGAAAGTGCGGCCTCCTCATAGACGCGCCGGATGCCGACCATGCGCGCCTGGGTGATCAGCACCACATAGGGCACGGCGAGCAGGATGTGGCCAAGCACCAGGAGAAGCAGCGTCCTCGGCTGGTCGACCGCCTTGATCAGCACCAGCAAGCCGACGCCCAAAATGGTTTCCGGCACCAGCGCCGGCAGGATCACCAGCGTGCTCAGCATCTGCTTGCCGGGGAAGTCGAAGCGCACCAGCGCGAACGACGTGACGACGCCGATGGCGGTGGTGGCGACCGCGGTGACCAAGGCGATCCACAGCGACGTGCGGAAGGCGGCCAGGACCGCCTCGTTGGCCATCAGTTTGCCGTACCATTGCAGGGAAAAGCCTGTCATCGGGAAGCCGCCGAACATCGAGGCGTTGAACGACAAAATGACGGTCGCCGCGATCGGCGCGAACATGAAGATATAGACGCAGAGCGTGACGAAGCCGGTGAGCCGCCAGGCCCATTTGCCTTCCTTGTTCGGCCGCGACGCTTTCATCCGCCCAATCCCCGTCATCCTCCAAGTCCTTTGACGATCTGCGACATGCCCATGTAGCGGGTGTAGATGGCGGCGAAGAAGCCGAGCACGACGAACAGCACGATGGAAAGCGTGGCCCCCATCGGCCAGTTCAGCTCGCTCATGATCGTGTCGTAGATCAGATTGCCGAACAGCGCGTCGCGCCCCGAACCCAGAAGCTGCGGCGTCACATAGCTGCCGGCTGCCAGCACGAAACAGAGCAGCAGGCCTGCCGCCAGCCCAGGCAGCGAAAGCGGCAGCGTGACCTCGCGGAACGCCTGCGCGCTGGTGCAGCCCATCGAACGCGCCGCCGAAATCAGCGTGCGGTCGATGCTCTCGAGGCTCACATAGACGTTGAGGATCATATAGGGCAGCAGGAAGTGCAGCAGCCCCATGATCACCGCGCCCTCGGTGTAGAGCATCGGCAGCGGTTCGCTGATGATGCCCATCTTTATGAGCGCTACGTTGATCACGCCCTGTTCGCCGAGGATGTTGATCCAGGAAAAGGTGCGGATGGTGAAGCTGATCCAGAACGGCACGATGAGCAGAAGCAGGAGCAGCCACTTGTGCTTGAAGCTTGTCGCCCAGATGAAATAGGCCGGAAAATAGCCGAGCACGCCGCAAAGCAGCGCCGTCATCGCCCCGACTCTCAGCGTCTTCAACAGGAAGCCGTGATAGTAGCTGTCGGTGAGGAATTCGTGCCAGTTGGCGGCGGTCAGCGCGCTGGTTTCCACGCCGGCGGTGACGAAGGTGAAGAATGTATAGACCGCCATCACGGCGATCGGCAGCACCAGGAAGAAGATCAGCAGCAACAGCACCGGCGCGATCAGCATCCAGGCCAGCCGTGGATCATACAAGGTCCATCGATTTTTCATGCACACCCGAAGGTCCGCGCCTTCTTCGAAGCGCTTTTTGTTCCCATGGGTCAGATTGGGTGATTGGCACCGCGATGTCTACAGGCGGTGATTGAGCCAGAGATATCGGCGCGTTGGCCACCATGCCAAGTTGGACGAAGCCGCCGCGCCCTTTACTCGGCCGTGGCCTCAATATGGATGACGCATAAGCTGCACTCGAAACCGGCCGCAGCCGGCTGCGGGGCGGCGCTGCAGGTAGTCAGCGCGCTGTAACTGAACCCAGCGCGCTTCTTATCCTTGCAAGAAACCCGGCCTTAGCGCTTGAAGCACAGGACGAAGGAATGACGAACGGTGCGGCGGCCCTTATTTCAGCCCAATGGTCATGCCGCTGAGATCGGCGTTGACCTGCAGGCCTACCTGCCGGCCTGTGAGCTGGAGTTCGGCGCCCTTGTCATTGGTCATGACGATCACCTGGGCCCCTCTGCCGAGCGCGCCGCCACCGCCCGCTGCGCCATACACCCCCGTCACGTCGCGGGCGCGGCGAATGTGGCGCACGGTGCCTTTGAAATAGGTCTTGGAGGCGCCGAAGGCGAGGCCGCCCGAGATGCCGCCGATCGAGATGGGATAGTGGCGACCATGGAAGGTCAGCGTGCCCGCGCCACCAGAGCCACCGATGAAGAAGGCCGCCTTGTAGACGGAAAAGCGGATCGTGCCGCTGTCGGCGTGTGCTGTGCTGGCAAGGCTAACACCCGCGGCCGCTATGAGGGCAACCGCGATTGAACGAAATCTGGACATGATGAGACTCCTCAAGAGCGCCACATGCCCAACCGGCCGGGCACGTCAGCGTCGTGTCAAAAGCTATAGCTGAACAGTCTCGCACGTCTTTTGTTCCAAGGCTCGCGACCGTATCCGGCTGCGAGAAGCCCGCCAAGAAACAAGGTGGATGGGGAGTCTAGCTACAGCGCTTCTGCATCGATCGCTGACCGATTTTTGGAGGACGCTCTTGGCGGCCGGCAACGGCGGACGGGAAGCCCACGTTTGGGAACCGGCTAATGCACGAGCAGCCCCGTCACCTCGTATGTCCAGACCCGAAACCCCTTGAGCACATGTGGACCGAAGGAGTTGATGAGCGGAACGTCGGCGGCGTCACGGCCACGCGCGACAACGATCCTGCCGATCCTGGGTGTGTTGTTGCGCGGGTCGAACGTATGCCATGCGCCCTCAAGGAAGACCTCGATCCAGGCACTGAAGTCCATGGGGTCGACAATTGGGACGCCGATGTCGCCCAGGTGCCCGTTGACGTAACGCGCTGGAATGTTGAGACAGCGGCAGAGCGTGAGTGCCAGATGGGCAAAATCGCGGCAGACGCCGATGCGCTCCTGGTAGGCTTCGAAGGCGGTCCGCGTCGACCTCGCCTGCATGTAATCAAACTGAATGTGGCCATGGACGAAGTCACAGATCGCCTGCACGCGACGCCAGCCCGGCGCGACGGCGCCGAACATGTCCCACGCCGCCTGGCTGAGACGATCGGTTTCGCAATAGCGGCTGCCCAGGAGGTAGACCAGGCAATCGTCCGGCAAATCGGGCACCGCGATTTCGCGGGCGTCGGGCAGTTGCCTGTCGGTCTTGCCGTCGTCTTCGATCGTGGCGTCGCCCCACATCGTCAGGTCGCCCGCCGGCGCAACAAGGCGGCGGCAGCGGTTGCCGAACAGATCGTGATAGGTCGTTGTCGGAACATCGGGCGTGGTGCACAGGGTTTCGGGCACCCTCATGTCGGCGGCGCGATCCTCGTGGACCGAGAGCAAGCAGACCAGCGCGGTCGGCAGCTGGCAGGTCAGGGTGATCTCGTAGCCGTAGCGGATCAGCATCCGGGCGCAGACTACCGGAAATCGGCGGTGGTCAGAGTGTAGGACTCGCGGCGATCGCGGGCATAGGCCTTGCTGGCAACATCCTGGATGGAGGTCCGCAAGGCGTCGAATGCCGACAGATATGTCGTCTCGGCACTCCCTTTCCCGCCCAGGGCGATGCCGGATCTCGCCAGCGCTTCGGCCTCGACGAAGAAGCGGATCTTGAACATGCCGTCATGGCCGATGAAGCAGACGGCGTTGCGTGTTTCATCGAAGCTGCGGCTGGGGTTTGGAAAGGCGAGCGTCATGACTGGCCTGCCGGTGTTTCGGGAGCGCAAGTAGCGAACGATCGCGCGGCGGTCCGCTCCTTCCGGCGCTCGCTGTTGCGAAGATTTAGGGACAGCATGCTCTTCGTCGCGTCCGAACGGTTCAGGCCGATCATGAAGGCGCCATCCACATGCGCCGGATTGCCGGTGAAGACGTGATAGACGGTCCAGGAACGATCGGCTTCGACGCGGCGGCCATATTGATGATCCCTGAAGTCGCGGCCCGGCGCCCCACCTTCGTTTTCCCATACCCGAAGTGCCGCGGCGTTGGTTGCGTTCATGATGTCGGCCTCTCCTTGTTCGCCTGCGCGGCGATGACGCCTGAATAGATCATTGCGCCGTCGGCATCGGCGATGGCCACGGCATCCGGCCATTGCGGCATGTTCAGCGTCCTTGCCAGAAGCCGCGCGATCTCGATGGCGTCGTCGAGGCCGGCCGCCAGCGCTGTCTCGCGGCCGACGACGGCGTGTGCATCGTCGACAGCTCGCGTGCGATAGAATTCGATCACGATCTTCATCGCCATCCGAGCCCATCGTGCCCAGGCGTCACGCCGTCAGCCCTTGCTCTTGCCTTGGGCGTTGATGCCGACAGCGCCCTTGATCTGGCTGCCAAACGAGCTCTCAGGCTTGGCCGGAACCTTTTCCTGCTTCGGCTTCCTGATCTCGCGGTTCGAGCGTTTCTGTCCCTTGGCCATGTCCGAACGTCCTTTCGATGAGCGCTGCGTCGTCGCCGGGCAACAACGTGTCGACCAGTTCCAAATTGTCCTCGGTCACCACCCGTTCATGCGGTTCGCCTTCGCTGCGAATGCGGTATTGCGGCGAGTTTCCCTTCGGAGGCAGCGTGCCGGTGATCCGGTAGATTTCGCCGACCTTAGAAGCCCCACCAAAGCTGCCCTTCAGCCGGACCGCCTGTCCAACATCGAAAAGGCGTGCCGGGGCTCCATGCTGGATCGGGCGTGCATTGCGTTGCATGAGGGTCGTCATGATCGTCTCCGGTCCTTGTCGAGCGCGGCCTCGAGCGAGGCCGGTTCGATCGGCACCATTTGCTGCGTGAATCCTTTCGCGGAGATCGCCGGCAGGTGAATGAACGTTGCCACGCGGCGCCATGCGGTGCGGGAAGCCCCTTCGAGAGACTCCTCGTCGAGATCGACGCGATATTCTCCGGGCGGCTGCGGCGTATCGATGCCCGGCAGCAAAAACGCCGAGTTGAAGCGAACGACGGTCGGTGTGGTGCGAGTGGTCATTTGCGGCTTTCCGCGGAAGCGCGCACGCGCCTTCCGCTCCAATTCCAGCCGAACCGCCGAAACGATGTCCCGTGCTGCCAGTACATCCGTGGTCAACGCTGGCATCATTTCAGGGTTCGAACTAAGCGAGATGCCGCGCCGGGAGCGGCGCAATGCATTCGCTATCGAAAATTCGGATGCGGATGGCAAGGCCTCAATATGACAAAAGCCACCTCGACCAAATCAACGAATTTTATATATGCGCCCCAATTGCGCTGCGAACAAGGTGGCGTCGGCGTTTTATTTTTCTTGGTTAAATAGAAATCCAAACTCGGCGCCTAAAAAAGCGACTGAAGTTCTCTTCAGCCCGTTATGATATTTTTCGACTCTGGTATACTCCGCCCGATATTTTTGCCGACTGGGCAAATAATTTTGGCGCTCCTATCTATCGCAGGCCAAGCAGTCTATAGAGGGGTCTGGTCACCCAGGCCGACAGAAGAAAGAAGCTCTTGAAAATCCGGCCCCTCCATAGTCGTGTCATCCAGCGTGCCGCACGCGGCTCCTGGCATTGCCCGGACATTCGAGGTCGTCTGCATGCATGAACCGGCGCCGCCTCGCGCTTTCGGCAAGTTTGGCGCCAAGGCGCGGGCCGCTGTCGCGGCGGAGCCGGCCAGATCGAAGGGCATGGAGAACGTAGCGACGCGCGTGCGTGCGGCGCTTTCTTCACATGGGCCACTCGCCTTGAGGGTCTATGTGGCGCTGTGGATTGTCGCTGTGCTGGCGTCGGCATTTGTCATCATGAAGCCCTGAACCGACAGCATTCCTCGGTGGGCGCAAACGAGAAGGATGCGAGCATGGCAAATCGCTACGCGCTTCGGATGGACCGTCCGAACAGCTGGACCGTTTTCGACGTCTTCACCGGCCAGCCCGCCGAGCTCGAGCAGAAGCTCATGGTGGGGATCAAGACGCGCCGTGCGGAAAAGACGGTAATCGAATTGAACATTCAGGACGCCAAGCGGCGGGAAGAAACGGGCCGCGAATCCTGATTCCGGCAATGCCGTTATTGCGGTTCAGCTCTGCTGGCCTAGTCATGTGCAGAAGGCGGATGACGAATGGCTGCCGCTGCCGGCATTTCACCTGAAAGGATAATAGCTATGAGATTCATGAAAACACCGGATGCTCCGCCCATCGTAATCGAGGCGATTGCCAAGCCATCAAAAATCATGTCGGCACGGCTGACGATCAGAAGCGACGAAGCAGCAAGGCGCAAGATCGCCGACACCGACGGCACTCTACGGCGGGCACGTCAACTATCGGAACGCAATCGCCTGATTTGAACTCATCGTCCGCTGAGGGTCGGAAGCGACGCTTCAGTCGGGAACCGAAGGCAAGATCGACGGCGCGGGCTTCTAATCCTGTCATCGGCGAGACGGTGGTCGTCCAGAACGCCGCCTGACCGCGCCAGTCATGGCAAAGACGTATGTCTTACCAACGAAAATAGATCCAGCCACGCCCGCAGCGGACCCGCATATCCGGTACCGAGCATCTTTTGAAAGACAGCATCCAACGCCTTAGTTTAGCTGGCTCCTGCTTGACTGAACACAACCGTGCCGTCGTCTTTGCGTACTTCGACCGCCACGATGCCGGACTTTCGATCTGGGAAGGTCGCCAGCGCGTGGTCTCGTGCCGCTTTCTCGGTGTCGAAGGGCGTCTTTTCAACGATGCCCTGTTTCCCGTACCAACTTACCGTGTAGACCATCACGACGCTCCCTTCGGTAGTTGATGCCGGCGCCCGGTTTTCGGGCGCCGGCTACATCCTGATAAGAGGTTAGAGCTACCCGTACCGCGCCATTCGCTCGCCGTCAGTGAACAACGTTCGCTTCGGTCGCTTTAGTTCGCGGCGATTGCTGAGTTGCAGGAAATGGCCAGTTCTCTGTTGGGGCTGCTCGCTCCAAGGGGTGTAGCCCATCCTGCCTTTTCAATGATCTCTCTGCGATCATAGCTGCTTGCCGCTTTCAGCGCCGCCAAAACCTGCGCTGAGTTCGGGGCGGTCTTGGATTGCGCGACGCAATAAGGAGTCATGGCGGCGACGACAGCATCGACACTGGCATTTTCTGCCATTTCTCTCGCCGTGCCGTCGGTCCTCCATCCGCCTGCAGTGAAGCCGATGATCGCGAGCGCCAAAGCTCCTCCGACCGCGCCGTAGCCGGCCGGTGTCACCCATTCAGGGGTTTTCATGATAGGTGTCCGATCGTTGTCAGACGGGTGCACATGATTGCGCACGAGTAGCAGCGTTGTATCACGCTTACATACCGACGTGTAATAAATCGGGAGAACATACGGAGGAGGCAGACGTGGGCATCACGGCGCCGCACATTGGGTCGCGGAACAGAGAGCGCGACTAGCCCAGGCTGGGCTGCTGCGCTCGATCCGATGGCGAAGAGCAGAACAGCCTGAAGATGACACTGCGCGATGAACGCTCGCACCAGAATCTGCGGTGTGGCGGTCAGGCGCTTGCGATCGCGACTCCCGTCTGATCCTCTGCCGAAGGCGGAGTTGCTTTGATTCGTTTGCTCCTTGCTTTCGTGCAAAGGCTGGCATTACGCGCGTCCAGATGGAGGATAGCATGACCGCTACCCCGAACATTGTCGAGCTGAAGCCCAGGATCGCCGTGATCGGTGTCGGCGGCGGCGGTGGAAACGCCGTTAACAACATGATTGCCCAGAACCTGCAGGGTGCGGAGTTCATTGTGGCCAATACCGACGCCCAGGCGCTTGCCATGTCGAAGGCTTCCCGGCTGATCCAACTCGGCGCCAGCGTGACCGAAGGCCTGGGAGCCGGCTCGGTGCCGGACGTCGGTCATGCGGCGGCCGAGGAATCGATCGGCGAAATCATGGACCACCTTGCCGGAACCCATATGTGTTTCGTGACCGCCGGCATGGGCGGTGGGACGGGAACAGGCGCCGCTCCCGTTATTGCGCATGCCGCCCGCCAAGCCGGCATTCTGACCGTCGCCGTCGTCACCAAACCGTTCGTCTTCGAGGGCAGACGCCGGATGCAGGCGGCCGAGGAGGGTATAGAGCGGCTGCGCGAATGCGCCGATACCGTGATTGTCATTCCGAACCAGAATCTCTTCAGGATCGCCGATGCCAAAACCAGCTTCGCGGACGCCTTTGCCATGGCCGATCGCGTCCTCTATGCGGGCGTCGGCTGCATCACTGACCTCATCGTCAAGGAGGGTCTGATCAATCTCGACTTCGCCGATGTGCGCTCGGTGATGCGTGGCATGGGCCGGGCGATGATGGGTACCGGGGAATCCTCAGGTGAGGGGCGGGCGAAGGCAGCCGCTGAAGCAGCGATCGCAAACCCGCTTCTTGACGAGGCATCGATGGGGGGCGCCAGAGGCGTCCTCGTTTCTATTTCCGGTGGGCCCGATATGACGCTGTTCGAGGTCGATGAGGCAGCAACACGCATCCGCGAGGAAGTCGATGCCGATGCCGATATCATCGTGGGCGCCATATTCGATGCGGCTCTGGAAGGAAGGTTCAGGGTCTCCGTCGTTGCGACCGGACTGCGGCACAAGGTACAGGTGGTCGAGTTCGAGCAGAGACTAGCCTGAAGGAAAGCTTGCGCGATGCCGTCCGAGCCCCGCTCGCCGCGTCTTGCCGTTCTCATCGATGCCGACAATGCCCTCGACCAAGATCGCCGCTGGGCTGTTGGAGGAGACCGCCGAGGTTGGCGCGGCCAGCGTACATCGCGACTGACGCTTGAAAGCCTGAGGCGATGTGCTTTCGAAACATGCAATCATACCGCAGCAGCAGTTCGCCTACACGGCAGACAAGAACGCCTCCGACTTCACCTTCGTCACCGATGCGATGGACCTTCTCCAACCGCTACCTTTCCGCAAACGCCCGCGCAAAAGAATCCACCATCGGCCGCGCTGGATATTCGAAGGAGTCCGGCCGCCGGCTCAATGAACACCTCGACCGGCGTCCCGGATAAAGCTGCTCGGCTTTCTGCCGAGCAGCAGCGCCTCGCTCAGGTATCAGGCACGCAATTCTTGCGCGTGCGCCTTCACGAGGTCGGCCATGCTGTCGAAGCGGAAATCCACGGTCGGCATGTCGCCGGGGTGCATCGTGGCGCCGAAGCCCTGGTCGGCGTGCCGGCGATAGATCCAGCACGATTTGAGACCCAGGCGGCTGGCCGGAACGTGATCATGGAACATGCTTTCGGCCGTATGCAGGATCTGTCCTTTCGCGACGCCGATGGTCCCGAGCTTTTCGAGCATATAGTCGAAGTTCCGTTCGGAAGGCTTGTAGGAGCCGATATCTTCCGCCGTGTAGATCGCATCGAAATCCACGCCGAGCTTCTTGTTGCTGAACGAAAAGCTTTTGTTGTCGACATTGGAGAGGATGATCAGCTTGTAGTGCTGCTTGAGATATTGCAGGGCTTTCGCGGAGTCGGCAAAGGCCGGCCAGTCCTTCACGCTTTCGCCGTAGGCGATGCATTCCTCTGGAGTGACGACGACGCCCCATTCCTCGGCAAGCCGCTTGTAGACGATCGCCAGAAGGTCGCGGTAGCGCTTTTGCGGAGTCCATTTCTGCTGACTGGATTCGTGCCGAGCGTGCGCCTCCAGTATCTCGTTGCGGCTCAAATGACGACCAACCCGCGCGGTCAGCGGCTTCAGGCCGTCGATCATGCCGGATTCCCAATCAATCAGCGTGCCGTAGCAGTCGAAGGTCAGGGCTTTGAAATCTGTCAGCTTCATGGGGTGTCCTCCTTGATGTCCATGATTACCCGATAGGCTGCTCGACTGAGCCCAGATCTGGCTTGGCGTTCGATACCGCGCCGCGTGACGACGCCAGCCAGACACCGAACAATGTCACCGCCAGGCCGATGAACATCGCCGTCGACAGCGGCTCGCCGAAGATCAGCCATGCCCAGAGCATTGTCACCGGCGGACTGAGATAGACCGCGCTGCTGACCTGCGCGGCGCTATAGTGGCGCAGGCTCATGTAATAGACGGCATAGCAAAGGAAGGTCGAAAACAGCACCAGCCAGGCGATGCCGAACTGGAAACGGCCATCGAGGGGCGGAGTCAGCCCGCCATTCCACTTGGCGCAGAGGGCAAAGAGGATCGCTGCCGTCAGGCATTGAATGCACAGGCTCTGATGGATGGGCATGTTGATTGTGCCTATGCGCTTCTGCACCACGGTAGCAAGGGCGAAGACCAGCATGGAAGCGACGGTGAGGGCATATGCCCAGACCGGCGCCGTCCCGAGGCTCAGGCTGTCCAGCGAGACGATGAGCACGCCCGTCACCCCCAGAGCCGTTCCGCTCCATTGCCTTCCGGTCAACCCGTGGCCCAGAACTGGCTGCGACAGCGCTGCGATGGCGAGAGGGACGAGATCGGAGATGAGCGCGACAAGGCCGGTCGGCACGCGCTGGCCGATGGCTAAAGCGAACCCGCCCAGATAGAGGAACATCGTCGCCACACCGAACATCATCTGCCGGATCAGGCCGCGGGCGCCGATGCGCGGCCCGATCAGGAGAGCAAATGGCAGAAGGATCAATCCGGACAACAAGGTCCGCCAGAACAGGACCAGCATGACATCGGCGTTCTCGCTGGCGTAGCGGATGCCGACGAAGCCGGAGCTCCAGCTTACGACCAGGGCCGCCGCAACGATCGGCCAAATGAGGGGATGGGTCTGGTTCTGCGAGAGCGTCATGGCTGTCTTTTTCAGGCGAGTCCATGTTCCGGAAGCGGACCACGGGCAATGTTCGGCGCAGACTTATGTCGGCACGCAGGCGTCGTTGCACATGACAAATTTCGATACGCTCATGAAATGGCCATGTAGGATGACATATTCCTTTGCCTGAAAGCCGGTTCTGCGTCACAGCTTGGCGCGTTGCTTTGGTTCCGAACAAGGATTGTCATGGCTGGATTGATGAGCCGCCGCCTGGATGTCGACGCCCTGCGGGCACTGGTCGCGATCGAGAAGCATGGCGGCGTCACGCGTGCCGCCGAGGTTCTGGGCCTGTCACAATCGGCTGTCAGCCACAAGGTGAGGAGACTGGAAGCGAGCCTCGACTGCGAAATCCTCAGCCGGAAGGCAAATGCGCCGATGTTCACCACTGCCGGGCTCGATCTCCTCGGCTACGCGCGGCGCATCCTGGGAATCCATGACGAAGCGATCCTGAGCCTCTCGAAAAGCACACTGCAAGGCAAGATCGCGCTGGGAATGACCGAGGATACGACCTGCACGGACCTCTCACGCATTCTTGGCCGGTTTCGCCGGCTCTACCCCGAGGTGAGCGTCCGCACGCAAGTGCGCATGAGCCTCGTCTTGCAGGAGCAGCTCGGCCAGGGAGCGCTCGATGCCGCCATCGTCCAGGTGTTCCAGCACGAGGTCCGCCCCGCCGATATCGTCCTGTTCCGCGAAACGCTGCACTGGGTGAAATCTCCCGACCTTGTCCTGTCGAAGGACAAGCCGATCCCGTTCCTCTCCTTCGATGAGGACTGTTTCTATCGGCGCTGGGGCCTCGATCTTGGGCAGGACGAAGGGACGGTGTTCGAGACCGTGTTCGAATGCTCCAGCGCAGCCGGCATCATCGCCGGCGTGACCGCGGGGCTCGGCGTCGCGCTCTTGAGCCAGCGGCACCTGCAAGCCGGTATGGAGATTGTCGACAAGGACTTTCCCAAGCCTCCGGATCTGGCTTATGTGGTCCGGCGAGCGCGCAACACTCGAAATCCCGCGCTGGAGACCTTGGTCAGGGAAATCGAAGCTGAAGTAAAACGTTACGGCGCGCTCCAAATCGCCGTCTGAGCGCGTCACGTTGCTGCTGGGGAGGGGAAAGCTGTGCACGCATGACGGCGATCCGCTCCTACCTTTCCGCAAACGCCCGCGCGAATGAATCGATCATCGGCCGTGCCAGGTACTCGAAGAAAGTCCGGTCGCCGGTGCTGATGAAGGCCTCGACCGGCGTTCCGGGGTAAAGTTGCTCGGCCTTCACGCCCGGTGGCAAGGCATCGGCGATCTTCAGCTTGGCGCGGAAATAGGGTTCGTGCGTGGCTTGGTCGACCAGCCGGTCGGCGGAAATCTGTGTGACCGTGGCTGAAACCTCGGGCGTCAGGCGCATATTGAGCGCGGACAGCCTGAGTTTCGCCGGCTGGCCGACGCGCACCTGATCGACGTCCTTCGGCCGCAGCTTGGCGTCCACGAGCAGGCCCGATGCCGTCGGCAGGATCTCCATGATCTTCTCGCCCGACGCGATCACGCTGCCCTTGGAATTATAGGTCGACGACACCACGATGCCGGCCGCCGGCGCCTTGATCGTGGTGCGCTGAAGCACCGCTTCGGCTGCCCTGATCTGCTCCTCGATGTCGGCGAGGTTGGTGCGGACATCGTCGAGCTTGGTCAGCGCTTCCTCGACGCGCTGCGTGGTCAGGCGCTCGACCTGCACCTGGGCTTCGACGATCTGGCTGTTGGCCGCGGCGAGATTTGCCTCCAGTGCGCCGGCCTGCCCGACGAGATCGGCCTCTGAGCGCAGCAGCTGCGAATATTCGGTGCGGTTGGTGAGGCCCTTGTCCAAGAGGCCGGTCTTGATGCCGAGCTCCTTTTTCACCACCTCGGACTGCTGCTCGATGGCGAGCTTCTGGGCGTTCAAGCCGACGACCGACTCGCGGTGCATGGCGACCCGCTGCGCCATGATCGACTGCTCGGAGCGGAAGCGGGCGAGCCTGGCGTCGAACTCCTTCTGCTGTTCGCGAAGCAGATTTTGGAAGTCCTGCTGGAACGGCGCCGGCGCCGCTTCGGCGATCGGCGCCAGCCTGTCCAGCCCGTCGCGCTCGGCCTCCAGCCGCGCAGCGCTTGCCTTGAGCGTGATCGACTGCCTGGTCAGCCGGTTGAGATCGGCCTGCGCCGCCGTCCGGTCGAGGAGGATGAGGTCCTGGCCTTGCCGCACGCGGTCGCCCTCGTGGACCAGCAGCTGCTGGATGATGCCGCCCTCGGGCTGCTGGATGAGGATGTTGCCGCCGGTCGCCGAGATCGTCCCTTGCGTGATCACCGCGCCGGACAGCGGCGCGCTTGCCCCCCAATAGCCGAAGCCGCCCACGAAGATTGCGATTGCCGCATATCCGGCGAAGGCCACGCGCCGGAAGTCGGTGCGTGGTTTATCTTCCCAGGCAAGGCTCTGGGTCGTCATCGCCTACGATCCCAGGCGGACACCGTGCGGATCGTCGGCGCGAACGAGCCCGTCACGACCGTGCCCTGCTGCGCGGCGGGGCTCTTGCCGGCGCCCTTCTCGACGGTTGACTGCCGCAGCACATCGCCGCTCGGGCCGAAGGCTTCGATCACGCCGCCGCGCAGCAGCATCACGCGGTCGCAGGCGG
>NZ_JHQR01000374.1 GCF_014843825.1 Mesorhizobium silamurunense
AAAAGATACAAATGCTCGTACCCGTCGCGCTCGGACGCCCATATGATCTCCTTCCCGTCATCGACATCGTAACGAAAGGTTTTCCCGGTACCGCGCTGGTTCATCACCAGCGGCTGGTAATCAACGAAGGTCTTACTGATCTCATCGATCAGCGAGCGCGCGCGGCCCGTGGCGGCGTCTACCTCGACCAGACGATAGAGCTGATGCCCGCGCTGGTTATATTCGAAGGTGAAGCCGCGGCCGTCCTCCCACCATTGGAGAGAGGAAAGTTCGAAGGGATTCGAAAACAGGGCATTGTCGATCACGATCTGGCGCCGGCCGGCAATGTCGAACAGCACCGGCTGGGGTAGCGGAAGGACATCACCCGGCTTGAGATAGACCATTGTGGGATATTCAGGTTGAAGCTGGTCCGTCGTCGACGAATTGACATAGTGGATCTCCCGCTTGTAGCCGGGGCGAATGCGGTAGGCCGCGACGTGGCGCGAGTCTGGGGACCAGCTCAGCGTCGAAAAGACGTAGTAATTGCCTTCCGATCCGTCCCAGCTCAGCGGGACATCCTGCAATCCGTCCTTGCTGCGCAGGAAAACATTGTAGTTCTTGATATAGGCGATCCATTTGCCGTCGGGCGACACGCTCCTCTGGTCGGGGTTATTCTCCGCCGGTGGCGTGTAGTAGTGGCTGAGCTGCTGAAAGTCCGGGGCGTCCACACCCAATGTGGTGCTGGTGCAGGCATAGCTTGCAAGGTCGCAGCTCCAACGGACCTGCTCAATCAGGAAATCGAGCCTGCGACCATCGTCGGTCAGTTCGAAACGGTCGAAGGGAAGATCGCCGGCCTGATAGCTCTTATGGCTAGCCTTATTTAGCGCCGCCGCTAGGCGGGCCTGATCGAAGGCGGGCCGCTTCGCACCCGTGGCAGCATCGACCAGCATGAACTGGTGCTCGCCGTGGGTAGTCCGGCGGTAGACGAACGCTTCACCCCCAGTCAGCCAGAAAGGCATTTCGGGGACATTGACAGTGAGTCCGCCATAGCGATCGTTGATCGTGAGTGCCCGCTCGAAATCGGTTGGCGTAAGCGGCGGATGTGAACCATTCGAACCGTTGGCCAGCGCCTGAGTTGCCGATCCCCATGCCCCCCGAGTTAATAGCGAGCGCGTCAAAGCGCCGATCTTGTACATATATGTCGCCTCTTTCGGTGTTCGGAATACGCATTGGACTTGGCTTCTCACCGCCGGTCTGCAGCACCGCCGAGCGTCGCCTTTGGAGGAGAGCCTGCACGCGGGTGCAGCCCGGGCCGCAGTCACCATGACATGGCGCTCTTTGAGGACATCCAGGAGCTGATCGGACCGATTGCAGAGTTGGCGGACCGCGCCGATAAACAACTGCGGAAAAGCGCCTATCCAGCCCTCATTCGACAATTCCTTGGCGAATACGGCCTCTTTTTTCTGCGTCTGAAGGTCTGCTGAAGAAGGCCGGATGTCGCCCCGGCAGAAATCATTGTGCTAACATGTCGACATTTCTCCGCATGACGCTCGGTGGTCCATGACGTGCTTTCGGATGACACGAAGCAATATGCGCGCCAAAGGAAAAAGTCGTTTAGATACAAGGCAACCGATCGAACCGGCTATGTCGCATCTCCAACATCGTCGTACATCAGACAATGCCAGGCGACATGTCGCGGGGCGTCAAATTGCTCCTCTTCCTTAGTCTGTGTGGCTAGACTTCTTGATGGGCAACATGCGTGCTCTAGGGGGTTCTGGCTTAAGAGGCTCCTTCATTACCGGAACGCTTCGGTTTTGTTGCAACGGCTGAATAGGGGCACAGAGAGGCCCTGATGCGAGGTCAATCAGGCGGCGAGGATCTCGAACTGCTCGGCCAATGACGGATTAGGATTGAATGCAAACCTCGCCTGTCGCTTGCGCATCATGTGAACCATTTCGATGCCGTCCAGGATGATGCTTGCGGTTGCGGGAGATTTGAAGCCGAGCATCGGCCGAACACGGCGCTTGATCCGCCGGTGGTCCTGCTCGATCCTGTTGTTATCAGGCATGAAT
>NZ_JHQR01000376.1 GCF_014843825.1 Mesorhizobium silamurunense
TCTGGATCAATGAGTCCTGACCCTAGCCGAGGGCGTCGCATGCCAAGGTTCAATGACAAGTGGAAGGTTGGGCCGCACGGCCAGCTGGAAAAGCTGGACGAGGGTCTGCTGACTGTCGCGGGCGAAATCCATATGCCGCTCGGTTATTTTCCCCGTCGAATGACCGTGGTCGGACTGAGCGGTCAACGAACGGCGATCTGGAGCGCCATCCCGTTGGCGGAGCCTCAGATGCGAGAAATCGAAGCGCTCGGCGCGCCCAGCTTCCTCATAGTCCCCGGTCCCGGTCACCGCCTCGACATAAGGCCATGGAAGGCTCGCTATCCAGAGGCGAAGGTCATCTGTGTGCCGGGTGCGCGGGATGCAGTGGAGAAAGCCGTGAAAGTCGATGCCACGAGCGCCATCTGGGCCGATCCCTCCGTCGAGCTGGAGACCGTGCCGGGTATAGAAGGCAAGGAAGCTGCGCTTCTCATCCGCCGCGAGAGTGGCATCACGCTTGTCATCAACGACCTTCTCGCAAACGTACGGCACCCTCATGGGATCGGCGCTCACATAATGGCGCGTCTGCTTGGGTTTGGCGTGTCGCAACCCCAGATACCGCGCGTCGTCAGATGGATGTTTGTCAAAGACAAAAAGGCGCTGGCGACGGCGTTCCGGAAATGGGCCGATGAACCGGATCTCAAGCGGGTCATCGTCAGCCACGGCGATGTCATTGCCGATGAGCCGCGCAAAGTGCTTCAGCGCGTTGCGGCCGACTTGGATGGTTGAGCCGATTGAGAA
Source organism: Mesorhizobium silamurunense (assembly GCF_014843825.1). Taxonomy (GTDB): domain Bacteria; phylum Pseudomonadota; class Alphaproteobacteria; order Rhizobiales; family Rhizobiaceae; genus Mesorhizobium; species Mesorhizobium silamurunense. The sequence goes on from NZ_JHQR01000376.1 coordinate 778, forward strand.
GCGGTAGCAGAAATTCCGGGTGCCCGCTTTCCGCCCAAATCGAGACCCGACGGACATTGACTTGCTTCTCCGCTTGATGACTTTTGCTTTCCTCGGAGGATCGACATGGGTCTCGACGTAGCGGTTTTCAAAGGTGTCTCGGCGATGGAACGGGAATTCCCCGGGTATCGCTTTCAGCGGGAGCCGATAACGGGCGAATGTTGGGTTATCCATCCCGAGGGCGTGAATCTCGACTGGGACGGTGTTACGGCGCGCTCGTGGCGAGTTGGAAATATCCTCCACGTCGCCGCGCTTCGCGACACGATTGCCAGCCACCGCGGCGAAGGGTTGAGCCTAGAACGGATCGTCCTTTTTTCAAACAGCGGTGTCGGAGACGTGATCGAGGAGTCGAGCTTCGGTGAGCTCGAACGCGAATTGAAGTTCATCGAATCCAGCTCCGATGCATGGGTTGGGGAATTCGCCGATGGACTAACGGAAATGATCCGCATGGCACGGCGCGAGAAAAATCCTATCGTGTTCGTGTGACTTACAGCGCCAGCGGAGCCCCATCCATGACCCTCACCAACCGAGACCTCATCGAGTTGACGGCATGGCGCCGCAAGCTGCACCGGCAGCCGGAAATCTCCAACGAGGAGGAGAAGACGGCCAAGGAGGTCGTCGATTTCCTCGCCGATACGGGGCCGGACAAGGTGCTGACCGGACTGGGCGGCCATGGCGTGGCGGCGGTCTATGACAGCGGGCAAGCTGGGCCGACGGTGCTGTTCCGCTCGGAGCTCGACGCACTGCCGATCCACGAGCTTTCCGGCGTCGAGCATTCATCGCAAGTGCCCGGCAAGTCGCATATGTGCGGCCATGACGGGCACACGGCGATCCTGGCCGCGCTTGGCCGCCAGCTCGGGCGCCAGAGGCCGGCGCGCGGCCGCGTCGTTTTGATGTTCCAGCCGGCGGAAGAGACCGGCAATGGCGCGGCCGGCGTCGTCGCCGATCCGCGCTTTTTCGAGATCCAGCCTGATTTCGCCTTCTCGCTGCACAATCTGCCGGGCGTGCCGTTCGGCGAGGTAAGGCTCAAGGCCGGCGTGGTGAACTGCGCCTCGCGCGGCATGCGGATCATCTTGGAGGGCAAGACCGCGCATTCCTCCATGCCCGAAACCGGCGTGTCGCCGATGCTGGCGGTGAGCCAGCTGATGCCGCAACTGCCGGCGCTCGGGCGCGGCGCCTTCGCCGACGACGATTTCGGCATGGTGACCGTCACCCATTGCTCGATGGGCGAAGCGGTGTTCGGCATCGCGCCCGGCTACGCCGAGGTGTGGGCGACGCTGCGTACCCGCCGCGACGAGCGGATGGCGGAGCTGGTCGCCGCAGCGGAGGCGCTGGCGGCGAAGATTGGGGCCGAGCATGGTCTTTCCGTGCGCTGCGACTACCACGAGATTTTCGTCGCCAGCGTCAACGCGCCGGACGCAGTGGAGCATCTGAACCGGGCGCTGGACGAGGAAGGTGTTTCGCGCGGCGAGGAGGCGCTGCCGATGCGCGCCTCGGAGGACTTCGGCATCTTCGGCCACAATGCCAAATCGGCGATGTTCTTCCTCGGCGCCGGCGATCGCTACCCGGCGCTCCACAACCCCGATTACGACTTTCCGGACGACCTGATTCCGATCGGCTCGCGGATCTTCATGCGCACGGCGCGCAATCTGCTCGGCTGAGGCCCCCGAAGGAAGGGCGCGATCCTCACTTCTCACTCGTATCCTTGCCGCTGTTCGGAGCCCCCTTCTTGCGCGGCCTGCGGAGATTGTCGAAACCCATATAGTGGTCGGCATCCGACGTATTCCATCTGCCGGCGAGAACGATGATCGCGATGACCGCGACGAACAGCAGCAAGGCAAAGAGCGTATCCATGCCTGCTATCTAGTGCGCAGGGGCGGCCGGACACCCTTTCGTCGGCGCGCGCGCCATAACGCGCCTGTATTGTTATGCCGGCTCAGCGCTTGTATGAGCGGGGATGACCTTGATCTCCCGTTTTGCCGCGCTCGTGCTGTTTGCGGCCATCACGTTCGCCACGCTCTCACCTATTCAACTGCGGCCGCACCTGGGTGACGCGAATACGGAACGCGCCCTCGCCTATGCTCTGTTCGGCCTTGCCTTGGCCTTCGGATTCCGCGCCCGCCTGGCGCAAGCAATGCTGTTTGTCTGCGCCGTGGCCGGCGTATTGGAACTGCTCCAGGCGTTCGATCCCGGCCGGCATGCCCGGCTCCAGGATGCCCTCTTGAAAGCGGCGGCCGGCCTCATAGGCATCGCCCTCGGACGGATTATCCTTGCAGTCGCGACCGCGGTGGTCGCGCGCCGCAAGCGGGAAAACAGCGATCGCCCGCTAGGCTCGAAGGTTTAGGGCCTTCCAATGATTGGCTTTTGGCGGCGAGGCGCCTGCAACAATCGAACAGGCTCGGTGTCTCGGCGATGCGGTGGCGCTCGTGCCGCCTAGCGCCGGCTCCGGTACGGCGCGCGATTTCTTCGCCCGCGACGCCCTTGCGGTCGCGCGCGAGCTGATCGGCGCGCGGCTCGGTCTCGCCGGCATCGGCGGCGTCATCGTCGAGACCGAGGCCTATCGCCCCGACGATCCGGCTTCGCACAGCTATCGCGGCCGCACGCCGCGCAACGCGCCGATGTATGGCGCTCCCGGCAGCGCCTATGTCTACCGCTCCTACGGCCTGCACTGGTGCCTGAACGCAGTGTGCCTGCCGGGCAGCGCCGTGCTGATCCGGGCGATCCAGCCGCAATCCGGCATCGCCGCCATGCGCGGCAGGCGAGGAACCGACGACGGCAGGCTGCTTTGCTCCGGTCC
>NZ_JHQR01000378.1 GCF_014843825.1 Mesorhizobium silamurunense
GACGCCCGGCGCGCTTGACGACACCGACCCCTGGGTGGCGCGGCTCGACGCGATCGCGAGCAAGGCGCGGGAGGCGCCGACGGCGCCCGCAAGCCCTGATGAAGATCGGGTCGGCACCATCACCCGCCTCACCATCGCCGCTGATTTCGCGGAGGCGCTGAAGCAGGTAATGCGTGGCCTCGATGCGCTCCGCTCGCCTGTTTCGAGACCGTCCCGTGAACGACAGCAGCCGGCGCTCGTGGTGCATCGCGACTACCATGCCGCCTGGCGCAACGCCGTGCGCGCCGCACTCGCCACGCTTCTGGTGGCGGCCTTCTGGCTCACGACCAAATGGTCGGAGGCCGCGGGCACCGTCATCCTCGTCGCCGTCGTTTCCAGCCTGTTCGCAGCGCGCCCCGATCCGGTCCAGTCCGCTTGGGGTTTCTTCACGGGAACGCTGCTCGCGCTGCCCTTCGCCTTCCTTGTCGGCCAGGTCGCCTTGCCGGCGCTGCCCGGCTTCGGCTGGTTCACGCTCTTTGTCGTGCCGATCATGGTGCCGGCGGCGCTCGGCATGGCCAATCCGCGCCATGTCGGCGTCGCCACCGCCTTCGCCATCAACTTCCTCGCTTTCCTCAGCCCGCACCAGCTGATGACCTATGATCCAGGCCCGTTTTTCGCCGGATCGGCGTCGATCCTGGTCGGCATCCTGATTGCCATCGGCGTCTTCATCATCGTGCTGCCGGCCAATCCTTGGGTCACCGTGGAGCGCATCTCGCAGGCGATGCGCGAGGACCTGGCGCGCCTTTGCCTGCACGAACGCATCCCCCGCCGTTCGGCCTTCGAAAGCCTGGCCTATGACCGGATCAACCAGTTGATGCCGCAGCTGCAGCAGACAGGCAGGAAGGGCGATCCCACCTTGGGCGGCAGCATCGCAGCCGTCACCGTTGGGCTAGAAGTGCTGCGGCTGCGCGGTGCGCAGCTGAATTCCGCGATCCCGCACGAAACGATGGAATCGCTCGGCAATTTCCTGCGCGGCCTGGCGCGGGAATTGCTGTTCAGGAGACATGGCGAGCCGCAGACGTCGACCGTTGCCGTGGCGAGGCAATACGCGGCCAGCATCGCCGATCGCAGCGACCGGCCCGAAATGCTGCTGATCGCCGCCTCGCTGCGCATCATCGCCGCAGCGATGGAGGACTATCCGGATTTCTTCGCGAAAGGCCGCGCCTAGACAGCACAGGGCGTGTCGAGATTCAGGTCAGGTCGTGTCGAAAATGGTGGCTTCCGAGAACCGGAGCGGAGCGTACTTTTGCGTACGTGAGCACCGGAAGCGCAGGAAGGCGCCATTTGCAGGCCGGCCTCACCTGAATACCGACATGCCCTAAGCCGCCGCGATGGCCAGCGCATGCCCGCGCGCGTTCTCGCGCAGCGCGTCGAGATGGATCGACTTGACCAGCCCGGCCAAGTCGCCCTCGGCCGATTGCCCGCCGAGTTCCTTCAGCATCAGCCAGCTCACTTCCTGCACCCCGGCGACGCGTTTGCCGTTGGCTACCTCACGCCAGACCTTCAGCGCCCGCAGGATGATGCCGTGGGTGACGGCGGCGAGGCCGGCGCTGCGGAACAGCGCCTGCAGCGCCACGTCGTGCCCGCCGGCCAGCAGCGCCCTCACCCGCTGCTCGGACTGCTGGGCAAGTGCTACCAGCGTCGAGCCGAAGAAGTCGACCTTGCCATGCGCGATGGTGCGGATGATGAAGCCCGCGGTGAGATCGCCGCGCAGCCGCAGGTGCTCGATC
>NZ_JHQR01000383.1 GCF_014843825.1 Mesorhizobium silamurunense
CGGCCGCCACCGGTTTTGCCCCGGTTACCGAACCGCTTCGTAACCTATTGGCGAATAACGATTATATTAGTCGCAGAGGGTCAGCTGCTACCACAGAGCATCAATATGTTAGCGGCTGGTTCGCCAACCCGTTTCCCTCGTATTCTCGTTTGGTCTGGCGAACCCAATGACAATGAATGACTTTAGTCATTGGCTTCCATCTGGAAGGTCGTGTCCTCCAGGATCAAATCGAAGCCTTGCGTGAACTTTGCCAGCCGGCGATCAGCTCCGAGCGCGTCCTTGGTCAACCAGTGGAACGGGCCGGTAAAGAACTCGGCGTGGGGCGGCTCACCGTACGCCATGAACGATTTGTAGTTCTCGGGGTTCGGGCTGCACGACAGCGACAGAATCTGTCCGCCCGAGAATTCGGATAGCGTCCTAGCCATTGTGCCTTCGGCAGTTCCAAGACTGTGGAGCGATAGCGCAGTGCTGCGCAGCCGGGCATATTTCAGGACCGCGTAGGCCATCCGGCACTCCTCTTCCAATCTGTAGGGAATGCTGCTGTGATAATGCTGGTCGAAAAAGCCTTGGCCGGGCCAGAGAGCAGACGGATGCGTCCAACGTGGCGTGGACCGCTTTGTGCCATCAGCAGAATTGTCCAGCAGTTGCCGATCTGCCACCCTATCGAAAATTGATGCGCCGCAGTTCGACGATCGCGGCGCTGTGGTCTAGGTCGCCGCCGCCATTGTCGACGAGGCCGCGAAAAATCCGGTCGACCTCCGTTGCGACCGGCAGCCTCAGTCCCAGCGATGCGGCAAGCGCAAGCGCTGTGCCGGTGTCTTTGATCTGATACTTTGCCGGACCGCCGGGTACGAAATCGGCCTCGATCATGCGCCGCCCGTGCTGTCGAAACACAGTCGAGTCGGCAAATCCGCCGAGCAATGCCTCACGAACTCGCGCCGGATCCGCGCCGCCGCGTTCGGCAAGCAGCAGCGCTTCGGCAACCGCGCAAATGTTGCTGGCGACGATCAGCTGGTTGGCGAGCTTGGCCAGGCTGCCCGCGCCGGCCGGACCGACATGGGTGACTCGGCCGAGCGGGGCAAGGACAGGCGCCAGCGCGTTAATGGCACTAACCTCCCCGCCAGCCATGATGGTTAAAGTGCCCTCGCGTGCGCCTTTCTCGCCGCCCGAGACCGGCGCGTCGAGATAACGAATGCCTCTTTCCGCCGCGCGTTCTTCCTGCCTGCGCGCGGTCTCGACCGGGATGGAACTCATCACCACAAGTGTGGAGCCCGGCGACATGGCGTCGGTCACCCCATGTGTTCCGAACAGCACCTCATCGCAGACCGGTCCGGAGCTCAGCATCGAGATCACGATGTCCACGTGCCGTGCCGCCTCCGCCGCCTCGGTGGCAAGGCCGACGCCGAAGGCCGCCAGCGCTTCGGCCTTGTCCGGGCTGCGGTTCCAGGCCGTCACGGAGAACCCGGCTTCCGCCAGCCGGCGGGCCATATGGCCTCCCATGATGCCGGTTCCGATGAAACCTATCATGCTGCTGGCATTCATTGGCGCCTGCTCAGAGAGCCTTGAGCGCGCCGAAGCGCATAACGGTTTCCTCGACGTCGAGCATCTTCATGGCCGCCTGGAAGCGCTTCAGATGTGGGGTTTGCAGATGCGCCTCGAATGCGGCGCGATCGTCGTAGACCTCATAGAACAGCACCGTGTCGTCGGCGCCTTCCGGGCAGACGACATCGAACCGGTGGCAACCGCCTTCATCGGCCACCGAATGGCGGGCATCGTCGAGAGCCGCGTAGAGAAATGCTGCCTTGACCCCCGGCTTGACGCGAAATTCTGGGATCACCACGAAACGTGGCGTGCTCTGCTCGCTCATGAATTCCTCCGGGGACGGTCAGGCGGCCACGCTCGGCGTCGGGCCGAAGCGCTGTTCCATTTCGCGGCGCACCTTTACGACATCGAGGTCGTTCACCAGCTCGACATCGTTGAAACTGACGATCTGGTCCTTCCGGACGGCGCGCTTCAGCCGCACATTGTGCGCCAGCCCGATGGGAAGTGCCGCGCGCTCCAGGCTGATCGAGGCGGGAATGGCGTTGGCCCAGACCGCGTAGCCGCCCTCGCCGTCCAGCATCTCGCCCGGCTGCATGTCCTTCTTGGCCGTCGCCACGGCGTCGCCGCGGAATTCCTTCGACGAGCCTGTCGGCTCCTTGCGCAGCACGGCCGAGAGCACGCTGATCGAGGTTTCCAGCCCGATGATGTGGAAGGGCCGCCACATCGAGGCGTACCAGCCCGACGGATCGGTCAGCAGCCCGTATTGCTTGAAGCAGGCGCGCGAGTACTCATTGTGCGCCTTGAAGGTGACGAAGACGCCGTAGCGGATATTGTTGAACACCTCGCGGCCATCCGGCTCCTGGCTGGCGGCGATGTCGACCAGGCCGGAGCGCGCCATGCGGCCGCCATCGGCTGCCGGCCGGAACACCCTGGCAAGGTCGTGCAGGCCACAGGGCGGGAAGCCCAGGCCGTCATCGGGGCAGTCGAGGCCGGTGCCGTTGGCAACGGCGGCCATCTCGATCGCCGCCTTGGTGCCGTCGGTGAAGGAGTTGTACATCTTCGGATTGAAGTCGCCCTTCGCCACCTCCTCCTCGCTCCAGCCGAAGAAGCCCCAGACGGTGTCGGGGGTGGAGTAGCGGTAGCGCGGCTCGAAATTCATTCCCTTGCCGGCCGCTGTCACTTCGAAGCCGGTCGCCCGCGCCCAGTCCACCAGCTCGCAGATCAGCGCCGGCTGGTCGCCATAGGCCATCGAATAGACGACGCCCTTCTGGCGCGCCTTCTCGGCGAGGATCGGGCCGACCATGACGTCGGCCTCGACATTGACCATGACGACATGCTTGCCGGCTTCGATCGCCGCCAGCGCATGGCGCGTTCCGGCGATCGGGTGACCCGTCGCCTCGATCACGCATTCGATCTCATCGCAGGCAAGCAGGGCTGCAACATCGTCGGTGACGAAGGTCGTGCCGTTCTTCACCGCCTCGCCGGCATCCTTTGCTTGGTATCGCTCCACCGGCCAGCCTACGCGCTGCAAAGAGTCCCGCGCCTTGGAAACATTCAGGTCCGCCACTCCGACCATGTGGTATCCGGCGATACGCTGTGCCTGCGACAGCACCATCGAGCCGAACTTGCCGGCGCCGATCAGGCCCACGCGGACCGGACGGCCACGACCCGCACGCGCGGCAAGCAAAGTGTAGAGGTTCATGTCTGTTTCCTTCGCACGACCGTTTTCGGGCCCGGCGTCGGCTTCGGCGAGGCATGCAAAGGCTTCCGTGCCCGGTTGACCGGACACGCAACGAAGGCGCCCGGCGCCCTCCCGCAGTGACGTTGCTACCTCCCCGGCCGGCCGCGCCGCCGATGGTCCGGCTTGTGCTTGCCGGAAGGGCTCATTGGTATGGCGAGAAAGCTGTTAGCGCAATTTAGAAGGTGAGCTCGATTGTTTAGCTGGGCTAAAGATTGAAACGTATCTGACGAGAATGCCGTCAGGTCGAGACGTGGACAGCGGCGGCCTTGTTCGCGACCTCGAGGCATTGCGCAAAGGCGTGGCCCGTAGCCAGTGCAGCGGCAAAACTCCCCGCGAAGACATCGCCTGCGCCATGCGTGCTGATCAGGCGGACCGGAATGGCGGGAACCACAACAGGATTCTCGCCGCGCCGCATGCCCGCTACGCCGTCCCCGCCTGCCGTCACCACCACGGTGGCGCAGCGGCTGGAGAGCTGCCTGGCGGCGCCAACGGCCGAATCAATGTCTCCGACCGCGTGGCCCGAGAACTGTTCGGCCTCGATCGCATTCACCATCAGTATGTCGACCAGCGCGATGAGCTCGTCCGCCAGCGGTCGGTACGGCGCGGCGTTGAGGCACACGGGCACCCCGGCCCACTTCGCGGCTTTTGCCGCGGCGAGATTGATGGCATCGGGCATCTCGTTCTGCAGGATGAGTACGCCCGCATCTCGCCAAAGCGTGGTGTCGGCCAAGCCCTTCGGATCAGTTGCGGCATTCGCCCCGGAGACGATGACGGCGCCGTAGTCGCCGCCGCCATCCGCTATGGCGACGCTCATGCCTGAGCCGCTGCCGTCGATGCTGGCAACACGGGACGCGTCGACACCGGCGGCGGTGAGATTGGAGAGGAGAAACCGGCCGAAATCATCGTCGCCCACGGCGCCCACCATGCGTACATCGGCGCCTGCCCTCGCCGCCGCGACCGCCTGGTTGCCGCCCTTGCCGCCGAATTTCGGCCGCCAGCCGAAACCGGTGACCGTCTCGCCCTTGCGGGGACGGTCCGGCGCGTCGACCATGATGTCGTAGTGAAGGCTGCCGACCACCACGACGACGGGACGAACCGAAGCAGTCATGCGCCGCGCCGCTTGCCGGCGACGGCACCCATGGTCGCGGCGAGATTGCGCTCCGCCGCCTTGCCGCCGCCTTCAGGTCGCGCCGCGCGACCGCGGCGAAGACGGCGTCGAAGATGATCAGCTGGGCAATGCGCGCGGCGGCATTTTCTCCCAGCAGCGGCGAGCCTTGGGCCGTCGAGCACAGCACTACATCGGCGACCGAGGCGAGCGGCGATGTCGCATAGTTGGTGAGCGCGATGGTGCGGGCGCCGCGCCGGCGCGCGAGCTCGACAGCCTCGATCACCGCCGTGCTGGCGCCCGAATGCGAGAAGGCGATGGCGACGTCGCCCTCCCCCAGCAGCGAAGCCGACATCAGCATCATATGTGTATCGTCGAACACGCTGGTGCGCACGCCGATGCGCAGCAGCTTGTGCGCGACGTCGCGCGCGATCTGGGCCGAGCCGCCGACGCCATAAAGGTCGCGCTGGCGCGCGCCGAAGATTAGGTCGGCCGCGCGCTCCAGCGCCTCGGGATCGAGAATGGCAAGCGTCTCCTCCAGCGCATGGACGGAGGTGCGGAACACCTTGCGCGCGATCTCGGCATCGGTGTCGTCGGGCGAAAGTTCCTCATGCAGCTCGGTGGTCGGCAAGCGGTTGTAGCCGGCGAGGCCAGCCCGGAAGTCCTTGAACCCGTCGAAGCCGAGCTTCTTGGCGATCTTGACGATCATCGCCTCCGACACGCCGGCGTCTTCGGCCACGGCCTTCAGCGATGTGGTCTCGCCGAAATCGCGCCGGCCGAGGATCATGTCGACCACCCGCCCCTCCAGCGGCGTGAGGTGCGGCATCATCATTCGGATGCGCGGCCCGATCGTCCTCGGATCGCCAAGCGGCAGGCTCATGCTTTCTTCCCCGGCATCATCGTCTCCCGCGGCGTTCGCGAACGCCAGTCACGCGCCGATCAAGGCCCTGTTGACGATCCTCTGGCTGGCCACGGCATCCTGACGGGCCAGCGCGTCGCCAAGACCGTTGTCGCTCGAAAGCGCTTCGGAAATCTCCAGCAGGCGCCGAACGGTCGCGATGTTGGCCTCGCACTCGGCAACGGGATCGAGCCCGCTGGTATCGGGAAAGGTATCGAAGTAGAGCGCGCCGTCGAAACTGTCACGGCGGATCTGGTGGAGCAGTTCGAGGGTCGAGCGAATATGCACCGCACCGACCATCAACCCATCGTCGCGCTTGGCGTATCCGTCATTGAGATGAACGCCCAGCAGCCGGCTGCGGCGGTGGATCAGATGCGCGACAAGGGCCGGCTGCTCGCCCGCATAGAGCGCATGCGCGAAATCGATGGTGACGCCGAGATTGGGCGACCCCGCCTCGGCGATGGCAAGCAGCGTCGTCGCCGCATCCCGCAACAGCGACTGGGCGCGCGGCTCGTCGGGCTTGTACTCGATGCTGATGCGGCAGTCCGGATCATACTCGGCCACTTCGCGGATGCCGGCGACCTCCCAGTCCCAGACCTGCGCATAATCCAGCTGGAAGTTGTAGTCGAACCCATCCTGGCCGAGCCAGATCGTCATCAGATCGACGCCCATGGCGCGCGCGGCGTCGATGCCGCGCTTGGTCAGATCGATGGCCTCGCGCCTCACGGCCTCGTCCGGATTGGTGAAGGCGCCGCGCTTGAACGCCGGGTTGGTGTAGTAGCGCATCGCAAGGCCGTTGACGGACAGCCCCAGATCGCCGATGCGCCGGACGATGGCCGCGGGCTCCCCCGACACATGATCAGGGAAATTCAGATCGAGGTCGGTAAGACCACGCACCTTCGCGGCGCGCTCCGCCATCTGCATCATGCTCGGCTTGCCGGAAAGGTCCGGCCATTGCAGATGCGGCGCGGACGCGAACGAGTTCAATCGGGTGGCGAAACGGGACAGCATAAGAAACCTTCGGCTTTCAGATTTTTCACACAAATACAGAAAGCTGTAAAGTTATCAAGCGGGCGACCTGAACGTTGCGGCGGATCCGATCAAGCTCCGCGGATGACTATTGCGGTGCCAGCTGACCCGGCATCCGGTCGCGCTCTGCGCGCAGCCAGTCGAGGAAGAGCCGCACCTTCTTTTGCCGCAGGTGGTCGCGGGGGCAGACGATCCACTGCGTGACGATACGCACGGAAGGAGGGTTGGCGACCGGGCAGACGAGCCGGCCGTCGCGCAGTTCACGCTCCATCATCATGCTGCTTTCGAGCGCGATCCCCATCCCATCAAGAGCCGCGTCGATCGCCATGTGGCTGCGGTCGAACAGGATGCGGCGCCATCGGTGCGCCGGCTGCATGCCCGCGAGCTTGAACCAGGCTGGCCATTGGGCCTGCGACTTCACCGAGTGGATCAGCCGGAACCGCGTCAGGTCCTCGGCGCGAAGACTACCCGCGCCCGCCAGGGCCGGCGCGCAGGCCGGCACAAAGGTCTCCTCGGCCATGCCCTCGACGAAAAGGCCGGGCCAGCGGCCATCGCCATGGCGTATCTCCAGGTCGACGAGCTCGCGATTGAAATCGGTCGGCTCATTGGTTCCATCAAGACGGATTTCCAGTTCCGGGTTCTGATCGAGAAAGGAGGCAAGGCGCGGCAGCAGCCATTTGTTGGACAGTGTCGGCGTTGCCCGGACAGTCAGCATCGCCACCGACCGGTAGCCGCGGATCGTGCTGGTGGCCTCGGATATGCGCTCGATCTCGTCGGTGATGGTGGCGAAATAGCGTTCGCCGGCCTCTGTCAGCACCACGCGGCGGCCCATCTTGGTCAGCAGGCTCACGCCGAGCTGGACCTCGAGCGCCTGGATCTGCTGGGTGACCGCCGACGGCGTCACGCCGAACTCCTCGGCGGCGCGCGAAATGCTGCCCGCGCGAGCCGCGGCATGGAAAACCCAAATCGCCTTGACCGGTAACTGCATGCCTCGTCCACCCTTTGGCCGGCCCACGCCATATCATTTTTCTTTTAGCCTGGCTAACAGATTGGAAAGGGCTTCTAATTTGTATCTAACAGATTGAATGATCTAGTTTTCAACTTGCTGCAACACGGTGAAGTCGTGAACAGTCGGAGCGCGTGGGGCGTGAGGATCTGGCCCGACGCTCGGGTCTACAGGGAAGAGGAAGCTCCGGAGCTGATCCGGCACCCAATGGGAGGAATTTCGATGAAGTTACGGACAAGCGGCCTGTTCGCCGCGTCGACGGCACTTGCCCTTTTCAGCGCAGTCCCGGCTTTCGCCGAGGACAGTTGCCCGGCCTATCCGACGGCCAAGATGGACAAGATCGAATCGACGGCCCTCGAGGCGGAATTCGGCGCGGTGCCGGCGCCGAAGAAGGAACTGCATTTCGCCTACGTCACCAAGACGCTGATCAACGAGTTCTGGCAGGACGTCGCGGCCGGCGCGAAGGCCGAGGCGGCGAAGTACAAGATCAGCGTCGACGTGCAGGCCGCCAAGGATGAAAGCTCGATGATCGAGCAGCTCAACCTGGCGCAGACGGTGCTGTCGCAGAAGCCGGACGCGCTGCTGCTGTCGCCGCAGTCCGATTCCAATCTGGCGCCCGTGATCGAAGCGGCACGCGCCGCCAACATTCCCACCATCATCATCGACGACGCACGCACCGAAGGCGCCAGCACCTATATCGGCACCGATCAGGTGTCGATCGGCGCCAAGGCGGCAGCCTTCCTGCACCAGACCTATCCTAACGGCGGCAAGGTCGCCCAGATCGAGGGCGCCGCCGGCTCGCCGAACGCGCGTCTGCGCATCCAGGGCTTCAAGGAAGAGCTCAAGAAGTATCCCAATCTGGAGCTCGTCGCGAGCCAGCCCGGCAACTGGGATCGGCTGACCGCACTGAACGCGACCTCGAACATCCTTCGCCAGACGCCGGACCTTGCCGGCATCTACGCCAACAATGATGGCATGGCGCTAGGCGTGGTCGAGGCCGTCACCGGAGGCAGCAGCCTCGAGAAGGTCGCGGTTGTCGGCACCGATGGCATCCGGGAAGCGAAGAAGTCAGTCGGCGCCGGCGAAATGCGCGCGACAGTCGCGGAATTCCCCTTCGAGGAGGGCCAACTCGGCGTGCAGATGGCGCTGCGGCTTCTCGGCTGCCAGGCCATTCCGCAGTGGATCCTGTCACCCCAGGCCGTTATCACCAAGGAAAACGTGAAGGATTTTCCCGATCCCAAGACAAACTGAGCCACCCAAGGTGCTTAGTGTAATCTCCCAAGCAGAGGACGGCGAAAGCCGTCCTCCCGCACTTCGCATGACCGGTATCGCCAAACGCTTCGCAGGCGTCCAGGCCCTCAAGGGCGTCGATCTCGATCTGCGCGGCGGCCAAGTGCACGCCCTCCTGGGCGAGAACGGCGCCGGCAAGTCGACGCTGATGAAGGTGATGTTCGGCATCGTGCAGCCGGATGAAGGCCACATCGCGCTCGATCCGCTCGGCACGGTGCGCATCGAGGGGCCGCGCGATGCGCTGGCCATGGGCATCGGCCTTGTCAGCCAGGAGCTCAGCCTGGTGCCGCAGCTCGACGTCGCCCAGAACATCTTCCTCGGCCGAACACGCGGGTTGAAGCTCGTTCCGCGCGCCGGCTTTCGCCGCGAGGCGCGCGCCATCCTCGACGATCTCGCGCCGCATCTCGAGACCGACACGCCCGTATCGGCACTCGGCATGGCCGACCGGCAACTGGTCGAGATCAGCCGCACGCTCGCCCGCGGCGGCCGCATCATCGCCTTCGACGAGCCGACGTCCAGCCTGACGCCGGCCGAACAGGAAAGCCTGTTCGCCGTCATCCGGCGCCTCAAGGCGGCGGGCAAGGCGATCGTCTACATCTCGCACCGGATGAACGAAATCCGCGCCATAGCCGATCACGTGACGATCCTGCGCGACGGCGAAGTCGTCGCCTCCGGTCCGATCGGCGACTATTCCGAGGCTCGGCTCAACGAGCTGATCGCGGGCCGCGAACTGTCGCGCGAGATGAGCGCAGAAAAACCGGCGCCGGTCGAAAGCGCGCCGCTGATCGAGCTGCAAGGCGTCTCCTCTGCCCGCATCGGCGACGTCAGCCTGTCGATCGGCGCCGGCGAGATCGTCGGCCTGTCGGGCCTTGTCGGCTCCGGACGCTCCGCCATCCTGCGTGCCTGTTTCGGCATCGATGCACTGTCTGGCGGTAAAATCAGCGTTGCCGACATGCGCGTGACGCTCAGCACGCCCGCGGACGCCATGCGGGCCGGCATCGCCCTGATCCCCGAGGACCGCAGGGGCCACGCGATCGTCCCGATGATGGATGTCGAGCGCAATTTCGGCCTCGGCAATCATCGCCGCTTTGCCTCGCTTGGCGTGATCAAGGGCGCTGAAAGGCAGCGGGCTGCCAGGCGCTATGTCGATGAGCTGCATATCCGCCCCGCCTCGATCGGCACCGAGATGCGCAACCTCTCGGGTGGCAACCAGCAGAAGGTTGTCATCGCCCGCTGGCTGGCGACTGGCGCGCGCGTCTTTCTGTTCGACGAACCGACGCGTGGCATAGATGTCGGTGCCAAAGCGGAAATCTATGCGCTGCTGCGTCGCCTCGCCGCCGACGGAGCGGCGCTGCTGGTGGTCTCGTCGGAATTGCCGGAACTCCTGCTCATCTGCCACCGCATCGGGATCGTCAGCGGCGGGCGCCTGCGCAAGATTGTCGCCAACGACGCTGGCCTGACCGAGGAGCGGCTGATCGCGCTCGCTGCTAGAGAGGACAATTCGTGACCGAACTCAGTTCCCTGCCCCGAACGGATGCGGCCGAGAGAAAGCCCCCCGCAACATCGAGGCGCGGCGACGCGCTGCGCAAGGCGAGCGTGGCGATCGGCTGCGTGACGCTCTTCGCGGTGTTCTCGGTGCTCAATGCCACCTTCTACCAGCCGGCAAACCTCATCGACATTATGCTTCAGTCCTCGATCAATGCGGTGATCGCGGTTGGAATGACGCTGGTTATCATGACCAAGGGCATCGATCTGTCGGTGGGGTCGGTGGTCGGCCTGTCCAGCATGGTGGCGGCGGACATGCTATCGCATGGGCTTCTGGCCGGCGTCGGCGCTGGACTTCTCGTCGGGCTGCTGTGCGGACTGCTGAATGGCCTGTTGATCGCCAGACTCAAACTGCCCGATTTCATCGTCACGCTCGGCACGCTCAGCATCTTCAGGGGTGCCGCGCTGATCTACACCGATGGCCAGCCGATCTATGGACTGTCGAAGGAGTTCCGCGCCATCTTCGCCGGCCGCGTCCTAGATATCCCCACGCCTGTGCTGCTGGCGCTGGCGGTGGCAGCCCTTGCCTATCTGCTGGTCCGCTATACGGCGCTGGGCGAGCAGATCATCGCCATAGGCGGCAACGAGGAGGCGGCGAGGCTCTCGGGCATCAACATCGAGCGGGTGAAGATCACCGTCTACACGATCTCCGGCGTGCTTTCGAGCCTTGCCGGCTTCGTGCTGATCGCCCGCATTGGTGCTGCCGAACCGATCGGCGGCAGCGGTTTCGAGCTGCAGGCGATCGGCTCGGCCGTGATCGGCGGGGCAAGCCTGTTCGGCGGCGTCGGCAATCCGCTGGGATCGCTTATCGGCGCGTTGACGCTGGGCGCCTTGCAGAACGGGCTGACGCTGATGAATGTGCCGTCCTTCTGGCAGTATGTGGCCTCGGGCACGGTCGTCATTCTGGCCGTCTTCGCCGACCAGTGGACACGCAAACGCGGATGAAGCCCGCAGACGAAAGCTGGGCGATCGTCGATACGCACCAGCATTTCCAGAGCCTGTTCGACGCCGCCTATCCATGGCTCGATCCCGACCGGCCCGAGCCGCTTGAGGGCGATCTCACACCCATCCGCCGCGACTACATGCCGGCCGACTACCGCCGCGACATGCAAGGGCTCGGCGTCGTCAAGACGGTGCATGTCCAGAACGGCCGCAATCCGCACGATCCGCTTGACGAGACGCGCTGGCTGAGCGCGCTGGCCGAGCGGGAGCGGATGCCGGACGCAATCGTCGCCTATGCGGATCTCGCTGCTCCGGATGTCGAGCGCCTTTTGGAGGCACACGCAAGCTTCCCCCGCGTTCGCGGCATCCGCCAGATCCTGAACTGGCACGAGGAACCGCGCCTGCGCAGTGCGCCAAGCCCCGACCTGATGGAAAGTCGACAATGGCGGCGCGGCTTTGCCCGCCTGGCACCGCTCGGGCTGAGCTTCGACCTGCAGCTCTACTGGCCGCAAATGGACATGGCGTTGGCGCTGGCGCGCGCCTTTCCAGACACAGCCGTCGTGCTTGAGCATTTCGGCATGGTGGCCGACCGCAGCACGGAGGGTGTTTCGGCATGGCGGTCGGCGATCAGCCGGCTGGCACAGGCGCCGAACGTCAGCGTCAAGCTGTGCGGCTTCGGCCTCGGCGCACGGGCTTGGACGCCCGACGACACATTGCCGCTGCTGCATTACACGCTGGAGGCATTCGGCCCCACGCGCACGATGGTGGGAACCAACATGCCGGTGGACCTGCTTTTCGCCTCTTCAGTGAAGGTCATTGCCATGATCCACGCGATCGCTAGGGATTTGTCTGACGATGAGCGCGTCGCTGTGCTTTGCTCCAACGCAGAAAGATTCTATCGAATCTAGTGCTGCGGCACATTGCGGTTTCGAGAGCGATGTGGGCGGCACGGTCGCGAACAGACAACTAACCGGACGTGACGTCGTCAAACGCTTGAGCGCGCCGTCGCTGGGGGTCCGCCTCGTCGGGTCCGGTCGGCGCCTGAGGTCAAGCTGAATGTCCGTTTTAGGAGGCGACCCTAACGACCGTGATGCGGCGCATTGCCGCCATTCGCAATGCGGGACAATGAAACGTCACCGTTGGGGTCGAATTCCGTCTTTCGGAGCAATTTGGGTTTTGGTGACAAAAGAGGCGGCTATGAGGGTCCTCAACCTGAATGAGGGGCCGGGCGTGCCTGATAGGGGGCTCACAAGCCACCCCACCCCCGCCACCGACAACCCCAGCGGGGCTGGTGACCGAGGCAGCCTACGATCGCGCTTGTGCGTTCTTACCCGCGCAGGTGTGGCCTTAGGTCGCAAACTATTGGCTTCAGAAGCAGGGCGTCGGGCTTCATTGGCGGTGCGACCAACACCATATAGTGATCCATCGCCCTCCAAAATGAGAGATGCTCGCCCCGATGGGGTCACATTGCGGCCATCAGCCGGCAATGGCTATGAAACAACGAACCTGAAAACCATCATGTCTGAAAATATCAGATCAACTTCGAGAGAC
>NZ_JHQR01000380.1 GCF_014843825.1 Mesorhizobium silamurunense
GGCGCTGCTGCACGTCCGGCCGGTTGACGCCGGCGGCGTGCACGCGGATGAGGACCTCGCCGGGACCAGGCACCGGCACGTCGCGCGTCTCCGGCTTCAGCACCCTGGGGCCACCGGGCTGCGAGATCGCGATGGCCGTCATCCTTGCCGGAATCTTCTGTCCGCTTGCCATGGTGTCCCGTCTCCTTGTGCCGGTTCGTTGCTGCCGGTCGTTTGCATCGGCGCCCTTGCCCTATGTATGCTGATTGCCAAATCAGGCAAATGGCCAAGTGAGGGAGGAGCGACGATGGCGATCTTCGACGACGAACCCAAGAAGAAGCCGCGCCCGCACGAGATCGGACAGGATCTGTCGCTGCTGTCGGTCGACGAGTTGTCCGAGCGCATCGCCCTGCTGCGCGAGGAGATCGCCAGGCTGGAAGCAGAGCGGGCTGCCAAGGGCACCACCAAATCCGCCGCCGAGGCGCTGTTTCGCCGAGGATAATCCTGGCGGCGTGCCCGCCCGCCCCGGAAAAGCCTGAAAGCGACTGCCAGACCTTCCCTCTGAAACAGACCTGCGCTTTGAAAATTCCAGCCGGATCAGCCCATGTTCGCAACCTATCGACCGATCCTCTCGCTGCTGCGCGGCACCGCGTTCCTGCTGGCGGCCTCCGGCCTGCATGGCCTGCTTTTACCGCTGCGCGGCCAGGTTGAAGGGTTCTCGACCGCCTCGCTCGGCCTGATGGGCACGGCCTGGGCCGGCGGCTTCGTCACCGGCTGCTTCTTCGCGCCGCGGCTGGTGCGCCGCGCCGGCCATGTCAGGGCGTTCGGCGCCTTCGCCGCCTCCGGCGCGATCATCGCGCTGCTCACCGGCCTCATCATCGACGAGTATTTCTGGATCCTGCTGCGCGCCTTCACCGGCTTCACCATGGCCGGCGCCTTCATGGTCATCGAAAGCTGGCTGAACGAGAAAGCCACCAACGAGAACCGCGGCACCGTCTTCGGCCTCTATATGATGGTCACCTATGCCTCGATCATGGGCGGCCAGATGATCGTCGCCGGCGGCGACGTGAAATCGGCCTCGCTGTTCATGATCACCGGCATCCTGTTCTGCCTGTCGCTCATTCCGACCGCCGTCTCGACGCAATCGCATCCGAAGCCGCTGCAGGACGTCAAGCTCGACGTCAAAGGGCTTTACGCCAATTCGCCGGTGTCGGCGGTAGCCTGCGTTTTGATCGGCATCGCCAATGGCGCCTGGGGTACGCTCGGCGCCGTCTATGGCGCCCGCATCGGCATCTCCACCGCCGAGATCGCGCTGATGATGAGCCTGGTGGTCGTCGCCGGCGCGGCCATGCAGCTCCCTGCGGGGCGGCTTTCCGACACCACGGACCGCCGCTTCGTGCTGGCCGGCGCCGCCTTCGGCGCGGCGCTTGTCGCGGTGCTGATCTTCCTGATCGAGCCGCATTCGGGCGTCTTCGTCATCGTGCTGACCGCCGCCTATGGCGCCTTCGCCTACACGCTCTATTCGATCGCCGTCGCGCATGCCAACGACCACGCGCGGGCGGAGGATTTCGTCAAGGTTTCGGGCGGCCTGCTTCTGCTCTACGGCTTCGGCACGATGATCGGGCCGCTGCTTGCGGCGGCGCTGATGGGCTGGCTGCGCCCCGAAGCGCTCTTCCTTGCGACCGCGCTCGCCCATCTCTGCCTTGCCGGCTACACGCTGCTGCGCATCCGCGCCCGCGCGCCGGTTCCGATCGAAAACCGCGATGCCTTCAAGACGCAGCCGGCCGACCGCGCTGTCACGCCGGAAGCCTTGCGGCTCGACCCGCGCACAAAGGTTGAAGCCGATAGTTGAGATTTGGAAAACTTTGCCTCACAAATAAGGCATGATTTTTTCCGACGCTTTCGTGGCGATAGCCGATCCCAACCGGCGCTATCTCTTGGAAGAGCTCCGGCGCGGTCCGAAGACGGTAAACGAATTGGCAGCCGGGTTGCCCGTTTCACGCCCGGCCGTCTCCCAGCATCTAAAGGTGCTGCTCGACGCCGGCCTGGTCAAGGCCAAGGCGGAAGGCACCAGGCGCGTCTATGCCGTCAGCACCGCCGGCTTCCTCAGGCTCAACATCTGGCTCGACCAGTTCTGGGAAATGTCGCCTGGAGAATGAGCAGGAGCGTTGATAGCGCCCAGGTGACGATAGACGCCGCCAACTGAAGACCTCAGTTCGCTCCCGCCAGCGCGGCACCGAGCGCGTCGAGCAGTTCGCCCGTCCCGTGCTCGCGTGTGTCGGGCGTATCGTGGCCGTCGAAGAAGGCCCCCTGCTCCGTCATGACAAGTCGCGTGCCCTTGCCTTCCGCGATAAGCTCGATCGTCGCGAGCGACACCGAGACGCGGGTTTCGCCGAACAACAGCTCATAGCTGTAGACGATGCGCTGGTTCGGCACGATGTCCTGATAGACCGCGTTGAAGAAATGCATCTGCCCATCGCTCGGACAACCGGCGTTCACTTCCTTGCCGCCGATGCGAAAGTCCATTTCATGCCGGCTGGGCTGCGGATTGTCGGGATCGACGAACCAGCGCTTCTTGGCCGCCGGATCGCTCAGCGCGAAATAGACCTTTTCGGGCGCCGCCGGATAGACGCGCTCGATGACGAAGGTGGAATGGACGACGGATCGTTCGGTCATGACGGCTTTCCTCGGTTTTCGTCTTTGGTTTCGGCGAGAAAATCGCCGAGCCGGTCGAGCCGGCGCTCCCAGGCGAGCCGCCGCTCGTTGATCCAGTGCTCGGCAGCCCTGAGCGCCTTCGGCTCGATCCGGCAGGTGCGTACCCGGCCGAGCTTCTCGGTGCTCACCAGGCCACTCGCCTCGAGAACGTTGAGATGCTGGACGACGGCCGACAGCGACATCGCCAGCGGTTCGGCCAGCTGGCTGACCGAGGCCGGCCCGCGCGACAGCCGTTCCACCATCTGGCGCCGCGCCGGATCCGCGAGCGCCTGGAACATCAGGTCGAGCTGGGCGGGATCGTGCAGCATGGTGGGCTAACCGTTGTTATAGGGGAAGAGCTTGAAATAGGGCTGCGCTTCCTCGATCACGCGGGAGAAGGCCGGCCGTTCGAGCAGACGGTCGTGGTAGCGTTTCACGGCAGGGAACCTGTCGCCGAACGGCTCGACCTTATTCGCATAGAACAGCGCCGGCGAAGCGGCGCAGTCGGCCATGGTGAAAATCTCGCCAACCGCCCAGGTCTTGGCCTGCATCTGCTTTTCGATGATGGCGTAGGAATTGCGCAACTGCGCGCGCGCCTCCTCGACCCCGAACGGATCGGTCTTGTCTTGTGGCCGCAGCCGGTCGCCGACGATCTTCTGCATCGGCTCCTGCACGTAGAAGTCGTAGAAGCGGTCGGCCTGGCGGACCTTGATGGCAAGATCGATGTCGGCGGGGATGAGCTCGACCGGCCCGGGGTAATAGGCCGCGAGATATTCGATGACGATGGTCGATTCCAGCACGGTGCGGTCGCGCGCGTCATCGCGCAGGGCCGGCATCTTGCCCGTCGGCGAAACCTTCAGGAAGGCCGCGCGCGATTGCTCCTCGCCGAGATCGACGATCACCGGCGTGAAGGGCGTGTCGTTCTCGTAGAAGGCGATCAGCGGTTTCCAGCAGAAGGAAGCGAGCGGATGGAAATGCAGCGTCAGGGACATTTTTTTCCTGTCGTCGGGCGTCGAGGCAATACTGAAGTAATCACTTAACTATTTTCATAAACCGCCGGAGTCAAGGCTGGTCCTCGCCGGCTAGAGCAATTCCAGGAAAAGTGTGAAGCGGTTTTCCGTCCGGAATTGCGTCAAAACAAAGAGATAGAGCGGTTCGGCGTTTCCGTGAAACGGTGAACCGCTCTAGCCATGCATCGCGATGGCTTCGACGATTTGCGGCCAGTCGTTGCGGTGCAGCTCGTGGCCGCCGCCTTCGATCCGCACCAGCCTGGCGCCGGGAACCGCATCGGCAAGCGCCTCGCCGTGCTCGATCGGGAAGAGCGGATCGGCGGTGCCGTGGATGACGAGCAGTGGCGCCGTCAGGTCCCTTATCCGCCGCTCCGGACCGCCACCCTTGAGCAGGAAATGGTTGGAGGCGCTGGCGAGGCCGCCGGAACGGTCGTAATCCTCCTCGATCATCGCGCGTGTCCGTTCGCTGTCGAACGGATGCCGGGTGCTGCCAAGTGCCCGCGCGTCCTTGACCATGAAGTCGAGCACCTGTCTCCGGTTCGACCAGTCGAAATCGGCGCCTTCCGCGGAATGCTCCTTGTAGGCCTGGCTCGTGCCGGGTAATCCGGACGTATCGACGCCGAGCGGCGAGCTGGAGATCACGGTGAGCGCGCTGACGCGCGTCGGATATTTCAGCGCCGCGATCTGCGCGATCATGCCGCCCATAGACATGCCGACGACATGCGCCTTGCGGATGCTGTGGTCGTCGAGCACGCGGACTGCATCGTCGACCATGTCCTCGAATGCATAGGGCGGCTCGCCCGGCTTGTATTTGGTCGAGAGACCAGTATCGCGATTGTCGTAGCGGATGACGAAGCGGCCGCGTTCGGCAAGCTGCCGGCAGAAGGCTTCCGGCCACCAGAGCATGGAGGCCATGGCGCCCATGATCAGAAGGATCGCTGGATCGGACGGATTGCCAAAGGTTTCCGAGACGATTTCGGGGCGCGGCAAAGCGGTCATCCTTCTCTCCTTTTCAATCCGATTGCATTTTGCAATCAGTTGCTGCACGATAATCAAACCGATATCATAATGCAACCGGTTCTTTGGAGACTGTCATGAACACCGAGCATCGCTCCGGCTGCCCGATCAATCTGTCGCTCGAGGTCTTTGGCGACCGCTGGAGCCTCATCATCCTGCGCGACATGATCTTCGGCGGCAGGCGCCATTTCCGCGAATTGCTCAACGGATCGCTGGAAGGCATCGCCTCCAACATCCTGGCCGACCGGCTGAGGCGGCTGATGGAGCTCGGCCTGCTGACCAAGGCCGACGATCCCAGCCACAAGCAGAAGGCGATCTACAGCCTGACCGAGATGGCGATCACCCTGGTGCCGATCATGGCGCATCTCGGCGCCTGGGGTCGGGTGTGGCTGCCGGTCAGCGAGGAGCTGTCGATCCGCGCCGAGCTCCTCGAAAAAGGCGGTCCGCCGCTGTGGGAGCAGTTCATGGACGAACTGCGCCACGAACACCTCGGCGCGCCGGTGAAGACGCCGCCGGGCACGCCGACCGTGCGCCAGCAACTGCAGGCAGCCTATGAAGCCGTGGTCGCCAGGAAAGCCGAAGCAGCCACGGCGTAAGGCGGCTTCTGAACTGGCTCAGTTCAGGTTGATATCGCGGCTCGCCGACCGCATCGACACCGAGAAGCCGGCGAGCACGTCGAACAGCGCGATGATCATCAGCGTGAAGAACACCGAGTGCGCCGCGCCCTTCACCAGCAGGAATTCGACCAGGAAGGCGATGAAGACCAGCGTCGACAACAGATGATCCAGGATCGACGCATTGGTCGTGCGCACCGATTTTGAGATCTCGACGAACAGGAAGATCAGCCCGATCAGCACCATGAGGTCGCCGAGCGTCATCGAGAAGACGCCGCCCGACATCATGTGGAACGAGAACATCTCGGTCATCCATGGATCGTCGCCGCCGCCGAACAGCCCGAGCAGTCCGAGATTGTAGAGGACGAAGGGCACGATCAGCAGCGGGATGGCACCGAACATCTGGGCGTCTCCAATGAGGCACCCTTTTGTAAAATCCGCGGCAGGCGCGCCGTCAAGGTTTTTCGGCGGCAGCGCCGAACACGCTCTAAGACCTAATGAAATAACGATGTCAGCCGGTTCCCGGCCGACATCTTCTCGCCTACATCGCTGGCGTACGGCCTAACGCTTGAAGTAGCCGGCGCGCACGGCAGCACCAATAACGTTGAGGATGATGTTACCGGCCGTGATCGCGGTTATCTCGTTGACATCGCGCGACGGCGCGATCTCGACGATGTCCATGCCGACCAGTTTGCCCTTGGCGATCAGCCCCTTGATCAATTCGATCGTCTGCCGGTAGCTGACGCCGCCAGGTGACGGACCTTCGACCGCGGGCATCACTGCGGGATCCAGGCCGTCGGCGTCGATGGTGAGATAGTAGCGGCCGCGGTCGGGAATGCGCTCCAGCAGCGCCGCAGTACCGATATCCTGCCATTCGTTGGCGGTGATGATGTTGGAACCATAGGCGCGTGCTGCTTCCACCTCCTCGACGCGGGCGCTGCCTTGGCCGCGAATGCCGAGTTGGAAGATCTTGCCGATATGCGCCATCTCCGAGGCGCGGCGAATGGGGCTTGAATAGCCTTCCCTGACGCCGTTGACGTTGTCGCGCCAGTCTAGATGGGCATCGACCTGCACCAGCGTGATCGGACCCTCGCCGTCTAGCGCTCGGAAGATTGGGATCGGAATGCCGTGATCGCCCCCAATGGTGATCGGCATCGCGCCGGTCGTGCGGATCTTGCGGATCGCAGCCTCGGCCAGCCCGTAGTGGCCCCTGTGGTCGGCCACGCTTCCGGGAATGTCGCCGGCGTCGACTACTTTTATGTCCTGGCCATCGAACAAGGTGCCGCCGATGTCGAAATCGTAGCGGTCGAGCCCGAGGCTGATGCATTGCGAGGCCCGCCGCACCGCGGTCGGCGCGTTGGTCTGGTCATTGATCAGCTCGTCGAACGTATAGGGATCGCCGTAGGGCATGCCGATGATCGCGACATCGGCCTTCAGCGCGTCGAGGTCCTCGACCAGCGGAAAGTTCATGAACGTCCGGAAGACATCGCGCGGCGCGGTGGTGAGCTTAGACATGTGGTTCCTCCGCCTCGATGCCGTTGGGTGCTGACGCCGGGCCCTGCCTGCACCCATCACCCCGACGTGGCGGGACATGGCGTCGACCATGTTGAGGAGATACAGCACCTCGGCCCCGGCGGATATTGCCACCAGCGCCGCGTTCTTTGGCATAGGGAAACACGCTGCCCCGGCCAGCCTGAGGCTTAAAACGGCACAAACGCAAAAAGACCGGCCAGAGGCCGGTCCTTCGACATGTCACAAACCGTGGAAGCTTCTCAGCTTTCCTTCGGCTCCAGCACCTGGCGGCCGCGATACATGCCGGTCTTCAGGTCGATGTGATGCGGGCGGCGCATTTCGCCGGAATTCTTGTCCTCGACATAGGTCGGGGCCTTGAGGGCGTCGGCCGAGCGGCGCATGCCGCGCTTCGACGGAGAGGTTTTTCTTTTTGGAACGGCCATGGATATGCTCCATTAGATGGTCAAAATGCCCCGGCAACCCTCGCGAAAGGGCCGCATCGAGGCCATAATCTGAGAAAGTCGGGTGCCTATACACGCCTAGCGCCGTTTTGGCCAGCGCCGCTCGCGAAATTTTTTGAGCCGGCGCCGCTTCACCCTAATCCAGGCAACCCACATACGCTCCGGACCTGCCCGCGCGCCGCTCGATCAGATTGGCGAGCCGCCGCAACCCCGGCCCCGGCTTCGCCGGATTGCGCGCGATCGGGTTGGGCAGGCTGACGGCAAGTAGTGCTGCCTGCCGGCGCGACAATTGCTTGGCCGAGACGCCGAAATGATGCTGCGCGGCGGCCTCGATGCCGTAGATGCCAGGTCCCCACTCCGCGATGTTGAGATAGATCTCCATGATGCGACGCTTCGACATCACCGCATCGAAATAGACGGCTAAAGGCAGTTCGACCACCTTGCGTACGCTGCCCAGCGGCCGCGACCATAGGAACAGGTTCTTCACCGTCTGCATGGTGATGGTGGAGGCGCCACGCGTCGCCTCGCCGGCAAGCGCATCGTCGACCACGCCGCGCAATTCGCCGAGATCGACGCCGCGGTGGAAGCAGAACTGCCCGTCCTCCGACATGATCACCGAATGCATGAGCACCGGCGCCACGTCATCGATCGACACCCAGCGCCGGTCGTAGCCGGAGAAGGTCGCGAGGTCCTTCAGCATCAGCGTCGAGACAGGATGCACAAAGGGCGGCAGATAGAGGAAGGTGAGCACGACCGGGATCGCCGCCAGAACCATCGCCGCGACCAGGCAGCGCCGTCCAAGGCGCTTGAGACCGGCGCGGTTCAGGCGCCGCGGCCGCGCCATGTCCAGCCCTTCGCTTTCATATTCGACGATCGGTTCCGTCAAGCCGCCCCACCCGTGCCACCCGCTACTCCGGCATAATGGCGCGAGGCTTCTTGCGCAATGTCTGAGTGTCGGCTACCGGTCCCAGCCATGATGAAAGACGACCAAATGGCCTTCGAATCCGCGCTTTTCGCGCGCGCCGCCACGGTCGAGGCGCTGCTGCGGCAGGTCCTCGATCCGCGCCCGCTTTCCGGTGAGATCGCCCGGCCGGAGCGCCTGATGGCGGCGATGCGCCATGGCGTGCTCAACGGCGGCAAGCGGCTCCGCCCTTTTCTGGTCATGGAAAGTGCGGCGCTGTTTTCGGCGGATAACGAGGCGGCGATGCGCGTCGCGGCGGCGCTCGAATGCGTGCATTGCTATTCGCTGATCCATGACGATCTGCCGGCCATGGACGACGACGATCTGCGCCGCGGCCAGCCGACCGTGCACAAGGCCTTCGACGAGGCGAACGCAATCCTTGCCGGCGACGCGCTGCTGACGCTGGCTTTCGACATCATCGCCGACGAGGCGACCGCGCTGCCGGCCGAGCGCCGGGCAACACTTGTGCTGGCGCTCGCCC
>NZ_JHQR01000399.1 GCF_014843825.1 Mesorhizobium silamurunense
GGTGATCGTCGAGATCGACCGCGAGCCCGCGCAGGGCAAGGTTTCGGCGCCAGGCGCCGCGGCGACCGAGGGCAAGCCATTGGCGGAGGCGGTCTGATGCTGGTCATGATTGCCGAAAATGACGGGCTGCACCGCACCTTCGCGCGGCGCACCGTCGAGCAATTGTGGCCCGGCGACGTCGAGGTGATCGAAGCCGGCGACGGCGAGGACGCCATCAACCTCGCGGCCGAGCGGCAGCCGCCGCATGTCGTGCTCGACCTGCAATTGCCCAAGGCGACGGGCATCGAGGTGGCCCGCGCCATCTGGAGCCGGCGCGCCGGCACGCATATCCTGTTCTGGTCGAATTTCGCCGACGAGGCTTATGTGCGGGGCGTGGCGCGTATCGTGCCGCCGGGATCGGTCTATGGCTATGTGCTGAAGTCGGCGACCGAAGAAGGCATGCGCTCGGCGCTGCGCGGCGTGTTCAGCGAGGGGCATTGCATCATCGACCGCGAGATCCGCGGCATCCAGCATCGCGTCCAGGACCGGTTCGAAGGCATCACCGACGGCGAATATGAAAGCCTGATCGACATAGCGCTCGGCCTCACCGACCGGGCGATCGCGGCCCGGCGCGGCCTGTCGATCCGCGGCGCGCAGAGCCGCATCAAGCATGTCTACGACAAGCTGGGCATCGTGCCACCGGACGAGGGCGCCGGCGAGGCGTCGGTCTTCAATTCGCGCACCCGCGCGATCTATCTCGCCATGGCGCGCGGCCTGATCAACATAGACGCGCTGCGGCGCGAGCAGGAACAGCTCGACGCCTGGCTGGCGCAGGCGACGCCGTTACAGGAGTAGCGACCTTGAACAGCTGCCGACTGTGCAAAACCACAGTCGGCGCTGCGCTTAGACCCGTATCGCCCTGGCTGCGTCCCGACTAGGCTTTTGTCTGACAAGAACAAGAATGTCGGGCAAAAACAAGAATACCGGGAGGTGCCCATGCCGTTCGTCAGCATACGGATACTCGAGGGCCATTCGCAAAAGCGCAAGAACGAGATCTCGCGCCGCATCACCGAGGCGATCAGCGAAGTCGCCGAGTTGCCCAAGGAAGCGATCTGGGTGGTCATCGAGGATGTGCCGGGCAGCGACTGGTTCGTCGGCGGCACGCCGGTGCGAGAGCCAAAGGGCTCGTAATGTCGATCTCGGCGCGCGCCCGTCATTCCGGCTTCGACGACGTCGTCGGCGATGCGGCGATGGAGCGGCTGGCCACCGGCTACGGCTTCATCGAAGGGCCGGTCTGGCATCCTTACGAGAAATGGCTGGTCTTTTCCGACATTCCGCAAAGCCGCATGTACCGGCGCGGCGCCTCCGGCGAGATCGAGCTGTTCCGTGAGCCCAGCCACAAGGCCAACGGCAACACGCTCGACCGGCAGGGGCGGCTGCTGACTTGCGAGCATGCAACCAGCCGTGTCACCCGCGCCGAACCGAACGGCGCGACGACGGTTCTTGCCACCCATCACCAGGGCAAGCAGCTCAACAGTCCGAACGACATCGTCGTCGCCACCGGAGGCTCGATCTATTTCACCGATCCGACTTATGGCCGGGTGGAGTACTACGGCGTGCCGAGGCCGCAGGAGCTGGCGTTCCAGGGCGTCTACCGGATCGACGGCGACGGCGCGCGGCTGACGCTCCTTGTTGACGATTTCGTGCAGCCCAATGGGCTCTGCTTCTCGCTCGATGAATCGAGGCTCTTCGTCAACGACACCGAGCGCGGCCACATCAGGGTGTTCGGCGTCGAAGCGAATGGCGACCTCAATGGCGGCGCGGTATGGGCGGTGACGGAGGGCGACGAGCCGGGCGCGCCGGACGGCATGAAGATCGACAGCCGCGGCAACCTCTATTGCACCGGCCCCGGCGGCATCCATGTCTTCGACGCCTCCGGCGAGCTTCTCGGCGTCATTCCAACGCCCGAAGACTGTGCCAATTTCACCTTCGGCGACGAGGACCTAAGGAGTCTCTACATCGCCGCGTCGACCTCGCTTTACCGGCTGAGGGTACGTGTGCCGGGACTGAGGCTGTTTTGAGCGGGAGCGCTCGGATCGGATTGGAGTGAAGCCGGCCGCAGGGCCGATGGACGTGCAGCAGTCAACACATCTGGGAGGATAATGACATGAAGAAACTACTGGTCTTGAGCGCTCTTGCAGCCATGCTCGCCTCGGGCACCGCGCTTGCCGACACGAGCGGCAAGAAGATCGCCTTCTCCAACAATTACGCCGGCAACTCGTGGCGCCAGGCGATGCTCGACAGCTACGGCATCGTCACCAAGAAGGCGGTCGACGACAAGGTGGTGGCGGCGGCGGATGTCTTCACCACCGCCGACAAGGAAGTGCCGACGCAGGCAGCGCAGGTGCAGAACCTGATCCTGCAGGGCTATGACGCGATCGTTATCAACGCCGCCTCGCCCGATGCGCTTAACGGCGCCATCAAGCAGGCCTGCGATGCCGGCATCGTGGTCGTCTCCTTCGACGGCACCGTGACCGAGCCTTGCGCCTACCGCGTCGTCGTCGACTTCAAGGACATGGGCAAGCAGGAAGTCGAGCAGATGGCCAAGTTCCAGCCGAAGGGCGGCAATTTGCTGGAGATCCGCGGCCTTGCCGGCACCTCGATCGACGATGCGATCCATGCCGGCATCCTCGAAGGCGTCGCCGCCCATCCCGAGTTCAAGATCGTCGGCTCGGTGACCGGCGACTGGGACCAGACCACGGCGCAGAAAGCGGTGGCGACCATCCTGCCTTCGCTCCCCGACGTCGTCGGCATCGTCGATCAGGGCGGCGACGGCTATGGCGCCGCGCAAGCCTTCGCCGCCGCCGGAAAGCCGCGCCCGACCATCATCATGGGCAACCGCCAGGACGAGCTGAAGTGGTGGAAGGAGCAGAAGGAGAAGGACGGCTACAAGACCTGGTCCGCCTCGATCGCGCCCGGCGTATCGACGCTCGCCTTCTGGGTGGCACAGCAGGTGCTCGACGGCCGCAAGGACATTCCGCACGATCTGCTGGTGCCCTATCTCGCCTTCACCCAGGACGATTTCGAGGCCGCGCTGCCGAAGATCAAGGAAGGCGGCGTCGCCACCCACGAATACACACAGGAAGACGCCATCGCGGCCATCAAGGCCAACATCAAGCAATAGCGGCGCGACCGTTGCCAGCCGCATCGCCAAACGGGTAACGTTGAGGATGCTCCAGGCTATTGCAGATATCGTCAGGCTGGACGGCGCCGAAAAGCATTTCGGCGCCGTCCGGGCGCTTAACGGCGTCGACTTCCACGTCGGCGCCGGCGAATGCGTCGGACTGGTCGGGCATAACGGCGCCGGCAAGTCGACGCTCATGCATATGGTGGCGGGAACGCTGCGGCCGGACGGCGGGCAGATCGCGGTGCGCGGCAATGCGGAAGCGAGCTATTCCGTGGCGCGCGCGCTCGAGCTCGGCATTCGATGCGTCTTCCAGGAGCTGTCGCTCTGCCCCAACCTCAGCGTCGCCGAAAACACGCGCATCAACCATCCCGCGCTCGCCGGCTTCGGCTGGCGGCGCAAGGCCGCCGACCTCATCCAGACCAAGCTCGACGAGATCTTTCCGGACCACGGCATCTCGGCGGACGACGTCGCCGGCGACCTTTCGATCGGGCGGCGGCAAATGGTCGAGGTGGCGCGCGCCTTCACGCTGACCCGCGAGCCGCTGCATCTGGTCATCCTCGACGAGCCGACCTCCTCGCTCGATGCGCACACGGCCGGCCAGTTGCTCGCCTTCGTGCGCCGATTCGTCACCTCGGGCGGCAGCTGCATCCTGATCTCGCACGTGCTGGGCGAAGTGCTGCAGAACGCCGACCGCATCGTGGTGATGCGCGACGGCAAGGTGGTCGCGGCCGATGCCGCCGGCGCGTTCGATCGCGACAAGCTGGTCGCCGCCATGGGTGGCGCCGAAGGACATCAAAAGGCCGCCGCCGAAACCACGAAAACCGAGGTCGGCGCGCTCAGGGTGCGGGCGCGCCCGGCACGGCAGCAGGACGGCAAGGAGCTTGTCGCCCGCGCGGGCGAGATCATCGGGCTCGCGGGGCTCGCCGGTCACGGCCAGACGGATCTCTTGCTTGCCATCTTCTCGGCGGCTTCGCGCGCCAAGGCGGGCGTCGAGGTGACCGCGCCGGTGGCGCTGGTCGCCGGCGACCGGCAGGCGGACGGCATCTTCGCGCAATGGTCGATCGCGCAGAACATCGGCATCCGCTCGCTTCAGCGCCTGCGCAACGGGCTTTTGATCTCGCCGCAGCGCGAGGCGGAGTTCGCCGACTTCTGGAAGAAGAAGATCGGCATCCGCACGCCCGACATGAACAACAACATTTTCTCGCTGTCGGGCGGCAATCAGCAGAAGGCGCTGTTTGCCCGCGCGCTCGGCTCCGACGCCGAGATCGTGCTGATGGACGATCCGATGCGCGGCGTCGACATCGGCACCAAGCTCGAAGTCTACGACCTCGTGCGCGAGGAAGCCGCCAAGGGCCGCACCTTCCTCTGGTACACCACCGAGACCGAAGAGCTCGACAATTGCGACCAGGTCTATGTCTTCAAGAACGGCCGGATCGTCGCCAATCTCGGCCGTGACGAGCTGACGGAGGAGAAAATCATCCAATCCTCGTTCGGCGATGCGGCCTGAGATGACGGCGATCGTTCCCGGCACGGTGCCGAAATCCTCGCCGCGCGGCAGTGGGGCCAGGGCGCGCATGCTGCGCAGCCTTTTGCCGGCGCTGTCGCTGGCGCTGGTGCTGATCGCCATCGCCTGGCTCAACCCGCGCGCCATCAGCTATTTCGGCTTCAACCTAATGCTGAACCTGGCGATCCCGATCGCGCTGGCGACGATCGCGCAGATGTTCGTCATCGCCGGCAACGAGCTCGATCTGTCGATCGGCACCTTTGTCGGCTTCGTCGGCTGCGTCACCGCAACCTGGCTCAGGGATGCTCCCCTCATCGGCGTCGCGGTGCTTCTTGGCTCGATCGGCGTCTACGCGCTGCTCGGCGCGCTGATCCATCTGCGCAACCTGCCCTCGATCGTGGTGACGCTCGGCATGAGCTTCGTCTGGCAGGGGCTCGCCATCCTCATCCTGCCGAAACCCGGCGGCAAGGCGCCCGACTGGCTGCTGGCGATCATGTCCTTCAAGCCGCCTTACATCCCGTTCCCGATCCTGGCGGCGCTGATCATCGCAGCTGTTGTGCATTTCGGCCTGATGCGCACCTCCTACGGCGTGATCCTGCGCGGTTCCGGCGGCAACGCCGCGGCGCTCAGGCGCGCCGGCTGGTCGCTGCTTCGCACCAAGATCGTGCTGTTCGCGCTGACCGGCCTGTTCGGCGTGCTGTCCGGCATGGCGCTGATCGGCATCACCACCTCTGCCGATGCCAATATCGGTAACGGCTACACGCTGCTGTCGATCGCCGGCGTCATCCTCGGCGGCGGCGAGTTCGTCGGCGGCCGGGTGTCGCCGATCGGCGCCGTCATCGGCGCGCTGACGCTGGCTTTGGCCGCCTCGCCTCTTCTGACCTTCATGCACATCCCGCCCGACTGGCAGGTCGCCGCCAACGGCGCGATCCTGATCATCGTGCTGGCGGCGCGGGTGCTGATCAGCCGCAGGGAGAGATGAGCCATGGCCTCTGTGCGGATGCTCTTCGAAAAACCTTGGCTCTGGTCCTTTGTCGGCGCTCTTTTGGTGTGGGCGGCGACCGTTTCCTTCACCGGCGGCTACGGCGCCGGCGGCATGGTTACGGCGGCGCTTTCGCTGGCCGTCTTCACCGTCATCGTCGGCGTCGGCCAGATGTTCGTCATCACGCTGGGGCCGGGCAATGTCGACCTGTCGCTGCCGGCCAATATCGGACTGGCGAGCGCCGTGGCGATGAAGGTCATGGGCGGCAGCGATTCCATGATCCTCGTCGGGCTGCTTGCGGCGCTTGCCTGCGGCGCTGCGATCGGCGCCATCAACTACCTGCTGATCTGGGCGCTCAGGATCCCGCCGATCATCGCGACGCTGTCGGCGAGCTTCATCATCCAGTCGGTCGACATCAGCTATGGCCGCGGCCTGCAGATCAAGCCGCCGCCTGGCTTTGCCGATTTCACCAACTGGCAGGTCCTCGGCATTCCGGCGCTGGCGATCCTGACGGTGCTGTTCACCATTGGCGCGGCGCTCGCGCTGCAGCGCATGATCTATGGCCGCTCGGTGCTGGCGATCGGCCAGAACATCCGCGCCGCCTGGCTCGCCGGTGTCCACGTCGGCCGCATCCGCTTCCTCACCTACACACTGTGCGGCGCGCTGGGCGGCATCGACGGCGCGTTGCTTGCGGGCTACTTCCGCGGCGCCAATGTCGATATCGGCAACGAATATCTGCTCGCCTCGATCGCGGTGGTCGTCATCGGCGGCACCTCGGTCGCCGGCGGCAAGGCCAACGTGCCGGGTGTGTGGGGCGCCGGGCTGTTCCTGGTGCTTTTGCTCACCATGCTCAACACCTTCGGCGTCAGCGCCGGGGTGCGGCTGGTTCTGACCGGGCTGATCATCGTCGGGGTGATTACGGCGGCCGGTGGGGAGAAGGCTGTGCGCTGACGATATTCAGGTGATGCCGGCCTGCAAATGGCGGCTTCCTGCGCTTCCGGTGCTCACGTACTTCAAGTACGTTCCGCTCCGGCTCTCGGATG
The DNA here is from genome assembly GCF_014843825.1 of Mesorhizobium silamurunense. Taxonomy (GTDB): domain Bacteria; phylum Pseudomonadota; class Alphaproteobacteria; order Rhizobiales; family Rhizobiaceae; genus Mesorhizobium; species Mesorhizobium silamurunense. The sequence goes on from NZ_JHQR01000399.1 coordinate 6,696, forward strand.
CCACCATTTTCGACTCGGCCTGACCTGAATATCGGCGGAGCTCGTCAGAGCGTTTGGTGTTGCCTTTCTTCAGCGCGCTGTCGCTGCCTGTCTGGACAAGCATTGTGCCAGCGCAACATCCGGTTTCCATTCGCGGCGCAGCCTAGTAAACCCTTCCGCGATCGCAACCGATCTCGGGAGGTCCGCTTGTCCAGTTCTGCCAGCGTCGCGAACGAGAATGGCGTGGCGGTGGTCACCATCGACAATCCGCCGGTCAATGCGCTGAGCTTTCATGTCCGCAAGCCGCTCTATGAGGCGCTCGTCGCGCTGCGTGACGATCCCGCCGTCAGTGCAATCGTCATCGCCTGCGCTGGACGCCCCTTTGTCGCCGGCGCCGACATCACCGAGTTCGGCAAGCCGGTCGAGCAGCTGCGCGCCATCGTCGCCTTGCTGGAAACCATCGCCAAGCCGACGGTCGCAGCCATCCATGGCACGGCGCTCGGCGGCGGGCTGGAGCTGGCACTCGGCTGCCATTTTCGCGTCGCCGACCAAGACGCCAAGCTCGGCCTGCCGGAAGTGAAGCTCGGCCTACTGCCGGGCGGCGGCGGCACGGTGCGCCTGCCGCGCCTGGTAGGCGCCGCGAAGGCGCTCGGCATGATCGTCTCGGGAACGCCGATTTCGGCCGGCGAAGCAGAGGCGGCAGGACTGGTCGATGCGGTGCTTGATGGCGATCTGCTGGCAGAAGCAATTCGTTTCGCTAGCGAAATGGCTATTAGCGGCGGGCCGTTCATCGCCGTCCGCGACCGCAATGATCGTCTGGCCGAAACCGATCTCGCAGCCTTCGACGTCCATGCGGCCGATCTTGCCAGGAAGGCGCGCGGGCTGGAGGCGCCAATCGCCTGTGCCGGGGCCGCGCGCAATGCGATCACCTTGCCTTTCGACGAAGCGCTGGCGGCCGAGCGCCGGCTTTTCCTCAAGCTTGTTGCCGGCGACCAGTCGCGCGCGCAGCGGTATCTGTTCTTCGCCGAGCGCGAGGCGGCGAAGGTGCCCGGCAGGGATCTGCACAAGCGCAAGATTGCCCGCGTCGGCGTCATCGGCGCCGGCACGATGGGCGGCGGTATCGCCATGGCTTTCGCCAATGGCGGCTTTCCGGTGACCCTGCTGGAGACGAGTGCCGAGGCGCTGCAGCGCGGGCTGGCGACGATCGAGAAGAATTATGCCGTGTCGGTCAGTCGCGGCTCGCTCAGCGAAGAGGCCAAGCAGCAGCGGCTCGGCCTGTTCAAGGGCAGCATCGACTATGCCGACCTTGCAGAATGCGACCTGATCATCGAGGCGGTGTTCGAGGATATGGCGGTCAAGAAAGACGTGTTCGGCAAGCTGGATGCAGTTGCCAAGCCCGGCGCCATCCTCGCCACCAACACCTCCTATCTAGACGTCAACGAGATCGCCGCTTCGATTTCCCGGCCGCAGGACATGCTCGGCATGCATTTCTTCTCGCCGGCCAATGTCATGAAGCTCTTGGAGATCGTGCGCGCCGAAAAGACTGCGCCCGATGTGCTGGCGACAGTGGTCGATCTGGCGCGACGCATCGGCAAGGCGGCGGTCGTCGTCGGCGTCTGCCATGGCTTCGTCGGCAACCGCATGCTGTCCGCGCGCGGCGCCGAGAACGAGTTCCTGCTGCTGGAGGGCGCAACGCCCAGCAAGATCGACAAGGCCTTCACCGACTTCGGCTGGCCGATGGGGCCGTTCCAGATGGGCGATCTCGCCGGCCTCGACATCGGCTGGCGCAACCGCAAGGCGCGCGGCCAGACGGCGGTGATTGCCGATACGCTGTGCGAGCAAGGGCGCTTCGGCCAGAAGACCGGGCGCGGCTGGTATCGCTACGAAAGCGGCTCGCGCGAACCGGTGGCCGATCCCGAAGTCGAGGCGCTGATCCTCGCCAAGGCGGCAGAGCAAGACGTCGAAGCGCGCGCGATCGGCGCGGAAGAAATCATCGAACGCACGCTCTATCCCCTGGTCAACGAGGGCGCGAGGATCCTGGCGGAAGGCATCGCAGCGCGGGCGTCCGATATCGATGTCGTCTGGGCGAACGGCTACGGCTTTCCCGTCGGCAAGGGAGGGCCGATGTTCTGGGCCGGGCTCGACGGCGCGGCCAGGATCGTCGAGCGGCTGGAGTATTGGCACCGGCAAACCGGCCGGGCGATTTTCGAACCGGCGCCACTGCTGAGGAGGTTTGCGGAGAAGGGGAACTGGGAGGGTGTTGTCGGTAGGCCGGCCTAACCCCTTGCTTCGTCATTCCAGGGCGAAGCGAAGTGTAGACCCTGGAATCCATGCCGTTACATCAAACCGAGAATGCGACGGTGCAGAACGAGCGCCGGCGCTGCCCTCGCTAGTTCTGCACCATTGCGGCGCTCGAACGTTACGGCATGGATCCTCGGGTTTGCGCTGCGTCGCTACGCTCCCTGCTCCGCCCGTGGATGACGAACGCGGCGGCGACAAAGCCAAATTTGACCATGTGGACAAAACTCAGGCGCCGTTCCATAGTCTTGGCGTCTGACATTTATTGAACGGCCGGCTCGACACGGCCGTCGAACAGAGGGGAACTTCAATGGAAAACGATCATAACAAAACGAAGCGCGCCGGCCTGTCGCGGCGCAACGTGCTGGAACTCGGCAAGCTGGGGCTGGCGGCGGCCGCGCTGCCGAATGCCGCCTTCGCCAAGGACAAGAAGCTGAAGGTGGCGGCGATCTTCGCCACGCCGATCGAGGAGCCGTGGGACAACCAGATCCATGTCGCCTTGCAGAAGGCCGAGAAGGAACTGGGCATCGAGTACAAATGGTCGGAGAAGGTGCAGACCGCCGACTTCAGCCGCGTGATGCGCGAATATGCGCAGGGCGGCTACCAGCTGGTGCTGGGCGATGCTTTCGCGGCCGAGCGCGAATCGCGCCGCACGGCAAAACAGTTCCCGAAGACGGCGTGGCTGTTCGGTTCCGGCGCCGGGCCGGCGGAACCGAATTTCGGCGTCTTCGACAACTGGATCCATGAGCCCGCCTATCTCTCCGGCATGATCGCCGGCAAGATGTCGAAGTCGGGCACGGTGGGTGCGGTCGCAGCGATGGGCATTCCGGAAGTGAACCGGCTGGTCAACGCCTTCTTCGCCGGCGCCAAAGAGGTCAACCCGAACGTCAAGAAGAAGGTCGCCTTCATCGGCTCCTTCTTCGATCCGCCGAAGGCCAAGGAAGCGGCGGTGGCGCAGATCGATGCCGGCGTCGACGTCATCTATGCGGAGCGCTTCGGCGTCATCGAGGCGGCGGTGGAGAAGAAGATTCTTGCCATCTCCAACATGTCCGACCAGTCGAGCCTCGGCCCCGACACGGTCGTCACCGGCCCGGTCTGGGACATGTATCCGACGGTCGAGCAGGCGATCAAGCTGGTCAAGGCCGGCGTCTTCACCGCGCAGGACTATGGCGACTTTTCGCGCATGGCCAAGGGCGGCTCCTATCTCGCGCCTTACCACAAGTTCGACAAGACGCTGCCGGCCGAGGTCAAGGACCTGGTCGAGAAGAAGAAGGCCGAGATTCTGGAAGGCAATTTCCGCGTCGACGTCGACGAGAACACGCCGGTTTCGGATTGAGCGCGGCTACCCCTCCCCCTTGAGGGGAGGGGTAGCCCGCAGGGTCGGGAGGGGGCGCCCGCGACGCGCTCCATCTTCAAAATCAACGTCGAGGCGGTTGAGGCGAAGCTTCGCTCGGCACCCTCCCCTCGAGGGGGAGGGGTATCAGCGCAGGAGCATCCCCTTGTCCGCCCCCCTCATCGAAATGCGCGGCATCACCAAGAGCTTCGGCGCCGTCAAGGCGAACGAGACCGTCGATCTCAGCGTGGCGCCCGGCGAGATCCTCGGCCTGCTCGGCGAGAACGGCGCCGGCAAGACGACGCTGATGAACGTGCTGTTCGGCGCCTATGCGCCGGACGCCGGCGAGATCCTGGTCGAAGGCAGGCCGGTCGCCATCCACAGTTCGGCCGATGCCTTGGCCGCCGGCATCGGCATGGTGCACCAGCATTTCCATCTGGCGCCGCGCCTGACGGTGCTGGAAAACCTTTTGATAGGCATTCCCGGCAAATCCGGTCGCATCGACCGCTCCGGCGGGCTGGCGCGGCTCAAGGAGATCGGCCGTCGGCACGGCTTGAGTCTCGCCCCCGACCTGCCGGTCTCGGCGCTGTCGGTCGGCGAGCAGCAGCGGCTCGAAATCATCAAGGCGTTGTTTCGCGGCGCGAAGCTTTTGATCCTCGACGAGCCGACGGCGGTGCTGGCGCCGAGCGAGGTCGACGGCCTGTTCGCCGCGCTGCGCTCGATGGTGGGCCAAGGGCTCGGCATCATCTTCATCTCGCACAAGCTGAACGAAGTCAGGGCGCTCACCCATCGCTGCGTGGTGCTCAGGCACGGCAAGGTCGCCGGCCGCGTCGATCATCCGGCCAGCACGACGTCGGCCGAGATGGCCAAGCTGATGTGCGGCCACGAAATCGCGCCGCCGGCGAAGGGGGCGTCGACGCCCGGCGCCTCCGTGTTGACGCTGGACGGCATCTCCACGGTCGGTCATGGCGGCACGCCGCTGCGCGAGGTGTCGCTCGTGGTCCGAGCGGGCGAGATACTCGGCATCGCCGGCGTTTCCGGCAACGGCCAGCGGGCGCTTGCCGATGTGATCTCCGGCATGCTGCCGCCAAAGACCGGTACGATGACGATAGCCGGCAAAGCGGTTGCGCAATTCTCGCCGCGCGAGCTGCAGGCGCTCGGGCTCGGCCGCATCCCGGAGGACCGGATGACGACCGGGCTGGTCACCAACCTGCCGCTCGCCGATTCCATGGTGCTGCCGCGCATCGGCACCGAGGCCTTCAGCCGCAAAGGCCTGCTCGATCCCGCCGCGATCCGCGCCTTCGCCGAAGAACAGATCAAGGCCTATGACATACGCTGCCCGGGGCCGATGGCGCGCGCCGGCGCGCTTTCCGGCGGCAACCTGCAGAAGGCGCTGCTGGCACGCGAGCTCGCCTTCGACCCAAAGGTGCTGATCGTCTCGCAGCCGACACGCGGTCTCGACATCGGCGCCGCCCGCTTCATTCACGAGAAGTTTCTGGCAATGCGCGCCAAGGGCTGCGGCATCATCGTCATAGGCGAGGATCTCGAAGAATTGCTGATGCTCTCGGACCGCATCGCGGTGATGTATGAGGGCTGCATCGCCGGCACGCTTTCTGGTGCTGACGCCACTGTCGCAAGGCTCGGCCTGATGATGACCGGCGCGGAGGGGCACGCCTGATGTTTCGTCTCGAAGCCCGCACCTCCACACCCGCCTGGTTCAATCTCGCGCTGCCGCTGCTGGCCATCGCGGTCGCGCTGGTTTTGTGCAGCGGCCTCATCGCCGTAGCAGGCGCCGGTGTTATCGAAGCCTACGGTGTGATGCTGTCGGCCTCGCTCGGCGACAGCTACGCCATCACCGAGACGCTGGTGCGGGCCGCGCCGATGATCTTCACCGGCCTCGCGGTGGCAATCGCCTTCCGCGCCAAGTTCTGGAACATCGGCGCCGAAGGCCAGCTGCTGGCCGGCGCGGTGGCAAGCTGCGCCGTCGGCGCGATCCCGATGCCGGGTTACCTCGCCATGCTTCTGATGGCGCTGGCGGGTGCGGCCGCCGGCGCCGTCGTGGCGCTCGTTCCGGCGACGCTGCGCGTAAAATTCAAGGTCGACGACGTGGTGAGCTCGCTGCTGCTCAACTCGGTGATCTATTATGCGCTGATGGCGCTGATCGAGGGACCGTGGAAGGACACGTTCAGCGGCTATCCGCTCTCGCCGCCCATCGAGGATTCCGCCAATTTCCCGGTGCTGATCGAGGGCACGCGGCTGCATCTCGGCGTCGTCGTGGCGCTGATTGCAGCACCCCTTTGCTGGTTCCTGATCGCGCGCACCACGCTCGGCTTCCGGATCCGCGTCACCGGCGAGAACCCGGAAGCGGCACGCTATGGCGGCATCAACGTGCAGCGCGTGCTGCTTTCCACCGCGCTGCTCTCCGGCGCGCTGGCTGGGCTCGCCGGCGTCGGTGAGGTCGGCGGCGTGCACTTCCAGGTGATGAGCGACATCTCGCCGGGCTACGGCTACTCCGGCATCGTCGTCGCGATGCTCGCCCGCCTCAATCCGCTCGGCGTGGTGCCGGCGGCGATCTTCCTTGCCGCTGTCATGACTGGCGCCGAGGCGATGTCGCGCGCAACCGGCGTGCCGGCTTTTCTGAGCGACGTCATCCAAGGCACGGCGCTGCTCGCCATGCTGGTGGCGTTGCTCTTCACCGCCTATCGCATCCGCCGCGTGGGAGCGTCGGCATGAGCGCGGTGTTCGAGCAGATCTTCCAGGTCGGCTTCCTGGCCGCCATCATCCGCATCGCGACGCCGCTCGCCTTCGCCACACTCGGCGAAATGTTCTCCGAGCGCGCAGGCGTGCTCAACCTCGGCATCGAAGGCATCATGCTGTTGTCGGCCATGGCCGGCTTTACCGCCGCCAGCCTCAGCGGCAGCCTGTGGCTGGGCGTGCTGGTTGCCGTGCTTGTCGGCGCGCTGATGGGGGCGCTGCACGCGCTGTTCACGGTGGCGCTCGGCCTCAGCCAGCATGTCTGCGGCATCGGCGTGACGCTGTTCTCATCCGGCCTTGCCTATTTCCTCTACAGGCTGATCTTCGGCCAGCAGTCGGTGCCGCCGAGCATCGACGGCTTCAAGCCCGTGCCGATCCCGATCCTTTCGGACATCCCGATCCTCGGCCCGGCGGTGTTCAACCAGTTCACGCTGGTCTATCTGGCAATCGTCGCCATCCCGCTTGCCGCCTTCGTGCTCTACCGCACGCCCTGGGGTCTGTCGGTGCGCATGGTCGGCGAAAACCCGCGTGCCGCCGATTCGGCCGGCGTCAGCGTGATTGCCACCCGCTTCCAGGCGGTGATCCTTGGCGGCGCGCTGATGGGGCTTGCCGGCGCCTTCCTCACCATGGCGCAGTTCAACGCTTTCACCTTCGGCGTGGTGTCGGGCCGCGGCTGGGTGGCGATCGCGCTGGTCGTGTTCGGCCGCTGGGATCCGTGGCGCTCGGCAGGCGCGGCGCTGCTCTTCGCTTTCGTCGACGCGCTGCAGCTCAGGATGCAGGCGAGCGGACTCGGGCATATCCCCTATGAGGCGTTCCTGATGCTGCCCTTCATCTTCACCATCATCGCCATGGCCTTCATGTCGCGCAATGCGGTTGCGCCGTCGGCGCTGTTGAAGCCATTCCGGCGGGAAGAACGGTAGAGCAAGCAAAGCTTGGGTTCCTCTCCCCCGCTTCGCGGGGGCGAGGAACCTAGATTCTGCAAAGCTTCAGATCGCCGTGAAGGCGTTGTCGACGAAGAGATGCGCGCCATTGACGAAGCTCGATTCGTCGCTGGCCAGGAACAGCGCGGCCTTCGCCACTTCCTCAGGTTCGCCGATGCGGCCCTGCTGCGCGGCCATGGCGGCATCGGAAACATCGACGCCGAGCTTGCCGAGGTCCGCCACCTCGCGCAGGCCGTGCGGCGTACGGATGAAGCCGGGGCAGACGGCATTGCAGCGGATGTTGCGGTCGCGGAACTCCACCGCGATGGCGCGCGCGAACATGTGGCAGGCGCCTTTGGTGGTGTCGTAGAGCACTTCGTTCGGCGTCGCCGCCACCGCCGAGATGGACGAGGTGCAGACGATCGAGCCGCCGCCGGCGGCGATCATGCCAGGCAGCACCGCGCGCGTCATCAGGAACATCGAACGCACGTTGACCGCATGCAGCCAGTCCCATTCCTTGAGCGTCGTCTCCAGGAAGGGCTTTATCACGATCGTACCGGCGTGGTTGAACAGCACGGTGACCGGGCCGAATTTTTCGGCCGCTGCCTTCGCCGCCGCTTCGACCTGGGCTTCATCCGAGACGTCGGCCACGAAATGCTCGGCGACGTGGCCGCGGTCGCGGATCGCCGCAGCGGTCTTGCCGGCCGCCTCGCCGTTGCGGTCGATGATCGCCACCTTGGCGCCTTCGGCAGCAAACAGCTCGGAAGCCGCTCCGCCCATGCCCGTCGCGCCTCCCGAGATGATCGCGACCTTGCCCGCCAGCCTTCCACCCATTTTCTCCGTCCTGTTCCGAGGTCCTTTTTCGTTCGGGGCAGATGCTACCGCCGACGCTCGGCATGGCCAAGCCTTGTCGAACAAAGGGCTTTTTGGCGTCGGGAGGCTGCTTGGACCGGCGGATCGCAGCTCAGTCAAAGTCGGCGTCGCATGGGTTGACGATCGGACCCTCTCCTCTGGAAGGGCAAGAAAAACCACCTATTGGCCGGTTCTGAGAATGTGGTTTCAAAAATTACCCGAAAATAGCAATCGACAAAGTATACTAACTTTATAGATTAATGGCCGAGACGGAGGCTCGACCATGACCTACATGCAAAATGCTCAGCGCAAGGGCCAGAGGCTGACCGCCGACCAGAGCTGGAGGCCCGCCTATGGCGGCACCTTCGCCTATCTCGTTTTCGCGCTGGCGTTCGTGTTCACCGGCGCGGTGGTGCTCGGGATCATACCCTGACCGCATCGGGACGAGGTCCCGCAAGACAAAAAAACCGAGTCGAGTGATTGGAGTTGAAACTGGCCGCGTGCCGGCGCGCTGTCGTGCGCCTGCGCATGAATTTCAATTCGAGGGTTTCGAAGCGGGGCGACCAACGTGATGGAGGCGATGGCAATGCCGATCGAGTTCACGCATGTTCCCGGTAAGCCTGCCAATGGCAGCTTCTTCTATGATTTCGCCGAGACCGCGACCAAGCTGTCGCTGATCGAGGATGCGGGCTTCCGCAAGCTGGTGGTCGACGACCCGGCCGGCCTGCTCACCAATATGGATATCGCCGCCCAGACGCTCGACCGCACGGCGTCGCTGGAAGTCGCGCTGACGCACTGGGCCGGCGTGATCGAGCCGACGGTGGCGGCAAGGCAGCTTGCGGCGCTCGACGCCAAGAGCGGCGGCCGCCTGTCGCTTCGGATGCTGAGCGAGCCGCTCGAGGACAGCGACGCCGAGGCGCGGCCCGTCGGCCACAGCGTGGTGTGGCAGCGCATCGACGAATATCTGGTGCTGTTGAAGCGCCTTTGGTCGAACGACAAGCCTTTCGATCACGAAGGCGCCTTCTACAGCGTCAGAGGCGGTTACGTGCCGCGCAAGGGCCCGCATGGCGCCGACCTGACGATCCGTCTCGGCGGGCAGTCCGGCACCGCGCTGAAGGTCGCCGGCAGGCACGCCGACATCTTCGAGCTGGCGGCAGGCTCGCCGGACGAAGTCGCGCAGTTGATGCAGCGTGTGCGCAGCGCCGCCGCCGAGCATGGTCGTGCCGGCAAGCTGCGCTTCGCGCTTCCCGCCCGCATTCGCCCCGAAGGCTGGTCGGGCGCCTCCGACCACAAGGCGGTCGAGGTCGCGGGGCCGCCGGCACGGCTTGCACTCTCGCTGCTGCCCTACGCAGCGCTCGGCATCGAGGAATACATGATCGGCGGCATCGACCGTTCCAGTGAGATTGCCCGGATCGGCCGCGAGACGGTCACGCTGATCGCGAATTCGCTGGCGCGGCGCGAAGCCGACACTCCGCCGCCAGAAACGTTTGCGTCGCGCTCTTTTACCGAGGCACAGCTCCGCTGAGATTTCAGATCGAGGTGAGACCGCCGGCGCGGCCGTCGGTCTCATCAAGGATCGACGGACGATGGTGGCTGCGGGGCATAGTCGACGCCGTCCATGACATAGTCCGCGAAGAGGAAATCGCGGATGCCGGCGATCCGGCCATTCTCCCAATCGATGAGGATGAAGTAGCGCGGCGGCCCGTCCGGACGATCCGGGCTGGTGACCAGGATGGCGGGCCGGCCTTCGACGAGGCCGGTGGTGAAGTGCCAGTGCGTCTCGTCGGAATAACGGCCAAAATAATTGCCGACATATTCCTTGCCTTCGGCGCGAAGCCGATTGACCAGTTCCAGCTTCACGTCGTAGGCAAGCAGGCCGCGCAAGGCGTCGAAATCCCGGGCGTTGAAGGCCGCGACATAGTCGCCGAGGCGCCGCATATCCTCTCGGTTGAGGGTCGGGCGCGACGATGCCGCCCGTGGCGCGGCGGCGAGCTTGCGCAGGCTCTCGCGACCTCGCTGCAGCGCGCCCTTGATTGCCGTTTCGGTGGTTTCGAGGATCTCGCCGATCTCCTCGAGGCTGTGGCCGAGCACATCCTTCAGAACGACAGTGCATCGCTGTGCCGGCGGCAATTGCATCAGCTCGGCAAGGCTCGCCTCGGCGGCGATACGCGCATCGATGGGGGAATCTTCGTCGGCGATCGCATCGATCTCGACCTCGCTTTCGCTCATCCGCGAACGGGTCCGCTTGCGCAGGAAATCAAGCGCTGAATTGTGCGCGATGCGAAACAGCCAGGACTCGGTCTTTTCGGGCATATCTCCATTCCTGATCGCCACGAAAGCTTTGGCCAAAGCCTCCTGGACGATGTCCTCGCCATCGATGACCGATCCCACCATCCGCGAGCAATAGCGGTGCAACCGGGCTCTCAAGCCGGCGGCTTCGCGCTCGAAAGCGCGAAGCCTGGCCTCGGTCGTCGCAACGGGATGGTCATGCGAACCGGTCACGCAGCCTCCTAGTTCTCCACGCCAGCCGTATGGGAATAGCTGGTGTGGCCCATCACGCTCTCGCCCGTTCCAAGCTCGAGAATCGTCTTCATGTAATCGGCGAAGCGGGGATCGCTCCGGAAGGCGGCGATGTCTTCGGCCGAGCGCCATTGCGAGATGTTGACCACCTTGCTGCCGTCGCCGCCGACGACCACGGACGAGGCCAGCGAGCCCGGCTGCTTGCTGAAGAAGTTCCGCGTCCCTTCGGCAAGCACCCTTGCGAGGTCCTGCTGCTTGCCGGACGTGGCGGTAAAGACATTGATCAAGGTCACTGCGGTCGACATGGCTTGGCTCCGTTTGTCCTGGCGGCGGAGGCCGTGGTGGCTTCCGCGATCGTCACAACCGCCAAGACGAACGCGATGCCGGGAACGGAACGGTGCATGCAAAAAAATTGTGGCCAACAGATCTTGCGGTGGCGTGATCTCGACTTCAACCCGTTCCCGCCGCGAGCCGCGATAGCGCAGCAATAACAGCCTCCGAGTCCGTCAGCGCGCCGAACACGCCATCCTCGACCGTCACCATGTGTAGCGCGGCCTCGTGCGCTTTTTGGTCGCCGCTGGCGCAGGCGTCCGCGATCGTCAGGCACTGGAAATTGCGGTCGCAGGCCTCGCGCAAGGTAGTGTGGACGCAGACATCGGTCGTGCAGCCGGTGAACAGGAGATGCGCGATGCCGCGCGCCCTCAGGATCAGTTCCAGATCCGTATAGGTGAAGGCGCCGTTGCAGGTCTTGTCGACGACGATGTCTTGCGGTTTGACCTCTATGTCGGAAACGATCTGGAAGCCCGGGCTGGAGCGCAGCAGGATGTCGGTGCCGTCAAGTCCGGCCCGTTTGCGGCGCCATTTCTCGTAAGGCGTCATGTCGGCCATGTCGGCGCGGTAGCCTTGCCTGGTGTGGACGATGGTCAGGCCGGCGGCGCGGGCGATCGCAATCAGCCGGTTCACGGCCGGCAGGATCGCCCTCAGCGGCGAGGGATCATAGCCTTTCCTGGCGAAGTACCCCGTCGGCGACAGGAAGTCCTCCTGCAGGTCGATCACGAGCAAGGCGGTGTTCTGCGGCACCAGCCGGCCGTCATAGGGGAAGTCGAACGGGGTCGCCTTGATCATCGCCTGCTGCCTCGATTTGCCGACCGGCATGGTGGCCCAGCGACGGCGTCGTCGTCCAGACCTCACGGTGTCGCCGGGCCGTCGATCGGGCGGCTCGGAGATTTGTTGATCAAGAAAGTCACCTTTAGAGTTGACTAGAAAGCTCATGTTTTCTAGTCAACCAGCGTTGGCCGCCTGGCGAGGCAGCGGCCGCTTGGGAGACGGATGTTGACCGGAGCAGGTGCCCAGACAGCCTTTCATGTCGAAGCGGTCAGCTTTGCCGTCGGCGAGCGCACGCTGCTCGGGCCAGTCTCGTTCGAACTGCAGCGCTCGCGGGTCTATGGGCTGATCGGTCACAACGGTTCCGGCAAGTCGACGCTGGTCAAGCTTCTGGCGCGGCAGCAGCCAGCGAGCTCGGGCGACATCCGCTTCGCCGAGCGCCCGCTCGGCGGCTGGGGCGCGCGCGAGCT
>NZ_JHQR01000377.1 GCF_014843825.1 Mesorhizobium silamurunense
CGCTCGCGCCTGGTCGAGGAACATCACCGCCGCAAGGGCGATCCGTCCATCGGCGGCAGCACGCGGCAAAGGCCGATCATGACCGCCTATCGCCAGGAAGCGATTGCCTGCGCCGCCGCCATGGCCGACGGCCCGAAGCGGCCGCGCGACCTCAAGGCTCTTTCGCCGCGCGCGGCCAGCATCCTGCTGCACAATTACTATGGCTGGTTCGCCCGGGCCGAGCGCGGCATCTACGCGCTGACCGAGCTCGGCCATGCCGCCGTGCTATCAGATGGGGTGAGCCCGTTGTAGCGAGCATTCATAGACGAGGCGATGCTTCAGAAACGCTCGCGATAGTCGCGCGGGTTCGTGCCGAGGGTGCGTAAAAAGCCGCGTCGCATCGTCTCTTCCGAGCCGAAGCCGCAGCGGCGGGCCGCCTGGTTGACGGCCAGTCCCTGCTCCAGCATCCGCCGCGCCGCCTCGATCCGTATCTCCTCGATCGCGCGGGCGGGCGTACGGCCGGTTGCCTCCCGATAGTGCCGCGAGAAGCTGCGCGGGCTCATATTGGCGCGTTCGGCCAATCTCGTCAGCGAAAGGTCGCCGCCCAGATTGTCCAGGATCCAGCCATGCAGCTTATCGAAGCGCTCGTCGCCATCCTGCAGCTTGAGGGTCTGGCTGAACTGCGCCTGGCCGCCAGGGCGTTTCAGGAAGACGACCAACTCGCGCGCCACCGCAAGCGCCATGCGCCGGCCAAGGTCGGCCTCGACGAAAGAAAGGGCAAGATCTATGCCCGCCGTCACGCCCGCGGACGTCCAGACATTGCCGTCACGAATGAAGATCGGGTCGGGTTCGAGGCGGACCGCCGGAAAGCGCCGGGCGAACTCGGCACAGCGTCCCCAATGGGTGACCGCGCGACGGCCGTCGAGCAGGCCCGCCTCTGCCAGCAGCATGGCGCCGCTGCAGACGGACGCCGTTCGCGTGGCGTCGTGCGACCGGCCGATGATCCACTGGACCAGCTCAGGATCCTCGCAGGCAGCGTTGACGCCCCACCCGCCGGGCACGATCACCGTGTTGATCTCGAGCCCGTGCGCCGGCAGCGCTGCTGCCTCCAGCACGAGACCGGACGATGTCCTGATCCGCGGCGAAGCGGCGACGACCAAGACTTCGTAGACGGGCGGTTCGCTGGCCTGCGTCCTGAAGTCGTTGGCGCTGGCGAAAACCTGGAGCGGTCCGCTGACATCGAGGAGCTGGACGTCGGGATAGGCGAGGATTTCGATACGGCGCATAGGTTTGGCTTGAAACGAGGGATGATTGGCAATCGTGCCAAAACATGATGCCGTAGATTACCGGGAGTCAACCCACGGAGATTTCCATGTCCCTTCGTTTCGGCATTCTCGTATTCCCCAACGTCCAGCAGCTCGACCTCACCGGGCCCTACGAAGTCCTGGCGACGGCCAAGGGCGCCGAAGTGGAATTGATCTGGAAGGACCGCAATCCGGTAATGTCGTCGACGCGACTGTCCCTCAACCCGACCGTGACCTTCGACGATTGCCCGCCTCTCGATGTGCTGTGCGTTCCGGGCGGGGGAGGCGTCAACGCGCTGTTGGAGGACCGGGCGGTCCTCGACTTCGTAAGGCAGCGCGCGGCGCAGGCCCGCTATGTCACCTCGGTGTGCAGCGGCGCCCTGGTGCTCGGCGCGGCCGGGCTGCTCGAGGGCAAGCGGGCGACGACGCATTGGTACGCGCATGATTTCCTCGCCGAGTTCGGCGCGATTCCTGTCGACGAGCGGATTGTGGAGGACGGCAACCTGATCACCGCCGGAGGCGTCACCTCGGGAATCGATTTCGGTCTGGCGCTGGTCGCGAGGCTGCTCGGACAGGCCGAGGCCGAAACGGTGCAGCTTTCGCTCGAATACGCTCCGGCGCCTCCCTTCCGGTCTGGCACGCCCGCCGAGGCTTCGCCGGCCGTGCTGGCGGAGGCGAAGGCACGCCTTGCGGCTTCGCGACTGGCTCGCGAGGAAATGTTTGCCCGCTGGCGCAGCGATCGCGCCATACCGGAGCGCGTCCACGGCTAGAGCAATTCCGGGAAAAGCGTGAAACGGTTTTCCGTCCGGAATTGCGTCAAAACAAAGAGATAAGTGGTTTGCCGTTTCCGTGAAACGGTGAACCGCTCTGAGCCGGTCGGACCGAATGGCGTATCGCCGCGCCGTTCGGTCCTATCTCGATTTCGGCTGTTGACTCGCCATTCGGTCTGTGCAGAAATTGGTTGGACCATTGAACCACTTTAGGCCCCCGCTGGCGTGACAGACAGCCTCCCGCCCATTCAGACGACGGCCCGCGATGACGCGGTGCTGAAGGCGTTGGCCGGCTTCGTCAGGCAGGAGGCGCTGGGGCCCGGTGAAAAACTGCCGACCGAGCGCATCCTAGCCGAACGCCTGAAGGTCAGCCGCAACACGGTGCGCGAGGCGCTGACGCGCTGGGAGGGGCTAGGCCTCGTCGAGCGGCGCCAGGGCAGCGGCACCTATCTCAAGGCGGCCGTCTCGCCCGACATGCTGCACATGCCGCTGACGCTTGCTGGCGGCAACGATTTCGCCGGCCTGATGCGCACGCTGGAGATCCGCCGCGCGTTGGAGGCCGAGGCGGCAGCACTTTGCGCGATCCGCGCCGGCAAGGCCGAGATCGCCGAGATCGAGCACAAGCTCGACATCATGGAAGAAGCCTTCCACACCCGCGCGGGCATGTCGTCGGAAGAGGACTGGGAATTCCACCAGTCGGTCTACCGCGCCTCCGGCAATCCGCTGTTCGAGCAGATCATCAGCGCCATGCACGAGCTGTTCCACCGCTTCTGGGAACATCCGCTGGGTGTGCGCGACTTCGGCCACGCCAGCTTTCCCTATCACCGCACAATCTTCGACTGCATCGCCGCGCACGATCCCGAGGGTGCCCGCGGCGAGGCGCTGAAGCTCATCGCCACGGTCGAGGACGACCTGAAGCGCGGCGCCGCCAACCTCAAACTTTTGGACCGCAAATGAACGAGCACCCCGCCGCCTTCGATCCGGCTTCCCTGGCCAGCGACTATCTCGGCGAGGCGGCGACGCTTCTCGCGCATGACGATCCGTTTCCCGGCGGCGCGGTGGTGCCGCCGATCTACCAGACCTCGCTCTTCACCTTCGACAACTATGCCGATATGGCCGACACCTTTGCCGGCAGGAGAAGGCAGCCGATCTATTCGCGCGGCGACAACCCGACGGTGATGGAATTCGAAGCGCGCGTCGCGGCTTTGGAAGGCGCCGAAGCCGCCCGCGGCTTCTCCAGCGGCATGGCGGCGATCAGCGCCACGGTGCTTGCCTTCGTCGGCGCCGGCGAGCGCATCGTCGCCGTGCGCAATTGCTATGGCGATGCCTACCGGCTGTTCGAGCGGCTGTTCCCGCGCTTGCAAATCAAGGTCGACTACGTCGACGGCTCCGATCCCGACGCGGTCGCGGCGGCACTTCCCGGCGCCAAGCTGCTCTATCTCGAAAGCCCGACCTCGATGATGTTCGAGCTGCAGGACATTGAGCATCTGACGCGGCTGGCGAAGGAAGAGGGCATCGTCACCACCATCGACAATTCCTGGGCCACGCCCGTCTTCCAAAAGCCGATTGCGCATGGCGTCGATCTGGTGCTGCATTCGGCTTCGAAATATCTCGGCGGCCACAGCGACACCGTCGCCGGCGTGGTGGCGGGCTCGGCCGCGCACATCAAGCACATCAACGAGCAGACCTATTCCTCGCTCGGCGGCAAGCTGTCGCCCTTCGAGGGCTGGCTGCTTCTGCGCGGCCTGCGCACGCTGCCGCTGAGATTGCCGCACCACATGAAGAGCGGGCTCATCCTTGCCGAGCGGCTGAAGGCGCATGGCAAGGTCGAGCGGGTCAACCACCCCGCCTATTCCAATCATCCCGGCAAGAAGACGCTCGCCGGCTATGCCGGGCTGTTCTCCTTCGAGGTCACCGAGGATGTCGACATTCCTGCCTTCGTCGATGCGCTGAAGCTCTTCCGCATCGGCGTCAGCTGGGGCGGCCATGAAAGCCTGGTCGTGCCGGCCAAGGCCTCGCTCGAGCAGACGCCGGGTCTCAATTCGATGGCTCGCTTCGACGTCAGCCCCCGAACCATCCGCTTCAATGTCGGATTGGAAAATGTCGAGGACCTCTGGGCCGACATCGCCCAGGCCTTCGACAGAGCAAAAAAATAATGTGTTCAAAAATGGGAGTCCTGAACATGAAAAGACTGACAATCATGCTTGCCGCCGCTGCCGGCCTGGCGATCTCCGCCGGAACCGCGCTGGCCGACACCACCGTCAAGATGGTCGAGGTCATCACCAGCCCGCCGCGCACCGAATTCCTGAAGAAGCAGATCGCCGAGTTCGAGCAGGCCAATCCCGGCATCAAGGTCGAGCTCGTTTCGCTGCCCTGGGGCCAGGCCTTCGAAAAATTCCTCACCATGGTGCAGGCCGGCGACACGCCCGATGTCGTCGAGATGCCGGAGCGCTGGATGGGCCTCTATGCCAATAACGGCCAGCTCGAGGATCTCGGCCCCTACATGGCCAAATGGGACGACGCCAAGACGCTCGGCGAGCGCGCCAAGCAATTCGGCTCGACCGTCAACAACACCCAGTTCATGATCCCTTACGGCTACTATGTGAACGCGCTGTTCTGGAACAAGAAGCTGTTCAAGGAAGCGGGCCTCGACCGTCCGCCGGCAACCCTCGACGAGTTCGTGGAATTCTCGAAGAAAATCTCGGCGATTCCCGGCAAATACGGCTACTGCCTGCGCGGCGGCCCCGGCGCCTTCAACGGCATGCACATGTTCATGAACATCGCCGACGGCAAGGGCGGCTATTTCACCGAGGACGGCACCTCGACCATCAATGACGAGGGTTCGGTCAAGGGCCTGCAGATGCTGGCCGACATGTACAAGAACGGCCTGGCGCCGAAAGACGCGGTGAGCTGGGGCTTCAACGAAACGGTGACCGGTTTCTATTCCGGCACCTGCGCCATGCTCAACCAGGACCCGGACGCGCTGCTCGGCATCGCCGACAAGATGAGCGCCGACGATTTCGCGGTCGCGCCATTGCCGGTCGGCCCGAGCGGCAAGTCCTATCCGACGCTGGGTTATGCCGGCTGGGCGATGTTCGCCAATTCCCAGCATAAGGACGAGGCCTGGAAGCTGATGGCGACGCTGCTGTCGCCGAAGGACAATCTGGAATGGGCCAAGGAAGTTGGCGTCGTCCCGATCCATAACGGTGCCGACCAGGATGCCCACTTCAAGACGGAGCAGTTCAAGGGCTGGTTCACCGAGCTCAGCGACAGCTCCAAATATGAAATGGTGACGCCGCCGACCCATCTGGAGAACCTCGGCAACTTCGTAGACCAGGTGGCGATCAAGAACTTCCAGGAAGTGCTGCTCGGCCAGAAGCCGGCCAAGCAGGTGGCCGACGAATGGGCGGCGTTCCTGACCAAGGAACAGCAGGCCTGGCTGGCCAAGAACAAGAAGTAGGCGGCCTTCCTTCTCCCCGCTTGCGGGGAGAAGGTCGCTCGAAGAGCCGGATGAGGGGCAGTGCCGAGTTCTGCCATGCTAGCGCCGCCCCTCATCTGCCTACCGGCATCTTCTCCCCGTGAACGGAGGGAAGGAGGCTGTCGCCGTCGCCACATCAAGTCTGCCGCCGCAAGTTGCTAAAGAGCGCCACCCGCATGACCTACGCAGTGTCCGAAATCCGAGCCGCCGGCCGGCCGCGAAAGCAACGGTTGAGCAGGGCGGCAATCGAGCCATGGCTGTATCTTTCGCCGGCTATTGTCCTGCTGGTCGTGGTGCTTCTGGTGCCGCTCATCATCGGCATCAGCTATTCCTTCCGCAAATTCTCGGCCTTCAAGTCGGAATATGTCGGCCTCGGCCAGTACCAGGCGATGCTTTCCGACGCCGTGCTCGGCCAGGCGCTGGTCAACACGCTATGGTGGACGGTCGCCAGCCTGTTCTTCCAGTTCTTCCTTGGCCTGGCTCTCGCGCTGCTGCTCGACAAGCCGTTCCACGGCCGCAAGGTCGTGCAGGCAGTGGTGTTCCTGCCCTGGGCCGTACCGTCTTTCCTCTCCGGCCTTACCTGGGCCTGGCTGTTCAATCCGATCATCGGTCCGCTGCCGCATTGGCTCTTCGCGCTCGGGCTGAAGGCTGAGCCGACCAACGTGCTGTCCGATCCGGCCACCGCCATGTGGGGGCCGATCGTCGCCAACATCTGGTTCGGCATCCCCTTCTTCGCCATCACGCTGCTTGCGGCGCTCAAGTCGATCCCCTCCGAGCTGCATGAAGCCGCGGCCATCGACGGCGCTTCGCCCTGGCAGCGCTTCACCAAGGTGACGCTGCCGTTCCTGGCGCCGACCATCGTCATCACCGTCATGCTGCGCACCATCTGGATCGCCACCTTCGCCGATTTGATCTTCGTCATGACCGAGGGCGGACCGGCAGGCTCCACCAGCACGGTGCCCGTCTACATCTATGTCAGCGCCTTCAAGTCGCTCGACAAAGGTTACGCCTCGGCGGTCGCGGTGCTGCTTCTGGTGCTGCTGATAGCCTATGCCATCGGCCTGATCGCCATTCGCCGCACGCTTGTGAGGCACGTCTGATGATCGCCGGTCGCTCCACCTCCTCGCGCATCGTCGGCGGCATCGGCCTTTACGCGGCGATCGCCGCCTACGTGATCTTCGCGCTGTTCCCGATCTTCTGGACGCTGAAGATCTCGGTGACGCCCGAACGCTTGCTCTATTCCGAAGGCATCACCTTCTGGCCGTCCGAGATGACTTTCCAGAACTTCGTCACCGTGCTCGAAGCCTCCGACTTCCCGCGTTATTTCCTGAACAGCGTCATCGTCTCGCTGTCGACGGCGGCATTGGTCACAGTCATCGCCACGCTCGCAGGCTATGCGATGTCGCGCTTCACCTTCCGCGGCAAGGCGACTTTAGCCATCCTGTTGCTGCTCACCCAGACCTTCCCGCTGGTCATGGTCATCCCACCGATCTACCGCATCATGGGGGATCTCGGCCTGACCAACAGCCTGACCGGGCTGATCATCATCTACACCGCCTTCAACACCGCCTTCGCCACTTTCCTGATGCAGTCCTTCTTCGACGGCATCCCGAAGGATCTGGAGGAGGCGGCGATGATCGACGGCTGCACGCGTGCCCAAGCCATGCGCAGGGTGATCGTGCCGCTGACCTTGCCCGGCATGGGCGCGACACTCGGCTTCGTCTTCACCGCGGCCTGGAGCGAATTGCTGTTCGCGCTGATGCTGATTTCCAGCGACGCGCAGAAGACCTTTGCCGTCGGCCTGCTCACCTTCATCGGCAAGTTCGCGGTGGATTGGGGGCAGATGATGGCGGCCTCCATCCTGGCGCTGATCCCGGTCTGCGTCTTCTTCGCCTTCCTGCAACGCTATCTCGTCACCGGCCTCACCGCCGGCGCGGTCAAAGGATAATCGATGGCTTCCGTCACGCTGCAACATGTCGAGAAGGACTATGGCTCGCTGCGCATCCTGCACGGCGTCGACCTCGAGATCGCCGATGGCGAGTTCGTCGTGCTGGTCGGCCCGTCAGGCTGCGGCAAGTCCACGCTGCTTCGCATGATCGCCGGGCTGGAGGAGGTCACCGGCGGCGAGATCCGCATCGGCGAGCGGCTGGTCAACGATGTCGCGCCGAAGGACCGCGACATCGCAATGGTGTTCCAGTCCTATGCGCTCTACCCGCATATGGACGTCTCCTCCAACATGGGCTTCAGCCTGATGCTGAAGAAGGCCGAGAAGACGACGATCGACGGCAGGGTGGGCGCCGCCGCCAAGCGCCTCGGCCTCGACAGCTATCTCGGCCGTCTTCCGCGCCAATTGTCCGGCGGCCAGCGCCAGCGCGTCGCCATGGGCCGCGCCATCGTGCGCGACCCGAAAGTGTTCCTGTTCGATGAGCCGCTGTCCAACCTCGACGCCAAGCTGCGCGTTCATATGCGCGCCGAGATCAAGGCGCTGCACCAGCAGCTCAAGACCACATCGGTCTATGTCACGCATGACCAGGTGGAGGCCATGACCATGGCCGACCGCATCGTCGTCATGCATGACGGCTACGTGCAGCAGGTCGGCCATCCGCTGGAACTCTACGACCGGCCGGTCAACACTTTCGTTGCCGGCTTCATCGGCTCGCCCGGCATGAACTTTTTGCCGGCTAAGGTTGCCAAGGGCGGCAAGGTCGACGCCGTGCTCGCCGATGGCCAGAAGTTGCGGCTGCCGGATGGCCTGCCGCTGAGCGATGGCGATGCGCTCACCATTGGGCTCCGGCCCGAGCACATCAGGCTCGCCGACGACGGCGCGCTGAAGGCCGAGGTCGAGGTCGTCGAGCCGCTCGGCCTGTCGACGCAGTTCTATGTCAGGCTGGCCAACCAGCAGATCTGCGTCTTCGTCATGGGCCGCAGCGACGTGAAGCCGGGCGACATCATCCACCTCGCCGCCGATCCGACGTCACTGCATCTGTTCGATCCGGCAGCCGGCAGTCGTATAGGGTAGGTCAACGCCAGCGGAAGGCATCCATCGTGTAGTCCGGCCACGCGCCAAGCTCTTCGAACAGCCCGGTCAGGTCGCCGGCATCGGCCAATATTCCGGACATGACCAGTGCGGTCGCGACGCCGGCGCGGCTGCCTCCGGCGATGTCATGCTCGACGCTGTCGCCGACGCAGACAACGTCGCCGCGCGCCGGATTTCCGGCCAGCGCCAGCGCCGCTTCGAAGATCGCCGGATAGGGTTTGCCGACACGGGTGACGCTGCCGCCGAGGCGTTCATAGAGGTCGGCGATCTCGCCGGCGCCGAAACGCGGTCCGACCGCGGTCAGCATGATCCGGTCGGGATTGGTGCAGAAGCACGGCACCCGTCGTGCGGCGGCCGGGTCAAGCAGCGTGCCGTAATGATCGAGATCATAGCGGTCGCCCTCGCTGGCCGAGAGCAGCACCAGCTCTGCGTCGTCGCCCCGCTCGGTCAGGGTCAAGGGCAGGCCTTCGATCGCCGAACGGTCGCCGTCACGGCTGATCAGCAGGCATCTTGTGCCCGCCTTCAAGACGCCCGAGCCCACCATGTCCTTGAACATCCGCCAGGCCACCTCGCCGGACGAGACGAAATGGTCCCAGCTTCCCGCCTCGAAACCGAGCTTCAGCAGCCGCCGCTCGTTGGGCTCCGCCCGCCTGCCGGAATTGGAGATCAGCACCACGGTCTTGCCGGCGCGCTTCAGCGCCGACAGGGCTTCGACCGCACCCGCATAGGGCTGCTGCCCGTCATGCAGCACGCCGAACTGGTCGGGCAGGAACACGTCGTAGCGATCGGCGAGCGCTCCGATCCCGCCGAGATGTCTGGCTTGCTTCATGCTCACAGCAGCCCCGCCTCTCTTGCACCCATCAGCGCCAGCCTTGCCGTCCCGGCTGCGGCATCATCGGAGAGTGCCGGCAGGAAATCGACGCCTAGCTTGCGCCGCCGGATCTCGGTCCAGGCAGCATTGGCGGCGCCGCCGCCGACGCTCCGCACCGAGGTCAATCTCGGCGCGCCGAGTTCGGCAAGCCTCTGGTAGCCGAGCGCCTCGATGGCTGCGATGCCCTCGAGCATCGCCTTCAGATACTCGGCGTCGGATTCTGGCCGCGGCAGAAGGCGCGGCTGCAGCGAAGGATCGGCAATGGGGAAGCGCTCGCCGGCCGCGCCGAGCGGATAATAGTCGAGGCCGGTCTCGGCCGCCGGATCGATTGCGGCGCTGAGTTCGACGATGCGCGCGAGCGGGAAATGCTGGGCGAGCACCTTGCCGCCGGTATTCGACGCACCGCCCGCCAGCCAGGCGTCGCCCAGCCGATGGCTGTAGATGCCGTAGCGCGGCGCAAAGATCGGCCGGTCGGACAGCATCTTGATGGTCAGCGACGATCCGAGCGCGGTGACGCCGTCGCCGGCATCCGCCGCGCCCGTCGCCAGGAACGATGCGCAGCCATCCGTGGTGCCGGCAACCACCGCCACCTCGCGCCGCAGTCCGAACAGGTCGGCTGCCGCGGCCGTGAGCCTGCCGGTCACGCTGCCCGGCCTGGCGACTCCAGGCAACAGCGTCAGGCGCATGCCGGTTTCCGCGATCCAGTCAGGCCAGCGGCGTTCCTCGGCGTCATAGCCGGTCTTCAGGCTGTTGTTTTCGTCGCTGACGTCGAAACGGTCGGAGAATTGCCCGCCGATCCAGTCGGCCTGGTGCAGCACGGCATGGACGCCGGGCATGCGCTGGAACCAGAGCGCCTTGGCAAGCCCGGACGTCGCCCCATGCGCGGCGCTGGTTTCCGGCGCCGTGCGGGCGATCGCGGCGAGCATGGCGTCGTCCGAAACTTTGTCGTTGTACATCAGCGGCTCGGCCAGCGGCCGCCCGGCGCCGTCCACCGG